>SVQC01000015.1:0-11982 GCA_015065585.1 Oscillospiraceae bacterium
CTGCTGATTATTTAAAGGCTTTTCTTATTAACGGCGAAGTTTTCTGATTTTGTAACACATCATTGACAAACCTACATTGGTCTATAATATAACGATTATCCCACTAACTCAACGATTATGGTTATGATTTAACGATTAGTTGTCTTTTAACGATTTGAACTCAGTGAAATATTTGCCTTGCGGCAAATGTGAAATAATTCACTTTGTGAATTGTGAAATTTGATGCTACGCATCAAGTGAAATGAAATAAATCCACTCACGCCCGCAGGCATTTCACATTGCGAAGCAATATTTCACACGCGAAGCGTATTTCACAAATCCCGCAAGGGATTTATTTCGTTGAAAAAGACCTATGCTTTGTATCAAAGCATAGGTCTTTTTCTGGCGGAGACGGTGGGATTCGAACCCACGTCCCTCAAGGGGCATCATGATTTCGAGTCATGTCCGTTATGACCACTTCGATACGTCTCCATATTATATTCAGCAATAGTTATTATAGATTTAAACTACACTTTTGTCAAGCAGTAATTGGTTATTGCTCTTTGATATTATTTGTTGTATAATGATTTAGTAAAATACAAATTTTGGGTGAGAAAATGTTTTCTAAAGTCAGCAGTGTAGGTCTTTTTGGAATGAACTCGTATATTGTAGAAGTTGAGGCGGATGTATCTAAGGGTCTGCCTAGTTTCGATATAGTTGGATTGCCTGATGCATCTGTTAAAGAGGCGAGAGATAGGGTGCGCTCTGCTATAAAAAATTGTGGCTTTAATTTTCCAAATGGAAGAATAACCATAAATCTTGCTCCTGCTGATTTGAAAAAAGGTGGCTCACACTACGATTTACCCATAACTATTGCTTTGCTGCTGTCTACCGGACAAATTAAAGTCAAAATAGAAAATAAGGTTTTCTTAGGCGAACTTTCCCTTGATGGTCGTATAAGAAGAGTTGACGGTACTTTGGCAATGGCCATTACAGCACATGATGAAGGCTTTGAAGATATTTTTCTGCCTCTTGACAATAGTAAAGAGGCATCAGTTGTTGACGGAATAAATATTTTTGGCGCAGAAAGTTTAAAAGATGTTTTACTACATCTTAATAATGTTAAAAAAATTGGTAAGGCAGAAGCTTATGATTTTGCCGAAACGTCGGTTGAATCTCTTTTAGATATGGCTGACGTAAGAGGTCAGGCTCTAGCTAAACAGGCAGTAGAGGTTGCGGCGGCAGGTGGCCATAATCTTTTATTTATTGGACCTCCGGGTTCGGGTAAAAGTATGCTCGCCAAACGAATTCCTACCGTACTGCCTGAAATGACCTTTGAAGAATCTATTGAAACTACTAAAATTCATTCGATTGCCGGTGTTCTTGACAGCAAAAATCCTCTAATAAAAAGGCGTCCCTTCAGAGCGCCTCATCATACTATTTCTGCTAACGGTTTGACCGGTGGCGGTGCAATTCCGCGTCCGGGGGAAATTTCTCTCGCTCATAACGGCGTACTGTTTTTAGACGAATTACCCGAATTTGCAAGGTCAACTATGGAGGGACTCAGGCAGCCTCTTGAAGATGGCAGGGTTACTATTTCCAGAGTGGCGGGAAGTCTTACTTATCCTAGTTCTATAATGCTCGTGGCGGCTATGAATCCTTGTCCTTGCGGATTTTTCGGACATCCCACCCGAGAGTGTACTTGCACTCAAAATGCAGTTAGAAAATATCTTAATAAGGTTTCCGGACCTATGCTTGACCGTATGGATTTACATATTGAAGTACCTCCCGTTAATTTTGATGCTCTTAATTCTCAGGTAACCGAGGAAAGCTCAGAAATTATTCGTGAGCGTATTAATGGGGCACGTAAAATTCAAACCGAAAGATACCGTGGTACGGGCATATCCTGTAATGCTCGTCTTACACCTTCGTTACTTAAAAAATACTGTGTTATGACAGAAAATGCCTCGATAATTCTACAACGTGCATTTAATAATTTAGGTATGTCTGCCAGAGCGTATGACAGAATTTTAAAGGTTGCCAGAACTGTTGCAGACCTGGATGGAAAAGATATAATTGATATAGAACACATAGCTCAGGCTATTCAGTTTAGAAGCCTTGATAGAAAATATTGGGGTAATGAGGAATAGGAGAATGCTATGAAAAGAGATATAGTTATTATTGGCGGAGGAGCCTCGGGACTAACTGCGGCGATTCTGATTAAAAGACAAAATCCTTTAGTTAGTGTGATGGTTCTAGAGGCACTTGACCGTGTTTGCAAAAAACTTATTGTTACCGGTAATGGAAGATGTAATATCACTAATAAAAATCTCGATTTTTCCTTTTATCATGGTGAAAATTCTGAGTTTTGCCATTTTGCACTAAAAGAATTTGGCTATAATTTTACTGTGGATTTTTTTGAGAGTATTGGTATACCTTTGGTTGACGGTGAAAATGGTAAAATGTATCCTTATAGTTTGCAGGCCGCATCTGTTGTTGATGCTTTACGCCTTGAAACGCAGCGGCTGGGTGTAGAAACTATAGTTTCTTCGCGTATTACCGATATTAAGTTATCTGATTCAGGATATATTTTAAAGAGCGTAAATAATGAATTTTTATCAAAAAAAATTATTATTGCATCGGGTGGTATTGCCGGAGGTATTAAGCTTGGCAGTATGGGGGATGGCTATAAGCTTCTATCTCTGCTCGGCTATAAAACCGTTTCGCAAATGCCTTCTATCGTTCAGTTAAAGACTGATTTAACAAATATTAAAGCGTTAAACGGTATAAAGGTTAATGCTAGAGTTTCGGCGATTATTGACCATAAAAAGGTAGGCGAAAACTGTGACGAACTGTTATTCACTAAATATGGTGTCTCTGGTCCTGCGGTTATGCAAATTTCTCGGCACTTTAATTTCGGCAGGGATAAGAAAATTAAGATTAATTTTATGCCCGAATTTACTTATAATGAAATTTTTCATTTGTTGCTTAAGCGGAAGAATATTCTAAAGGACAGGACTATGGAATTTTTCTTTACGGGGCTTCTGCCTAAAATGCTTGGGTTTACTATGCTTAAAATGTGTAATATTTCTTTAAATCAAAAAGTATCCGAACTTAACGATAATGTTTTTAGATATATAAGTGAAAATATTTTCGGTTTTACTATTAGTGTGACGGCGCATAACGGCTTCGAAAATGCTCAGGTAACCGCAGGCGGAATCTCTACAGAACAATTTGATAATAAAACTATGGAATCTAAAATACATAAAGGACTTTATGCTATAGGCGAGGTTCTTGATATAGACGGTGACTGTGGAGGATATAATCTTCAGTGGGCGTGGTCTTCAGCCGCTGCCGCTGCAAAAGGAATTACTGATGATACTGATAAATAATGTTTTTATACCTATAGAAGAAATTCACAATACTTTGCCTTACGTGGCGGCATTTTTAAAGATTAATGTCGGCAAAATAATAAGCCTTAAACTTTATAGAAAATCTATTGATGCAAGGCATAAGGATAATATTTGTTTTTGCTGTTCCTTTATTGTTAATGCAGATAGGGAAACAGAAAAAATACTGCTTAAAAAGAATAAAAATGTTAGTCCTTATAAACCGTTTGTTTATGAATGGTCGGTTAAAAATACGGGGAAAATGAAACCGTTGGTAGTAGGTTTTGGCCCTGCCGGTGTGTTTGCGGCGTTACTGCTTGCACGTTCGGGTTTAAAACCAATAGTTATTGAACGTGGAGATTGCGTTGAAAAAAGAACAGAAAAGGTTAAGAATTTTTTTGGCGGCGGTAAACTTGATATCGAGTCTAACGTTCAATTCGGCGAGGGTGGTGCAGGTACTTTTTCTGATGGTAAGCTAACTACCGGTATTAAAAATCCTCGTTGCCGCACCGTTATCGAAACTTTTTGCGAATTTGGCGCACCGGACAATATTTTATATGATGCAAAACCTCATATTGGAACTGATATTCTTGCGAAAATAGTTAAAAATATTCGTGAGGAGATTATTTCACTAGGCGGTCAGGTGTGGTTTAACTGCGCCATGGATTCTTTTGAAATTACCGACGAAAAAGTATCGGGCGTTATTTTAAAAAGCGGCGAGAAGATAGAATGTGACCGAGTTATATTAGCTACGGGACATTCAGCAAGAGATATTTTTTCATATCTTAGAAACATTGACGTTTCGATGGAACGAAAACCCTTTGCCGTGGGTGTGAGAATTGAACATCTTCAAGAAAAAATAAATAAGGCTATGTACGGTGACGGAAAACTCGTTTCTGTTTTAGGCGCAGCTACCTATAAATTAGCGGTACATTTACCAAACGGCAGGGGTGTATATACCTTTTGTATGTGTCCCGGTGGTGAGGTAATAAATGCAACCAGTGAAAATAACACCGTAACAGTTAACGGTATGAGTAATAGTAAGCGTGACGGTAAAAATTCAAACAGCGCTCTGCTTGTAAACGTTACACCTGACGATTTTTTGGGTGACGATGTTCTTGCCGGTTGCCGTTTTCAAAGGGAAATTGAAGAAAAAGCTTATAAGGTTGCCAATGGTCTAGTGCCTATCACAACCGTTGATGCGCTGATAAATAATAAATCGCCCGAAATAACTGAGGTTGCGCCATCGGTAATGCCTAATACTGTTTTTGCGGATTTTTACGATATATTCCCACGGTTTATAGTTGATTCAATAAAAGAGGCACTGCCGTTACTTGATAAAAAACTAAGCGGATTTTCTGATGGTGCGGCTGTACTTTCAGCTCCCGAAACAAGAAGCTCTTCTCCGGTTAGAATTTTAAGAAACAAAAATTTAGAATCGGTAAGTATAAAAGGTGTTTATCCTTGCGGCGAGGGCGCCGGGTATGCAGGAGGAATCGTATCCGCCGCAGTAGACGGGCTTATGTGTGCTGAGGAAATTATAAGAAGTATTTTATAAAATTCTACAAAATATCACTATGTAATACTGTTATTATTGTGTTATTTAATAAATGTGAAAAAAATAACAAAAAACTCTTGAAAAAATCCTAAAATTAGGATAAAATAATATCAGCAAAAAATAGTAAATTATTTAGGAGGTTTTTCCAATGGTTAAAGTTGCTATTAATGGTTTCGGCCGTATCGGTCGTCTTGCCTTCAGACAGATGTTCGGTGCTGAAGGTTATGAGGTTGTTGCTATCAATGACCTTACCAGCCCCAAAATGCTCGCTCATCTCTTAAAGTACGATTCTGCTCAGGGCAGATATGCTCTCGCTGATACCGTAGTTGCAGGTGAAGACAGCATTACTGTTGACGGTAAAACTATCAAAATTTATGCAGAGAAAGACGCTGCTAACCTTCCTTGGGGTGAAATTGGTGTAGACGTTGTTCTTGAGTGTACCGGTTTCTACTGCTCTAAAGAAAAGTCACAGGCTCACATTGATGCCGGTGCTAAAAAGGTTGTTATTTCTGCTCCTGCAGGTAAGGACCTTCCCACTATCGTTTACAGCGTTAACGAAAACACCTTAACCGCCGACGATAAGATTATCTCTGCTGCTTCTTGTACTACTAACTGTCTCGCTCCTATGGCTGATACTCTTAACAAGTATGCTCCCATCCAGAGCGGTATTATGACTACTGTTCATGCTTGGACAGGCGACCAGATGGTTCTTGACGGTCCTCACAGAAAGGGTGACCTTCGTCGTGCACGTGCTGCTGCTTGCAATATCGTTCCCAACAGCACCGGTGCTGCTAAGGCTATCGGTCTTGTTATTCCCGAACTCAACGGCAAGCTCATCGGTTCCGCACAGCGTGTTCCTGTTCCTACCGGTTCTACTACTATCCTTGTTGCTGTTGTTAAGGGCAAAGACGTTACTGTTGAAGGCATCAATGCTGCTATGAAGGCTGCTTCTTCTGCTTCCTTTGGCTACACAGAAGAAGAACTCGTTTCTTCCGATATCATCGGTATCACATACGGTTCTCTCTTTGATGCTACTCAGACAATGGTTACTAAGATTGATGATGATACCTATCAGGTACAGGTTGTTTCTTGGTATGATAACGAGAACTCTTACACTAGCCAGATGGTTCGTACTATCAAGTACTTTGCTGAAATCTAATTTTTGCTTAAATATTAATCGTCTCCATAAAAATGGGGACGATTTTTTATTGTTTTTTATTAATTTAAGTATATAATATATTTATAAATTAATTTTGAGGTGTATGTAATGAGATTAGCCGGTATATTAATGCCCATTTTTTCTTTGCCTAATAAGTACGGAATAGGTACGTTTGGCAAAGAAGCCTATGAGTTTGTTGATTTTTTAAGTAAAGCTGGGCAGAGCTATTGGCAGATTTTACCCCTTTCGCCTACAAGCTATGGTGATTCGCCATATCAATCTTTTTCTGCTTATGCCGGTAATCCTTATTTTATTGATTTTAACCTACTTTGCGAGGATGGCTATCTTAATGTCGGTGAATTTGATGAAATTGAGTGGGGAAGTGCTGATACCGTAGATTACGCTTTACTTTATCACAAACGCTTTGCCGTTCTAAAAAAAGCTTTTTTTCGGTTTATAAAGAATCCTGAGAAATTGTACGATAATTTTAAAAAAGAAAACAAATTTTGGCTTGACGATTACTCATTATTTATGGCGCTTAAAAATGCGAATGACGGTAAAAGCTGGAATGAGTGGCAAACCGCGTTAAAATTCAGAGAAAAAGATGCCATAGAAGAGGCTAAAAAACTTTATGAAGAAGATATTGAGTTCTTTAAGGTTCTTCAATATCTCTTTGAAAAACAATGGTTTTCTTTAAAAAAATATGCTAACGAAAAGGGAATCAAAATTATTGGCGATATTCCGATTTACGTTTCTTACGATAGCGCTGATGTATGGTGCAACCCAAATCAGTTTGATTTAGATAAAGACCTTAAACCCAATTTGGTAGCGGGCTGTCCTCCCGATGAGTTTTCTAAAAAAGGTCAGCTTTGGGGTAATCCTCTTTATAACTGGAAAAAAATGAAGAATGATTCGCCACCGTATAGCTGGTGGTGTAAACGAGTAGAATACACTTTAAAACTTTACGATATTATAAGAATAGACCACTTCAGAGGTTTTGAATCCTATTACGCAATTCCTTTTGGTGATACCGACGCTACGGGTGGCAGTTGGAAAAAAGGACCGGCAACATCTTTCTTTAATTATCTTAAAAGGCAATTTGGTGATTTACCCATAATTGCAGAGGATTTAGGCTTTATGACCGATGAGGTGAAGAAAATGTTAAAGGATACTGGGTATCCCGGTATGAAGGTACTGGAATTTGCTTTCGACAGCAGCACAGACAGTGAATATTTGCCTCATAACTGTAACAAAAACTGTGTTGTATATACCGGCACACACGATAATGACACGGTTATCGGTTGGAGTAAAACTCTGAGTGAGGATGACCTAGAATTTGCAAAAAAATATATGTCGGTTAAAGAGAATGAAACTATTAACTGGTCGATGATAAAAACGGCTTATGCAACGGTTGCCGATACCGTTATAATTCCTATGCAGGATTTTATCGGTTGCTCAAGTGAAGGCAGAATCAACGTTCCGTCAACTGTAGGAAATAACTGGAACTGGCGTATAGATAAAGGTTGCATTAATGATTGGCTCGCAAGTATTATATACGAAAACGTAATACTTTATCGTAGAAATAAAGGGTAGTAAGATTTAATTCTTACTACCCTTTGACATTCTATACTCACTAGGTGTCATTTTCATTATTTTTATAAAAATTCTGTTAAAGTTTCGCACGGTGTTATAGCCTACGTTAGAGGAAATAACCGTAATGGGATCATCAGTTTTTGCAAGTAATTTACAAGCTTTGGAAATTCGAAGCGTATGAATATATTCATTGAAGCCCATTTTAAATTTATCTTTGAAAAGATGAGAAATATAGTATTTATTTATATGTAAGCTTTCCGCAAGGTCACAGAGGTGAATATCATTAGTGTAATTATTATTGCAAAAATCAACTATGCTGCTGAGTGTATCGGGATTAGATTTATTAACGGGTATAAATTTACATTTTTGAAAAATTTCAGCACAAATAAGTTTGCAATTACCTACTCGTTTTAAGGTGGAAAATTCTGTGGGATGTTTTGTATCATTTTCCATTTCTGCAAGTCTTTTGGTAAGAAGAGGATAGTCGGTTATATGATTTAAAATGGGGTTTTCCGGAATTTGTGAAAGAACATTTCTTGAATACTCGTTAAAAACATTAGCAGTAAATATCAGCACATAAAATTTATAATTTTTATTATTGTCACAAAGATAATAGTGAATTTGATTAGGAAAAGAAATTATAGACTGTCCCTCATTTACGGTATATTCAACCGAATCAATAACAGCAACGAAACTTCCTTTTACGCAGCAAATGATTTCAAATTCATTATGAAGATGTACTATATCAGACAGTTTATTAGTAATAAAAACTTGTGCAATGGCATGGTCCTTTTCGTAAATCATTTTTATCATCTCCAAGCTTATATTATCACAATAAAAAATTTTTTACAACAATCTTTTATTGTTTGTTTACAATTTGTAAAAATTATTGACATATTTTGCAAAATGTGTTACCATTTCTGTATAAATTTATAGGAGGGTTAGTAATGATGAAAATTAACTTTAAAAAGGTTGCTCTTCTTATTGCGTTAGTTATTTCTCTTCTCGCTTTTGTAGTTGTTCCTTCATTTGCTGATGAAGTTCCTACAACCGGCGCCAGCGACGGCGAGGTTTCTGTTTCAGAAACAGAAACATCTCCCTATGCTGATTTTGATGCAGCTAGCGAGTATTTAGATGAGTATACCACAAACAAATCAAGTGACCCCGATTTTGAGACAAATGTAGAAATTGCTCTTGATACCGTAAGAAGCGAAACACCTTTCTATGCTTCTTTCTGGGCTTTATTGCCTCCCCTTATAGCTATTGCTCTTGCCCTTATCACTAAAGAAGTTTATTCTTCACTCTTTATTGGTATTGTTGCAGGCGGTATTTTAGCTGCTAACTTTAATGTTACTCATACCGTTGATGATGTAATCGGCAGCGGTCTTATTGATGCCGTTTCGGGTACTGCCGGTATCTTTGTTTTTCTTGTAATACTCGGCGTTATGGTAGCTCTTATTAATAAGTCGGGCGGTTCTGCAGCTTTCGGTCGTTGGGCTTCCAAGAACATAAAATCGAGAGTTGGCGCTACAATGGCTACCTTCATTTTAGGCGTACTTATCTTTATTGATGACTATTTTAATTGCCTTACCGTTGGCTCTATTATGCGTCCTGTTACCGATGCTAATAAAATTTCCCGTTCTAAGCTTGCTTACTTAATAGATGCTACTGCTGCGCCTATTTGTATGATTGCTCCTATTTCTTCATGGGCTGCCGCTGTTGCTAGCTATGCCGAAGAAGGTGAGGGCCTTAAACTCTTTATTCAGGCTATTCCATATAATTTCTATTCTATACTTACCTTTGTATTTATAATTGCAATTACTCTTATGAAGTTTGACTACGGTCCTATGAAAAAGCATGAAGTCAATGCACTTAACGGTGACCTCTTTACCTCTGGCAAAAATGACGCTTCAGCTGACGATGAACTCGAAAAAGGAAATGAGAAGGGTATAGTTCTTGATATAATCTTCCCGATTATTGTTCTTATTGTTTGCTGTGTATTTGCCCTTGTTTATAATGGTAACGGAAATAGCCTTAAGGAGCTTAACTTTATTGAGGCCTTCTCTAACACCGATGCTACCGTTGGTCTACCTTGGGGCGCACTTATTGCTCTTATCATTTCTATTATTTACTTTGCAATCAGAAAGGTTGTTTCCTTTAAAGAATCTATGGATAATATTCCTAAGGGCTTTAAAGCAATGGTATCCGCTATCTTAATTCTTACCATGGCTACTGCTCTTAAGAATATGACCGGTCTTCTTGGTGCTAAGGTTTATGTTGCGATGCTTATGAACAATGCAGCAGGACTTCAGCAATTCTTACCTGCGATTATATTCGTAGTTGCATGCGTTCTTTCTTTTGCTACCGGTACTTCTTGGGGTACTTTCGGTATCCTAATTCCCATCGTTACTGCAATATTCTCGGACAATACAGGCCTTATGATTATCGGTATTTCTGCTTGTCTTGCCGGTGCTGTTTGCGGTGACCATTGTTCTCCTATTTCGGATACAACTATTATGTCTTCTGCCGGCGCTCAGTGCGACCATTTAAATCATGTATCCACTCAGTTGCCTTATGCAATTACTGTTGCGGCTGTATCCTTTATAAACTTCATAATTGCTCCCTTTATTATGAACGCTTGGATTTCACTTATAATCGGTGCAGTTATGATGGTTGCTGTTTTATTTGTTATCAAACTTATAACTAATAAAACAGCGGCATAATCAATCTTGAAATTATTACCGACTCTGTGTATAATAGAGTCGGTAATTTTATTATAGGTGGTGAGCAAAACGGAAAGATATAAGGAAATTGAGAGAAGTATTATAAAAAAATACCGCAAAACTATTTGGAATCCGTTTTGCGGTGCGCTTAATGAGTATGAGTTAATTAGTGAGGGTGATAAAGTTGCTGTATGTATTTCGGGTGGCAAGGATTCTGCACTTCTTGCTAAATGTATGCAGGAGCTTCATCGTCATTCAAACGTGAATTTTGATATTGAATATATTTGTATGGACCCGGGTTATAGAAGTGATAATAGAGAACTTCTTGAATATAATGCAAATCTTTTGAATATTCCTATTAAAATTTTTGAAAATTCTATTTTTGATATTGTAAAGGATGTTGACGGCTCTCCTTGCTATCTTTGTGCAAGAATGCGCAGAGGGGCACTTTATGCCAGAGCTAAGCAACTAGGCTGCAATAAAATAGCCCTTGGACATCACTTTGATGATGTGATTGAAACTGTGCTGATGAGTATGATGTATTCTTCAGAAATCAAAACCATGCTACCAAAACTTCACAGTAGTAATTTTGAAGGACTTGAGCTTATACGTCCGCTATATAAAGTTAAAGAGCAGGCTATTATATCGTGGGCTAATCATAACGACCTTAAGTTTTTGCAATGTGCCTGCCGTTTTACCGAAGACAGCGAAATATATGAAGGCCTTTCAAAACGCAAGGAAATTAAAAATTTAATAAGTGAAATTAAGAAAAAAAATCCTGCCGCTGATGATAATATTTTTAGAAGTCTTCATAATGTTAATTTATCTCAGATTGTAGGGTGGAGAAATGCCGATAAAGAAGAACTTCATACTTTTCTTGAAAAATATTAAAACCCGAATTTGCGAGACTTCCTTTAGAGAAGTCTCGCAGTTTTATTCGCCTTGCGGTGAGTAATATTGCTTCGCAGTTTTATTTGCTTTCGCATTTTTGTTTTTATTCAGTTCTCAGAGCTACAACGGGGTCTTTTTTAGCTGCGCTTCTTGAAGGTATAATGCCCGAAAGCAGAGTAAGCAATACGCTGATAACAACAAGGGCAATTGCAACATGAATGGGTAGAATAGCCGAAAGATTGCCTATACCGGTTAGGGCGTGCAGTATCGCATTTATCGGGATGCATAGCAGATAGGTAATAAGAACGCCTAGAAGACCCGAGGCAAACCCTATTATTACCGTTTCAGCGTTAAACATACTTGAAACGTTTTTCTTTGAAGCTCCGATAGCTCTTAAAATACCGATTTCTTTTGTTCTTTCCTGAACGGAAATTAAGGTGATAACACCTATCATAATTGAAGAAACAATAAGTGAAACGGCTACAAAAGCAATAAGAACATAGCTGATAGCATTAATAATGGTTGTAACCGATGACATCATAATACCAACGTAATCGGTATAGGTGATTTCTGATAACGTATCAACACCCGAGTTATATTCCTTAATAATATCTTCAATTACATCTTTGTTTTCAAAACTCGAGGCATAAAGATTAATAGTTGATGGACTTTCAAGGTCAATATAGCCAA
>SVQC01000015.1:11992-39468 GCA_015065585.1 Oscillospiraceae bacterium
TTTTCATCATAAGAAGAATTGGAAAATTCAAGAACTTTATCGTAATACTCGGCGCATTGTTCCACAGTGTATTTATTTACCGAATCGTCAAGCATAGCTGCAAGCTGATTTGTATTGGCGCTCTTTAATTGATTTCTAGAGTTTTCGGCATATTGCGCCGTTATTTGTTCGGTTAGCATCTCGGCAAAGAATTCATTTAGTTCTTCATCGGTCATATTTTCAAAATAATCATTAATATCGGCAGCGCTCATACCGGTTTGTTTGGTTAAAGCGTCGCTTAAGGATGCGGTTATTTTTGCTCTGTCCATACCTTTCATGGCAAGATTTAACTGGCTATCTAAAAATTCCTTAGAGGGAATGCTCATAATTTCTATATATGCTTCAGCCTTTTCCTTTGTGGTAAGGTTTTTAATATATTTTTTAAACTCTGCTTCCTTTTCAACGTTGGTTAAATTGCCTGTATTTTCCTTAAATGGAAGTCCTGTGAATATATCAGTTTCAGGGCTGTCGAGCTGCGCCTTAATTGACGGAGAGTCCTCAGCTTCTTTAACTATATATTCTGTGAGTAGATGTGTATAAGCAATGTTAGAGCCGGAAAGCATGGCAGAAACAGCGTCAGCATTAGGCTTAATTATACCAGTAACCTTTAGGGATATGCCGTTATCGTAAAGATATTTAAGCCCTGTTGTACTTTCTCTTAAATCAGTATAAGTGTTAGTTCTTTCGTCAAAAATAAAACAATCAGAATTTAAAACGGTTTTAAACTCTAAAGAGCATATTTCTTCATAGCTCCATTTTTTAGATTCAAAATTGAGCTCTGTTTTATTTATTGCAGCGTCAATAATTTTGTTGATTTCCTCTTTGGATTCAAGGCCAAGAGCGTAAAGAGTCATATCGTCAAGTTCGTTGTTGCTATCCAGAATTAAAACGATTTCATTATAAGCGTTAGGCCAGCTTCCGTAAACTAAATCATACTGTTTAATAAGCATATCGTTTACAGGTGAACCGTTATCACCCGAAAGCATTTCTTGCCATAGTCCCGGCATACCAGAATTTCCGCCCATCATTGAAAATAGCTGTGTACTGCTTGAATCAATCTCGGTATTGGTTGAATTTCCCATAACCTTAATGAGCATTTCTGACATAAGTTCTTCGGTATCAGAAACTATTATATTACCGTCAACATTTTTAGTGTATATAAGCATATCGCTACTATAGGTATATTTAACTCCGTTTATCGATTCGTTGTATTTATTATTTTCGCCGCCTTCATTTCTCTTTTTCTCTAAGAATTTCTTAAAGGAACGAAGGTCGTTTGCGCGGCTTTCAATAGAATTAACGGTGTTTACCATATCGTAAAGTGCGGATTTTTGATATACGGCATCGTTTGCATGAATTGTATTTGAAGTTGATTTATTGATAAAGGTTTCCATTAATGTGCCGATATCTGTATGCTGAGCCTCAAGGGTTAGCGGATAAGAGGAAAGGGTATCCTCCTGAACGGTATTAATAAAGGTTGTCATACCGTTTGATACTGCAAAAATAAGAGCAATACCAATAATGCCGATACTTCCAGCAAAAGAAGTAAGAACAGTTCTGCCTTTTTTTGTAATAAGATTTTTAAGAGATAAACCGAAAGAAGTCATAAGTGACATAGATGGCTTTTTGTCTTTTTTGACCTTTGAAATTTTACTTTCCTTAGGAATTTCTTCCTTTTCCACTTCGAACGGATTTGAGTCAGAAAGTATATTGCCATCCAGCATACGCACAATTCTTGTGGAATATTGCTCAGCAAGTTCAGGGTTATGGGTAACCATAATAACAAGACGGTTTTGAGAAATTTCCTTTAAAATTTCCATAACAGAAAGACTTGTTTCACTGTCAAGGGCGCCGGTTGGTTCGTCGGCTAGAATAATATCCGGGTCGTTAACAATAGCTCTTGCAATTGCTACACGTTGCATCTGACCTCCTGAAAGCTCACCGGGCTTTTTCTTTAGCTGTTCGCCGAGACCTACAGAAATAAGTGCTTCTTTTGCGCGCTCTTTTCTTTCACTTTTAGAAACACCAGAAAGTGTAAGCGCAAGCTCTACATTTTGTAAAACTGTTTGGTGTGGAATAAGATTATAGCTTTGGAAAACAAAACCTATAGAGTGATTTCTGTATGTGTCCCAATCTCTGTCCTTATAATCCTTAGTAGAACGTTCACGAATGATTAAATCACCGTCGGAATATTTATCAAGACCGCCGATGATATTAAGCATTGTGGTTTTACCGCAACCCGAAGGGCCTAGGATAGATACAAATTCGCTTTTTCTAAAGGAGAGATTAATACCCTTTAATGCGTTAACTGTAAGGTCACCGGTAATATAATCTTTTTTAATATTTCTCAGTTCTAACATAGCTGACTCCTTCAAGGAATGATATATTAATTATATTATATAATGATATAATTGCCTAATTTTTGTAAAAGTATTAACAAAATATGTATTTTTAATTCATTAAATTTAAAATTCCCTTAGACAGTCGTCTAAGGGAATTTTGGTGCCGCTGACCGGACTTGAACCGGTACGGTATCGCTACCGAGGGATTTTAAGTCCCTTGTGTCTGCCTATTCCACCACAGCGGCGAGTTCAGAACATTAAAAATAATACAATATTTTTAATCAAATGTCAATAGATATAAACCAAAATATAAAATTTATTTTATAACCCCTTATATTGACTTTCACGCTTTAATCTGTTAAAATGCTTAAAAAGACAGATGAAAGGAATTTTTTATTATGACTCCTTCAGAAAAGAAAACAGCCGAACTTTTTTATGAGGCAATTTTGAGCCTTGATAATGATGTTGAGTGTGCTGACTTTTTTAAAGACGTTTGCACAACCAAAGAACTTCTATCCATAGCGCAACGTTATATGGTTGCGAAAATGCTCAGAGAGAGAAGGGTATACAGCGATATCGTTAAAGAAACAGGTGCAAGTACTGCTACCGTAAGCCGTGTAAAGAGAATGATGAGTGATGGTACGGGTGCTGTTAATAAGATTTTAGAGAGAACTAATAAATAATGAGTTACAGTTTTTTTGCTAAATATTACGATAATTTAACTGCAAACGTAGATTATTCCGCTAATACTGATTACATATTAAAAATATTTAAAAAATATGACAGAGTGCCTACATTACTTTTGGATGTAGGGTGCGGTACGGGTGGATTTTCTCTGGAATTTGCTAAACGGGGAATAGATGTTATCGGTGTTGACCCGTCAGAAGATATGCTTACCGTTGCAAAAGAAAAGGCTGATAAAGAAGGTCTTGACCTTCTTTTTTTGAATCAGTCAGGTGAGGAAATGGATTTGTTTGGTACTGTAAACGGTGTGATATGCTGTCTAGATACCATTAACCATATTGTATGTAAACGTACTCTGCAAAGGCTTTTTAATAAAATATCTTTGTTTTTAGAGGATGACCGCCTCTTTATTTTCGATGTAAATACCGAGTTTAAGCATAAAACTGTTTTAGGCGATAACTGTTTTGTCTTTGACGACGAAGGCACTTTCGTGGTTTGGCAAAACTTTTATGACAGTAAAAGCAAAATAACCGATATAAAACTTGACTTTTTTAAAGAAGATACCAGTATTTATAAAAGAGAAACCGAAGAGTTTTCCGAAAGGGTATACTCAAATGATGAACTTATAAAAATGCTTGATAAATCGGGCTTTAAGGTCGAGACTATCTTAGAAAACGGAAAATTTATTGCCCCAGATAAAAAATCACAAAGAAATATTTTCGTTGCAAGAAAGGAAAGGCAACATGGGTAAATTAATTAGGTGTATATCAAGTGACGGTGCTGTAATGGCAACGGCTCTGGATTCTACCGATATTGTATCAAAAGCTGAAAAGTTTCACAAGACAAGTGCAGTTATGACTGCTGCTCTCGGGAGACTTTTGACTGTTACATCTATAATGGGTAATATGCTAAAAGGCGAAAACAGTACCGTTACGGTAAAAATTAACGGCGGAGGTCCTGCAGGTGCTGTAGTTGCTGTTGCTGACTCTAAGGGTAATGTTCGCGGTTATGTAGGGGATGCTAATGTAGAGCTTCCTTTAAAGGAAAACGGTAAGCTTGACGTTGGCGGTGCTGTTGGTACTGACGGCTTTGTATACGTTATTAAGGATATAGGCATGAAAGAACCCTACAGCGGTTCCGTAGAGCTTGTTTCGGGGGAAATCGCAGAAGATATAACAGCATACTATGCTATAAGTGAGCAGATTCCTACTGCTTGTTCACTTGGCGTACTTGTTGATACTGATTTATCGGTAAAAAAGGCTGGCGGAGTTTTGATACAGCTTTTACCCGGCGCTGATGAAACAGCTATAGTTAAATTAGAAGAAAATTTAAAGCATTTCCGACCTATAACTGCTATGATGGATGAGGAAATCAATATTAAGGATATTCTCTTTGAAATGCTTAAAGGTTTTGAGCTTGAAGTACTTTATGAGGAAAAGACAGAGTATATATGTCCTTGCAGCAGAGAACGTACCAAAAAGATGCTTGAGGGCATAAGCAAGGAAGAACTTTTATCAATGGCAGAGGAAATGAATAAGATAGATGTTGAGTGCCATTTTTGCAATAAAAAATATACTTTTACTCCTAGTGAAATAATGTCTATAGCAAAAGAAAAATAAATAAAAAATTTTTTTTAAAGTTTTTTAAAAAAAGTGTTGACAAACCAAAGCCGTTGTGGTATTATATCAAAGTCGCCGGTACACGGGTAGCGGTTCGATGTGGGAGCATAGCTCAGCTGGGAGAGCATCTGCCTTACAAGCAGAGGGTCATAGGTTCGAGCCCTATTGTTCCCACCACTTTTTTTGGCCTGGTAGTTCAGCTGGTTAGAACGCTAGCCTGTCACGCTAGAGGTCGTGGGTTCGAGCCCCATCCAGGTCGCCAGTTTTGCCTCTGTAGCTCAGTTGGTAGAGCAGGGGACTGAAAATCCCCGTGTCGTTGGTTCGATTCCGACCGGAGGCACCATACTTTTTGCGGATTTAGCTCATCTGGTAGAGCGCCACCTTGCCAAGGTGGAGGTAGCGGGTTCGAGCCCCGTAATCCGCTCCAAAAATAAGACAGTCTTCGGACTGTCTTATTTTTTATCCAATCCGAAGGATTGGTATGTAATCACCGTTAGGCGCATATAATTCCTTTGTTTTGTAAACGGTAAATCGGCAATTTGAAAGACTTGTTTTTTTACTAAATTCAGCCTGGTGGGTGAGTGAGTATCACTTTGTAACGCAAAATTCTAACTTCGTTTTTAATTTATTAATTTTTATTCGTTTTTTTCATACAGATTATTAAGCTCTATAATATACTTTCTGGGAGTAGTTTTCATTCGTCTTTTAAAGGCGTAACTGAAATAACTCTGTGAGCCAAATCCACATTCGTAAGCTATTTCAGTAAGTGTTTTATTACTTGTAAGCATTAAATCAATTGCCTTCTTTATCCGACGTTCTTCGATATATTGATGAACCGTTGTACCTATTGCGGTTTTAAATGATTTATGAAAATATGCAGGACTTAGAGAAACATATTCTGCTATTTTTTCAAGACATAAATCTTCGGTTAAGTGATTTTTTATATATTCAGTAGCTTTATTGACGGCATATTCGTTACTGCCGTTATTTTTTTTAAAATTTATTATGTTTTTATCTGCACTTATTCGGTAAATAAGGTCTAAAATCAGGCTTTGCACCTTAATATCGGCACGGTTGGTTTTTGCACTAAAATATTTGATTAACTTTGTGAAAATTTCTTTGTATATTTCTATATTTTCAATAGTTATAAAATCATCGGCATTAATAAGTGCGTCATACAAAGCTCCTTTTTCTAGTGATAAATGGATATAGTAGCATTTAAAAGGAAATTTTGTGTTTCTGATACTTCCCGGTTTTGCACAAATAAGCATATCGGTTGTAATACGTCGTCGTTCACCGTTTATGTATGAAATTCCTCCGTTTTCTATGGGTAGTTCAATTTCAAACATAGTCGTTGTTCTTTTTTTGGTGAGTTTATTTTCAATGCTGACCTTTTGGGAATTATATATTCCTATCATTTCAACCTTTGGAAGTATCATTTTTACACCTCTAAGCAATATTTCTAATAAAAACAATAATATTTTAATATTAATGTCGCAATATTTATAATATAATACTTATAAAATAATGTCAATAGGGGTGAAAATATGAAAACTGTATTTTTAGGTCAGGGAGGACTCATGTTTATAAAAGATGATTTTACTATAATGGTTGACCCATATTTGTCGGACAGTGTTGAAAAGGTCAATCCAGATAATTATCGTAGAGTACCTGTTGATAAAAAATTCTTTTCAATAATACCCAATGTTATGATTTTTACACACAATCATCTTGACCATTTCGACCCGGATACAGTAAAGCTTTTTTTAAATAAAAACAATGAAATTACGGTTTTAGCCCCGGACTCTGTCTGGAGCAAAGTAAGAAGATACGGCGGAAATAATAATTATGTGCTATTTAACCGCGGCACTACCTGGACTGAAAATAATATTAAATTTACTGCTGTTAAGGCAGAACACAGTGATAGTACTCCTATAGGCGTGATAATTGACGACGGGAACAGAAAGTATTATATCACGGGCGACACACTTTATAACGAAGAAATTTTTAAGGATATACCTAATGATATTTATGTGCTGTTTCTGCCGATAAACGGCGTTGGAAACAATATGAATAAAACCGATGCAGCAGTTTTCGCAAAAAGGATAAACGCAAAGAAAAATGTGCCGATTCACATTGGTATGTTTGATAATATAAGAGCAGATGACTTTGAATGTGAAAACAAGGTTATTGCTGAAATTTACAAGGAGATTGAATTATGAAAGTAACAGATGTTAAAACATTTACGGTTGACTGCTTCCGCACAAACTGGGTTTTCGTTAAGGTATATACTGACGAAGGTATTACAGGTGTGGGTGAGGCTACTCTTGAGTATAAAGAAAAAGCTTTAATTGGTGCTGTAGAGCATATCAAGGAATATCTTGTGGGCAAGAATCCCCTTGATATAGAGAAGCATTTTCACGATATTTATAGAGATGCATATTGGCGTGGCGGTGCTGTGCTTATGTCTGCTTTGTCGGCAGTAGAAATGGCATTATGGGATATACTTGGTAAACATCTTAACGTTCCGGTTTATCAACTACTGGGCGGTAAAATTAACGATAAGGTTCGTATTTATGTAAACGGTTGGTTTGCAGGAGCTAAAATACCTAAGGAATTTGGCGAAAAGGCTAAAATAGCCGTTCAGCGAGGTGTTACTGCTATGAAGTGGGACCCATTCGGTAAATCTTATCTTGAAATTTCAAATAAAGACCTTAATACCGCACTTGAATGTGTTGGGGCTGTAAGAGATGCGGTTGGAAAAGAAGTGGATTTACTTATTGAAGGCCATGGAAGATTTAACGTACCCACCGGTATAAAGATTGCCAAAGAGCTTGAGCAGTTTAGTCCTATGTTTTTTGAAGAGCCGACGCCTCCCGATAACTTAGAGGCATTAAAGGCAGTAAGAGATAAATCTCCCGTTGCAATATCTGCAGGTGAAAGACTTTATACCTTAAAATCATATAAAGATTTATTCGAAATGCGGGCGGCAGATTATATTCAGCCTGATATTTCCCATGCAGGCGGTATTATGGAGCTTAAAAAGATTGCTGCTGTTGCCGAGGCGTATTACATACCCTTTGCACCACATAATCCTTCGGGTCCAGTTGCTAATGCTGCGACTTTGCAATTAGCTGCGTGTTGTCCTAATTTCTCTATACTTGAAATTATGTATAGCGATGTTGAGTGGCGCAAGGACATAACAAACGAAAGTCTTGAATATAATGACGGCTATATAACTATTCCCGATAAACCCGGTCTTGGTATCGAAATTAACGAGGAAGAATGTCTAAAGCATCCGTATCAGTCACACACATTAAGACATTATACCGGCGCATTAACTGATATCCGTCCTGCTAAAACCGAATTTTATTTTTAGGTAATATGGTTACAATCTTGATGAGAAAAAAGCTGATGTTGATTGACTGCCTTGGCGGTTAGCGCAGATTTGGCTTTTCAAAATATGAATTTAATGTAAATTATGTAAGAGTATTTGATAAGGTGAGATGATATATGAAAAAAGCAGTTTTAATTACAGGCGCGTGCATAAATACAGGTGTTGCAATAGTTGAGAAGTTCGCAAAAGAGGGGTGGGCTATTGTTTTTACCGGAAGAAATATGGAAAAGGTTCACGCAAAGGAAAAGGAATATAAAGAACAATTTCCTAATACTCAAATTATAGGTTATCATATTGATTCACTTATAAATGAAACTACAGTAGACGTAGAATCAGTTGAAAAAATGTTTGCCGAGCTCGATGAAAAACAAATTTTTATTGAAACATTAGTTCTTAACGCGGCTGACCAAGGTCTCAATATGAAAATTTTTGAAAACCCGATTACCGATTTTATGCGGGTAATAAATACTAATATGACCTGGAATTTCTGCCTATCGGAAGCAGCGGCTCTTAGAATGAAGAAAAACGGCGGCGGTAACATTATTTTCGTAAATTCAAATACTGCGTATAGAGCGATACCTGACAGAATTGCATATTCTGCTTCAAAGGGCGGTCAGCTTGGTATGATGAGAGCGTTGGCACTTGACCTTGGTAAATATAATATACGTGTTAATGCAGTGCTTCCTGGTATGATTAAAACAGACCGTTGGGATAAAAATCCAGAGTTTTATGCTAAGGTTCCTTCAAGATTTACTCCGCTTGGCGAAGTCGCAATTGGCGCGGATGTAGCTGATGCTGTATACTATTTTGCGGCTTTTGCAAATAATACAACGGGCGCTGAGCTTGTTGTTGACGGCGGTAATACTATTCAGCTTTATCCAATAGTTCCCGAAGACAATTAGAATAACATGAAATGACACTTTCTCTTGGAAAGTGCCATTTTTATTTTCTTGAAAAAATAGTAATATGTGATATAATATTTCACAGGTGATGATTTTGAAATTATTTAAGCATTTAAATACTATTAATCGGCACAGAAACTGTGTAATTAAGCATTGCTTTAAAGCAGGGATTCTTTGGCGCGGTTTACTTCATGATTTATCAAAATATAATCCGGTTGAATTTTTTTGCGGAGTACATTATTTTCTTGGTAATAAGAGTCCGAATGAAGCCGAAAGAACTGAAAAAGGTTATTCTTCTGCCTGGATGCATCATAAGGGCAGAAATAAGCATCATTTTGAATATTGGACGGATTATCAGGCGGCTACCCGTCGCGTAGAACCTATAAAAATGCCGCTTAAATTTGTTATAGAAATGTTTTGTGACAGGGTAGCGGCAAGTAAAATTTATCAGGGTAAAAACTATACTGACAGCCACCCATTAGAGTATTTTTTGCGCGGTAAGCCTAACAGATTTATTCATAAAGAAACTTCTGATTTTCTTGAAAATCTACTTATTATGCTAAATGAAAATGGCGAAGATTACACTTTTAAATATATAAAGAATTATTTAAAAAATAACAAAAACTATTAACCGCTAAATGCACACCTGAGATGCTAAAAGACAGCACTCAGGTGTTTTTTATTTACTCAGCGTAAAGTTCAAAAATATACGGAAAATAAGCGTTATTTTCGTTATTATTACTATTGATTAAGAAAAATGATTGTGATATAATATAGCCGCATTTTGTGTAAAAAGAGATGAAAGTTTTTATGAGTATTTTATTATCAGTTTCTATTTCACTTTTGGCGGGTCTTATAATGACAAGACTGTTCAAAAAAATCAAGTTGCCGTCGGTAACCGCTTATCTTATTGCAGGTGTGCTTATCGGTCCATATTGTCTCGGCAGACTTAATATTGACGGTCTTGGTTTTAACAATATGCATGAGGTTGAAGCACTTGGACTTATTTCAGAAGTTGCTCTTGGATTTATTGCTTTTTCTATCGGTAATGAATTTCGTGTTGACGAACTGAAAAAGACGGGTAAGCAAGCCCTTGTTATAGGCGTACTTCAGGCTGTTACGGCTCTTATACTTGTCGACCTCGCTTTACTTTCTGTTTATTTCGTAGCTCCCGAGGTAATTACATTGCCGCAGGTATTAACTTTAGGTGCTATAGCTACCGCCACTGCGCCTGCTGCTACATTGATGGTTGTGCGACAGTACAAGGCTCACGGTCCTTTAACAAAACTTCTGTTACCAATCGTTGCTCTTGACGATGCTGTTGGTCTTGTGGCTTTTGCCGTTTCCTTTGGTATTGCAAAAACTCTTGTCAGCGGTCAGGTTGATTTAATTTCAATTCTTGTTAATCCTATTATTGAAATTGTTTGCTCTCTCGCTTTGGGCGCTATAATGGGTTGTGTTCTTACATATCTCGAAAAGTTCTTCAACTCTAATACTAACCGTTTAAATCTTACAATCGGTGCGGTATTTTTAACGGCTTCGTTATCTATGCTTCATTTTAATATTGGTCCTGTATCAATCCATTTTTCTTCACTGCTTACTTGTATGATGCTGGGTACGGTGTTCTGCAATATTTGTCCTTTGTCTCATGACCTGATGGAAGCTAATGATAAATGGACTTCACCGCTCTTTGCTATATTTTTCGTAATAAGCGGTGCCGAGCTTGAGCTTAAAGTATTTACCAGTATTTCAATTGTGATAATCGGTGTGGTTTATATTATTTCACGTTCACTTGGCAAGTATATCGGTGCTTTTTTAAGTGCTAAGGTAACAAAATGCTCGTCCGCTATTTGCAAATATCTTGGTATAACCTTACTCCCTCAAGCCGGCGTTGCTCTCGGTATGTGTGCAACGGCAATGCAGCTTGGCGAAGAAGGAAATTTAATCAGAAATATAACACTTTTCGCTGTACTTATTTATGAAATTTTCGGACCTATGTTTACCCGTATGGCACTCACTGCTGCCGGTGAAATCAAGCCTATGCCACAGCATGTTAAAGAACGTCGTTCTGCAAAACTTAACGCCGTAGCAGAAAGAAAATAAAATAGTTTGCATCCCAAAACCGCTTGATATATTCAGGCGGTTTTGTTATACTTAAAATAGCTTAAAACTATGTAAAGGACTGAAATAATTGAATAATACCGCTTTAAATAATCCGACAAAACCCAAGCATTTTTATCTTATCTTGACTGTACTTTCTCTGGTCGGTCAAATTGCATGGGTAGTAGAGAATATGTATCTGAATGTTTTTATATATAAAATGTTCGGTGCAAGTGCTAATGCTATTTCTTTAATGGTTACAGCATCGGCTGTAGCGGCTACCATAACTACCGTTATTATTGGCGCATTATCTGATAAAATTGGCAAAAGAAAAATCTTTATCAGCGGCGGCTATATTTTATGGGGTATTTCAATAATCTGTTTTGCTTTTATAAGAATTGACGTGATTAACAAACTTTATCCCGCTGTTGTTTCTGCGGCTTCTGTGGGTATAAGCTTGACAATAATTATGGACTGCATTATGACGTTTTTCGGCTCTTCTGCTAATGACGCTTGCTTTAATGCCTGGCTTACCGAAAGTGTGCCAAGTGAAGAAAGAGGCGCGGCAGAGGGAATAAACGCTATGATGCCGCTTATTGCTATTATTGCTGTTTTTGGCGGTTTTATGGGATTTAATCTCGATAAAGCTGTGAGCTGGACCTCAATTTATCTCATAATCGGTATTACCGTGCTGATAATAGGAATTTTAGCCGCTTTCTTTGTTAAGGAAAGTATAGTTAAGAACGACTTGAATAATAGCTTTTGGGGCAATATTTTTTACGGCTTTAGACCTAGTGTTATAAAATCAAATACGGCTCTTTACATAACACTTTTTGCTTTTGCTGTGTTTGGGATATCTATTCAAATCTTTATGCCATATCTTATTTTGTATTACAATGTAACTTTAGCACTTGAAAACTATGTTTTGATTATGGCGCCGGCTATAATAATTTCCGCCATAGTTACAGCATTTTACGGCAGAGTTTATGATAAAATAGGCTATTTTAACTCCTTAATTCCTTCTCTGATTACACTTTGTGTCGGCTACGTTATTTTATGGAACTTTACGAATATTGTTGCTGTCTTTATTGGTTCATTGCTTATGATGTGCGGTTATCTTTGCGGCTCGGCGGTTTTTGGCGCAATGATAAGAGAAAAAATACCAGAGAATAAAGCGGGAATGTTTCAAGGTCTTCGTATTGTCGGACAGGTACTTATTCCGGGTATAGTTGGTCCTTTTATTGGAGCAAAAATCCTTAAAAATGCGAAAACTATAATTAATGATGACGGAACAACTTCATTTATCCCCAATGAAAAAATATTTATAGCCGCCTTGATTGTTGCTGTTGTATTAATCGTTATTGTGGCAATACAGTCTGTATTTATAAAAAAGGAGAAATCTAATGGCTAATCTACGGAAGCTTTTTACTGCTTTAGCTGAGGAAAAAGATTATAAATTCAAATCAGTTTACCCAAGACCGCAATTAAAGAGAAATTCCTTTTTTACTCTTGATGGGGAGTGGGATTTCGGGGTATCTGACGATAACGAAATTTTTGACAGCAAAATTAACGTACCTTTTTGTCCGGAGTCGATTTTATCAGGCGTAGATGAAGTATATGGCGATGAAAAAATCAGATGGTATAAAAGGAAATTTGTTTTACCCGATAATTTTAATATTGGTAGGGTGCTTTTGAATTTTGGCGCTGTGGACCAAGTGTGTACTGTTTACATAAACGGTACAGAAGTCGGATGTCATATAGGCGGTTATGACGCTTTTTCTTTTGATATAACAGGTTATTTGAGAGAAGAAAATGTGCTTAAAGTTAAGGTTATTGATAAGCTTGATAAACATATCTTGCCATATGGTAAACAGTGTCATAAGCGTAAAGGTATGTGGTATACTCCTGTGTCGGGCATTTGGCAAACCGTATGGTGCGAAAGCGTTCCTAAGGAATATGTAAAATCTTTAAAAATCGACGTAACGCTAAACAGTGCTATTATTAGCGTTAACGGTGTTAAAAATGGCTTGGTTAAGGTTTTTGACGGCGATAGCGAAATAGTAGTGCCGATTGTTGACGGCAGGGCAGAGGTTAAAATATCAAAGCCTCATAATTGGTCACCGGAAGACCCTTATTTGTATCCTTTTAAAGTTATTTGCGGTGGTGATAGTGTAGAATCGTACTTTGCCTTGAGAACTCTTTCTATCGGTAAGGTCGACGGCAAAAATAGGCTTCTTCTGAATGGCGAACCTTATTTTTTTCATGGGCTTCTTGACCAAGGATATTTTAGTGACGGTATTTTTACGCCTGCACAAATGTCAGAATATACAAATGACATTCTAAGAATGAAAGAACTAGGTTTTAATATGCTTAGAAAACACATTAAAGTCGAACCTGAATTTTTCTACTATGAATGTGACCGACTAGGTATGGTTGTTTTTCAGGATATGGTTAATAACGGTAAGTATTCCTTTATAAGAGATACCATGCTTCCGACAATCGGTTTACTTAGGAAAAACGATAAACTGTGTCATACTGATAAGGATACGAGAGGTGCATTTATCAGTTTGATGGAAAAAACCGTTAACGGTCTTTACAATCATCCCTCTGTTTGTCAGTGGACAGTGTTTAATGAAGGTTGGGGGCAGTTTTGTGCTGACGAAATGTATTTAAAACTTAAAATGTTAGATTCTTCTCGCTTTATCGATAGTGCTTCGGGGTGGTTTAAGGCGAAAAATAATGATTTTGATTCACGACACATTTATTTTAGAAAGATAAGGGTTAAAAAGAGTAATAAACCTATTTTTATTTCCGAATTCGGCGGTTACTCCTATAAATTAGATGAGCACTCATTTAATCTTGACAATACCTATGGATATGGCTCATTTTCTGATAGAGAAAAATTTGTAAAAGCTTTGCGTAATCTTTATTTAAATGAAGTTATTCCTCTTATAGATAAAGGTGTTTGCGCTACCGTTTACACTCAGCTTAGTGACGTTGAAGATGAAACAAACGGTTTGCTTACATACGATAGAAAAATTTCAAAAATTCTGCCTGAGGAATTTATTGATATTTCGGAAAAACTTAGAAAAAAATTGTTGTAATAGCCATCTTTGTATGCTATATTTTAAAAGTAATTAACAGTTAAGGAGAATATAAAATGATTCGTGTTGGTATCTACGGTTACGGTAATTTGGGAAGAGGAGTTGAAGCCTCTGTTTATAAGAACAGCGATATGGAGCTTGTTGCTGTTTTTACCCGTCGTAATCCATCTGATTTAATCATAAAAACCAAGAATGTTCCCGTTGTTTCTTGTAATGATGTTTTAGCGTGGCGTGAAAAAATCGACGTTATGATAATTTGTGGTGGCAGTGCTACTGATTTACCCGAACAAACACCCTATTTGGCTAAGTATTTTAACGTTGTAGACAGCTTTGATACCCATGCTAAAATACCTGAACATTTTTCGAATGTTGATGACTGTGCTAAAGAAGCAGGTAAAATTGCTCTCATTTCTGCAGGTTGGGACCCTGGTATGTTTTCATTAAACCGTCTTTATGCTTCGGCTGTTTTGCCCGACGGTAAGGACTATACTTTCTGGGGAAAGGGTGTAAGTCAAGGTCATAGTGATGCAATAAGAAGAATTGATGGCGTCGTTGATGCACGACAGTATACAATTCCTAAAGAAGATGCGCTTTCACGTGTCAGAAACGGAGAAAATCCTGAACTTTCTACCAGGGATAAACATTTACGAGAATGTTTTGTTGTGGTAGAAGAGGGAGCCGACCATAAAAAAATCGAAAATGAAATTAAAACTATGCCTAACTATTTCGCCGATTACGATACTGTTGTGCATTTTATTTCAGCAGAAGAACTTAAATTAAATCATAGCGGAATTCCGCACGGGGGCTTTGTTATTCGAAGCGGTAATACCGGTTTTAACAATGAAAATTCTCATATTATTGAATATTCTTTGAAACTTGATTCTAATCCCGAATTTACTGCAAGTGTTATTGCCGCCTATGCCAGAGCTATTTATAAACTCTCCTTAGAAGGTGTAAATGGCTGTAAGACGGTATTTGATATCGCCCCATCCTATTTAACTGCAATGAGCAACGAAGAAATAAGAGCTCATCTATTGTAATAATTAGAAAAGTGTTTATTATGGATTTATCTAATAAAACTGTGGCTCTTACAGGTGCTACGGGTGGTATTGGTTTGCCGCTTTGCAGAGAAATTTTAAAAAGAAACGCAAATCTTATTCTTGTAGACCGTAATAGAGAAAAATCATTAAATTTGAGAGAAAATTTATTAAAAGAATTTCCAACGACTACCATTTCTCATATAACTGCCGATTTGTCAGATTTTAAAAGTGTAAAAGAGGCAACACAAAAACTCATTCAAAGTAATATTGACTTTTTTATTCATAATGCAGGTGCCTACTGTATTCCAAGAAATATTACTGAAAATGGTTACGATAACGTGTTTCATATAAACTTTGTTTCACCGTATTATATGATAAAAAAACTTATTCCCACTGTTAAAAACAATAATGGTAGGTTCATTGTAACCGGTAGTATTGCTCATAGATACAGTAAAACCGATATGAGCGATTTTGACTTTAGAACGCGTAAAAAAGCAAGTCTTGTTTATGGTAATTCCAAACGTTTTCTTATGCTTTCATTGTATAAACTTTTTGAAGACGAACAGGAACTTTTAAGCGTTGTTCATCCGGGTATTACTTTTACGGGTATAACAAACCACTATCCGAAAGTTATATTTGCTTTAATTAAAAAACCTATGAAGATTATTTTTATGAAGCCGGATAAAGCCTGTCTTTCTACCGTAATGGGAATAGAAAAATATACACCTTATTGCACTTGGATTGGTCCTCGTGTTTTTGATATATGGGGAAAACCAAAACTTACAAAGCTTAAATTTTGCGAACAGGAAATAAATGATATATATAATAAGGCGGAGGAAGTTTTTTATGCAGAGAATAAAGAATATAAAGCTGTTTCTTTTTGATATGGACGGAACACTTTATTTAGGTAATAATCTGTTTTCTTTTACTAAAGAATTATTGGCAACAATTAAGGAAAATGATGGGAAATATATGTTTATGACAAACAATTCCTCAAAAAGTGTTGCAGATTATATTAAAAAGCTTGAAAAATTAGGTATTAATGCCAAGTATGACGATTTTATAACCTCTACCCAAGCTACTATTTATTATCTAAAAAACAACTGTGATAATGAGAAAATTTATCTTTGCGGTACTAATTCGCTAAAAATTGAATTACTGGAAGAAGGCTTTACGGTTACCGAAAATCCTGATGAGGCAACACTTATTCTTATGGGCAATGATACGGAATTAACCTTTAAAAAGCTATATGATATAAGCAAAATTTTGCAAACTAAAGATGATGTAAAATATATTGCAACAAATCTTGATATGGTTTGTCCTACCGAATTTGGCAGTGTTCCTGATTGCGGTAGCTTTTGCGAAATGATATATAACTGTACGGGAAAAAGGCCTATACTTATAGGTAAACCCGAACCGATTATGCCGATTCTTGCAATGAAACGAACCGGAATTTTAAAAGAAAACACTGCTGTTTTCGGTGATAGAATATATACAGACATAAAATGCGGATTAAACAGCGGTATACTCTCAGTCCTTGTAATGAGTGGAGAAACCACAAAAGAAATTTTAGAAAATAGCAAAGACAAACCTGATGTGGTTTTAAATGACTGTGGTGAAATAATAAATTTATTAAAGTAATAATTAAAATTAAAAACCGAGCTTTTTTGCTCGGTTTTTAATTATTTAATGATATCTTTTATATCATTTGCAGTATAATCGGGGATAATTATGTTTGTGCCAAGTTCTTTATGCAGTTCTCTTTGACGTGAGGCTTCTTCTGGCAGTATGCTTATAGTAACTGCACCCAGTTTCACTCCTGCAGTAATTTCGCTTCTGCCGTCGCCGATAACAAGAATGTTTTCACCGTTAAGGTTGAATTCTTTAGCTAAACGGAACATAACTTCTTCTTTGGGAATTTTTTCATCCCAGGTAGAACCTAGAATATCTTCGACTAGTTTTCCTTCACCGATATCAAATCCAAGTCCCAAAACTTCTTCGTACATACCCATTGGAGGTTCAACAGATTTATCAACAACGGCGCCGGTTACAAAATAGTTCTTTATTCCGTTATCATGGAGATATTTCATAAATTCCTTTGAACCGTTTACAAGGAATTCTTCGGGATTTTTCTTTGCCTTTTCTAGATTAATATCTCGGCAGAAACGGTTAAGTACCTGTTCATATACGCGGAAAAGCAATGGAGTTACTTCTGAAAGATAGTCGAGATATTCCTGAGGCTCATTAAAACTTTCAAATTTTTCTTCGCCTTTCCAAATTAGTTCAATGATTTTCGAGTTTGTTTCGCTGTTGAATTTGCCGTTTGTTAGTTCTTGATTTCGTCTTATAGCCCATTCCATTTGTGTAAGGGCAGATAATCCCGCACTCTCAACACAGAATTTATCTGTCTCTTCAAGAGGCTCTGTATCACAAAGAGAAACGAGTCTGTTAATATTTTCTTCACTCATAAGATTATCTGGAATTCCGTTAACGGCAGTGTCGTAAAGTACGCGGCTCATAACGGGGGGCCAATTTCTTATAAGAGAGTGTGTACCGTCAATATCATGAAATGCACAAACAATTTTTCTGTCTTTAATTTCGTTTACAATTTCACTTTTTGTTGCTAAAGAGGTATTTACAATCATCAGTATTTCTCCTTGGTTATTTTTTAAAAATATTGTTTCCTTTACTGTCGATAGCGACGGTAAGCGGGAAGTTATTGAAAGTTAATTTTTTAACAGATTCACAGCCTAAATCACCAAAGGCAATTACTTCGCATTTTGTAATACATTTAGCGGCTAAAGCTCCTGCGCCGCCTATCGCACAAAGATACAAAGCACGATTTCTAGCCATTGAATCCACAACAAAGCTTTCCCTGTTGCCTTTGCCAATCATACAAAGCAACCCATTATCAAGCAAAAGTGGTGTGTAATAATCCATACGGGTAGAGGTGGTTGGTCCGCAACTGCCAATAGGAAGATTTTCGGGCGTTGGGGTAGGACCGGCATAGTAAATCGTGGCGCCGTCAAGGTCAAAGGGTAATTTTTCATTTTTCTCAAGCATTACCGAAAGTCGTTTGTGAGCAGCATCGCGAGCAGTATAAACCGTACCTGAGAGTATGACCTTATCACCAACAGAAAGTTCATTTATGTGGCTTTTGAGTTGGTTTGTATTTAATGTAAAAGTTTTCATACCTTTTCATTTACCAGTGTTTCAAATTCGTCGTTTAATTTTATATTTTCAGCCTGTTTATTCTCAATGTTTTCATGCAATAATTCAAGACTATTACACAGAGCTTTGATTTCAGCAGTATATATAGCAGAAGCTGTGTTGATTTTCTCTCTTATTTCCTCCATCGAGTTATGAGTGCTGTCAATGGTGGCAAGACGCTCTTTATTAGCTTCTTCAATAAGAATTCTGCTTTCGTTAGCGTTATCAATAAGTAACTTTGAGGTCGTTTTTGCAGTTACGTAAATGCGGGCAATATTATCACTCATAATACGAATCTGTTCTTTTTTAGTTTCATATTCGTCGGCTTTGGCTTTAAGAGATTTATTGTCACTATTTAACTTTTCGTTTTCATTTTTAAGATTTGAAATTTCGCTTTCTAGTTTTGCAAATTTTTCGGCAGTTAATTTGTCTGTAGCTGCGATATAACCGAGAACATCACTGGTATTAAATCCAAAAAGACTTTTTCTGAAACCTTTTGACATATTTCCACTTCCTTTTGCAATTTAATTTATTATATCAAAAACGGCAGCATTTTACAAGTATAATTATTTTATTAGTTAATATTACTTGAAAAATAGTTTATTTTAGTATACAATGTATTATGCATAATTATGAAAGTTGGTGTCATATGAACAGAACAGAGGAAAGAGAACAGGCATTTATTATAGTGTTTGAAAAGATTTTCAGAGAAGAAGATGTCAAAGATATTATTGAATATGCTATTGAGGCGCGAGAATATACCCATAATGAATATGCAAACAGCGTTGCAATAGGTGTTTATGATAAAATTGAAGAAATCGATAAATATATTGAAGAAAATTCTAAAGGATGGGCTTTAAAGCGTATATCAAAGGTCGGTCTGGCCGCTATGCGTATTGCAATTTACGAGATGTTATACCGTGAGGATATTCCTGTTTCTGTTTCAATTAATGAAGCTGTTGAACTTATTAAGAAATACGCAACGGCTGATGACAGCGCTTTCGCTAATGGAATTTTAGGTACGGTTGCAAAAATTATTGAATAATAATTTATCGGAGATGAATTTATGCAACAGACATTGTCTGTAAAACAACTTAATTTATATGTCAAGTCATTGCTTGAATCTGATATAAATTTACTTTCCTGCAGTGTCTGTGGCGAGATTACTAACTTTAAACGTCATATTTCCAGCGGACATATTTATTTTACGCTAAGTGATGGCGAAGCCGCAATCAAATGTGTTATGTTTAAAGGAAATGCGCTTAGAAATAAATTTGACCTATCTGACGGTATGTCAGTTGTATGTAATGGTAGAGTGTCCTTATATGAAAAGGACGGCGGTTACCAGTTTTATGTTGAGAATGCAGTTCCTGCCGGTCTTGGCGACCAACTTATAGCATTAAAACTTTTAACCCAAAAACTTGCTAAAGAAGGCTTGTTTGACCAAGAAAATAAACGCCCTATATCGAAGTTTCCAAAAAGGATTGCTGTTGTTACCTCCAGTACCGGCGCGGCACTTCAGGATATTATAAATGTAATTTCGAGACGCTATCCTGTTTGTGAAATTGTGGTTTGCGGTGCAGGAGTGCAGGGTGATTTAGCGGTGCGCCAAATGATTGCTACGCTTGAAAAAATATACGAAATCTCCGAGAAAATTGACACCATTATTATTGGCCGTGGCGGAGGGTCAAGTGAGGATTTATCGGCATTTAACGATGAAGCTCTGGTTCGTAAAATTTATGAGTCACCCATACCTGTAATTTCTGCTGTAGGTCATCAGACCGATACAACACTATGTGACATGGTTGCCGATTTAAGAGCGCCTACACCGTCAGCTGCCGCTGAACTAGCCGTACCCGATATAAGCGCAATTAACATTTTGATAGATAACTTTTTAGACTCTGCAAATAGGGCTTTGACTGAAAAATATTTATTGGCAAACGCTAGACTTAGTACAGTGCTTAACAGTAATATTTTAAAAAAACCCTACAGAATTATTGAAGACCGAAGGTTAGTATACAGCAGTATTTATGATAAAATTTCTAGTAGAATTAATATAATTTTTGAGAAAAAACAAGCTGATTTTTTAAAAACTGCATCTAAAATTGAAACGCTTAGTCCAATGAAGGTTATGTTGCGCGGATATTCGGTTGCAACAATTAACGGTAAAACTGTTACTTCTATTTCGAATATGAATATTAACGATGAATTTTCTTTAAAAGTTGCTGACGGAAAATATATATGCAACGTGAAGGATAAGGAGTAAAAAAATGACCTTTGAAGAATCACTTAAAAAATTAGAAGAAATTGTAGCAAAGCTGGAATCGGGAGAAACGTCTCTTGACGAATCTATTGCACTTTACGAAGAAGCAGTAATGCTTTCCTCGGAGTGTAATAAGGCTTTAGATAATGCTAAAATTAAAATCAAAAAGCTAGATGAACTTGAGAAGGCAGATTAAATGAATAAAAGGATTATTGAAAAATATGCTCTCGAATTTGAAAAGGCTTTCAATAGCTATATACCTCAGAGAGTTTGCAATTACAGCATATTAATAGATTCAATGCGGTATAGCTTTTTACTTGGTGGCAAAAGAATCCGTCCCATTATACTTATGGAATTTTACCGTATTTGCGGAGGTAAAGACAATAAGGCGTTACCTTTTGCCGTTGCTCTTGAAATGATTCATACTTATTCGCTCATACATGATGATTTACCGTGTATGGATGATGATGATATGCGTCGTGGTAAGCCCTCTAATCATATTGAATTTGGCGAGGATATAGCTCTGCTTGCAGGGGACGGTTTATTGACACATGCTTTTTATATAGCATCGCAGGTAAAAGACATAGAGCCAAAGCTTTGCCTAAAAGCCATCAATGTCTTGTCAGAACTTTCGGGTATAAGTGGTATGATTGGTGGTCAGGTTATTGACCTTTTAAATGAAGATAAAAGAGCCTCAGCTGAAACGATTAATGAAATTAATCTATTAAAAACCGGCGCGTTAATCAGCGCCGCCGCTAAAATTGGTGTTATTTTAGCTGATGGTAGTGAAGAAATGGTTGAATATGCTGAAGCCTACGGCACAAAACTCGGTCTTGCTTTTCAGATTATGGATGATATCCTTGATGCTGTTGGTGATGAAAAGGTTTTGGGTAAGCCAATTCACAGCGATGAAAAAAATCAAAAATCAACCTATGTATCTCTTTACGGCATCGAAAAATGTCATGAAATGGTTAAAAATCTTACAGATGAAGCTATTTCTTGTCTTAAAAACATAAGTGTAGAGGCAGGATTTTTAGAGGAACTGACTCGTTATCTTGCTAATAGAAAAAATTAAGGATTGTTTATTTTGGATTATAAAATTTTAAGTACGGTCAAAACTCCACAGGACATAAAGTCGCTTACAAAAAGTGAGCTTTCTTTGCTGTGTGATGAAATAAGAGATTGCCTTATTGAAACCGTTTCTAATAACGGCGGCCATCTGGCATCTAATTTAGGTACTGTTGAATTAACGGTAGCGCTTCATCGTATTTTCGATTCTCCTGCTGATGCAATACTTTTTGACGTTGGACATCAATCATATACCCATAAACTTTTAACCGGCAGATTTGAAAAATTTTCAACTATTCGTACAGAAGGCGGACTTTCGGGTTTTATGAATCCAAAGGAATCGAAACACGATTATTATGTCAGCGGTCATAGCAGTAACTGTATTTCCGCCGCCTACGGCATCTATAAAGCTAAGGCTTTAAAAGGCGAAAACGGTACGGCGGTTGCCATTGTGGGCGATGGCGCAATGACTGGCGGTATGGTTTATGAGGCTCTCAATAATATCGGTGCCGACAACAGTAAATTTATCGTTGTACTTAATGACAATAAAATGTCAATTTCAAAAAACGTTGGTGCTATTGCTCGTCACCTTAATAAAATTCGTTTGAAATCAGGTTACCATAATTTTAAGTTTGAATTCAGTAAATTTCTTAATTCTATACCGATAATCGGCGATAATTTATATAGATTTTTCTATAGAATTAAAAAGATGTTTAAAAATCTTATTTATCATAGCAATATTTTTGAGGGCCTTGGCTTTAACTATTTGGGTCCTGTGGACGGTCATGATATTTCCTCTCTTGAAAATGTCTTTAATATTGCTAAAAGGCAAACAAAACCTGTTCTTATTCACGTTGTAACGGTAAAGGGAAAGGGTTATAGTTTTGCGGAATCTGACCCTGGTACCTATCACGGTGTTTCTAATTTTAACAGTAACGAGGGCTTTATTACTAATGCTGATAAAATCACCTATTCAGACGTTTTTGGCAGAACACTGTGCCAAATAGCAGAAAAAGATGACAGTGTTTGTGCTATAACTGCTGCTATGTCGGCCGGTACGGGTCTTGTAAATTTTGAAAAGAAGTTTAAAGATAGATTTTTTGACGTAGGAATTGCTGAAGAACATGCTGTTACATTCTCTGCGGGTCTTGCAAAAGGCGGTATGAAACCGTACTTTGCGGTTTATTCTTCATTTCTACAGCGAGGATTTGACCAGTTGGTTCACGACGTTGCTATTTCTGAACTTCCCGTTAGATTTTGTATAGACAGAGCAGGCTTTGTTGGTGAGGACGGCTGTACTCACCAAGGCTTGTTTGACGTTTCCTTCTTAACCAGCGTTCCTAATATGACGGTTTATTCGCCGACATCTTTTGATGAACTAGAAAAAATTTTGTTAAACAGCTTAAGCTTTAATTCGCCACTTGCTATCAGATATCCGCGAGGAACTGAAAAGTGTAATAGCTTTGAATATACGGGTAATGATTTTGACGTTTATAAAAATGACAGCAAGACAGCAGTAATTACTTACGGCAGAACTGCCTTTAATGCTTTAGATGCTGTAAATACAGAAAAAAATGCTGATTTTATAAAAATTAATAAAATCTATCCTATTTGCGAAGATTTGTGCAATGCTCTGCTTGGCTATGATAAAATTTTATTCTTTGAAGAAAGCATAAAAAGTGGCTCTATCGGCGAGAAACTACTTTGCAAATTGAATTTTAAAGGCTTTAAAGGTAATTTTGTGCATATTGCCGTAGATAATCAGTTCGTTGATTGCGCATCTACTTCGGCACAGCTGAGAAAGTATAATTTGGACACAGAAAGTATTATAGAAAAATTAAGGGGTAATTAATTTGTCTGAAAAGATAAGGCTTGACGTTGCACTTGTTAATAACGGTCACGCTGAAAGCCGTGAAAAAGCAAAGGCACTTATAATGTCGGGAATTGTTTATGTAAATAACCAAAAGTGCGATAAAGCAGGAGATACTGTTAAAAGTGAAGATGTTATAGAAGTTCGCGGTGAAAAGCTGAAGTACGTTAGCCGTGGAGGATTAAAGCTTGAGAAAGCTATATCCAGTTTTAATATAAACCTGAAAAATTTCGTTTGCGCAGATATTGGTGCTTCGACCGGTGGTTTTACCGACTGTATGCTGCAAAATGGTGCTAGTAAAGTTTTTGCTATTGATGTAGGTTATGGTCAGCTTGCTTGGAAGCTTCGAACTGATGAACGAGTAGTAAATCTGGAGAGAACAAATTTCAGATACGTAACAAGCGAAACAGTCAATTCACCTCTTGATTTTGCTTCGGTAGACGTTTCATTTATATCTCTTTCTCATATTTTACCTGTTATGCGAACTTTAATGAAGGACGGAGCTACTGCTGTTTGTCTTATAAAACCGCAATTTGAAGCAGGGAAGGACTCCGTTGGTAAAAAAGGTGTTGTAAGAGATAAAAACGTTCATATATCGGTCATTGAAAAAATAATTGGTCTTATAAAAGAAAACAATTTTACACTTTTAGGTCTTGATTTTTCTCCGATTAAAGGACCTGAAGGAAATATTGAATATCTATGTTATATAAAAAAGACTGAAAAAAGTGAAATAGTAACCGAAATTTCACCAATTCAGCTTGTAGAAGAATCTTATAAATCTCTAAATTAAAGGAGGAAAGATTATGGTTGTAGGTTTACTGCCTAATCTTGATAAACGCGGAGTATCTGACGTGCTTGAAAAACTTCGAGATATATTAAAAAGCAATAATATGAAGGCATATTTGCCATCTTATATATCTTATCTTGGTTATGAATCTATCCCTGAGGAAGAACTGTTTAAATCCGCCGATGTACTTATCACTGTAGGTGGTGATGGCACAATAATAAGATATGCTAAAACTGCCGCTTTATACAATAAGCCTATTCTTGGTATCAACGCAGGTCGCTTAGGTTTTTTGGCGAATATTGAAGCTAATCAGTTATCTCTTATAAGCAAGCTTGTTACAGGAGACTATAAAACCGAAGAAAGAATGATTCTTGACGTAAAAGTAATAGAAAACGGCAGTGAAGTTTCCCGTTTTTCTGCAGTTAATGATGCCGTTCTTTCAAGCGGATTCGTGTCAAGACTTATTGATATTCAAGCGTATATAGATGATGAACCAATAAGTTATCATGCTGATGGTCTAATAGTTTCAACGCCAACCGGCTCAACAGCATATTCTCTTTCTGCAGGCGGTCCGATAATTGACCCTGCGATTGACAATCTTATTATCACACCTATTTGTTCACATTCTCTTAGTGCAAAGCCTATTATACTAAGTGGCGACACAGAACTTAAATTGAAGGCTTTTTCGATGAAACGTTCAGATGTTTATTTACTTATTGACGGCAGACGTTCCTATACGGTTAAGCCTTATACCGAAATCTATGTTTCTAAGGCTAAGTCGGTAATTTCTCTTATAAAACTTACAAATCGTTCGTTTTATAAAACATTATCCGAGAAATTCAAATAAGGTGATATTATGAAAAACAAACGACAGGAAAAAATACTTGACCTTATAAATGAAAAGGCTTTTTACACTCAGGACGAACTGCAAACGGCTCTTAATGATTTGGGATTTAATGTTACTCAATCAACTGTTTCCCGTGATATTAAACAACTTGGCATTATCAAAGTTCTTGACTCAATGGGTAATTACCGCTATGTATCTAGTATTAGGGTTAACTCTCAAAACGCTAACGATAACGGGTCACAGTATGGCGATATATTTGCCCGTTCTGCTATTTCAGTTGACTGCGCCTTTAATAATATTATTGTTAAATGCCATGCTGGTATGGCATCGGGTGCCTGTGTTGCTGTTGACCATTTCTTTTCAGGAATGATAATGGGGAGCTTGGCAGGTGATGATACAATTTTAATTATTACTAAAACTCCTGAAATTGCTTTGCAACTGACCGAGCGTTTAAAATATATGTGTAAGGACTGACAAAGGTATGCTGAATTATTTGCATATTGAAAATATTGCAGTTATTGAACAGTCTAATATTAAATTTGAAGAAGGCTTTAATGTTATGACCGGTGAAACGGGAGCGGGAAAGTCTATTATTATTGATGCAATTTATGCTGTTATTGGACACAGAACTTCAAAAGAACTTATAAGAAACGGCTGTGGACAAGCACGTGTCAGCGCTGTATTTTCTAATGTCAACGACGAATGCGTAAAGGCTTTTTCGGATAACGGAATTTTTACTGATGAAGACGGTAATTTTTTGATTGAAAGAATGTTGTCTTTAAACGGTAATGGTTATCTGCGCGTTAACGGTACTCCGATTTCGGCAACGTTATTAAGAAGTATTTCTCCTATGCTTATTAACATTCACGGTCAGCACGATAACCAAATTTTACTTGATGAAACTAAGCATTATATTTACATAGACCGCATAGCCGAAAATAATGTGGAGTTTTTGGCTTACCAAGAAGAATTTAACCATTTTAACTCGATTCGCGCAAAACTTAAATCTCTTGAAATGGACGAGGATGAGAAACTACGCAGGATTGATATATTAAAGTATCAGATTGAAGAACTTAAAAATGCCGATTTAAAACTTGGCGAAATTGAGGAACTGAAAGAGCGACTCTCCATTGCCAAAAATATCGGTAATAAAATTAATACATTAAATAAGTCGCTTGAATTCCTTAAAAGCAGTGAGGAATCCCGCGGTGCCGTAGGTATGCTTGTTGATGTTATAAGGTTTTTATCTCTTGAAAAAGACGGAAAATATGAAGCAGAAACAGATAAGCTTCAGGACGCTCTTGACTCAGCGTCAGCGGCAATGCAACTTATTGAAGAAAAAATAAATTCCTTATCGTCAGATGATTATAACATTAACGTCATTGAGGATAGATTGGCTGTTCTTTCTTTTCTTGCATCAAAATACGGTAAGGATGAAAAAGAAATGCTTGAATTTCTTTATAATGCCGAAAAAGAATTGGAGCAAATTCTATTTAATGATGAAGAAATTGATAGATTAAGCGACCAACTAACAGCTTCACAGGAAATGCTTATTAAAAAAGCTGAAAAGCTTTCAAAAACCCGTATTTCCGCCGCTAAACTGTTCGAACAAAAAGTAAAAGAGATTTTAGTTGAGCTTAATATGCCGTCTGCGCATATTCTGGTTAAATGTAATAAGGGCAGATATACCCGTAATGGCTGTGATGAAATTACATTTTTATTTAGCGCTAATGCAGGGGAAACTGAAAAACCTTTTGCTAAAATTGCATCGGGTGGCGAACTTTCACGTGTTATGTTGGCGATAAAGAATGTTCTTGCCGAAAAGGATGATGTTGATACCCTTATTTTCGATGAAATTGATTCGGGTATAAGCGGTGTGACTGCTGATAAAGTCGGCATGCAGCTTAAAAATGTTTCTGCAAGTCATCAAGTTATATGTATTACTCATTTAGCACAGATTGCCGTTGCTGCAAGTAATCATTTGCTTATACAAAAAGAGACTATAAAGGGTAAAACCTATACTAATGTTTCTAAGGCACAAGACGATAAGCGTGTTTATGAAATAGCTCGTATAATGGGTGGTTCAAATATTACAGAAGAATTACTCCAGTCTGCCAGACAAATGATAAATCATAACCACTAGTAAACTAGTGGTATGCACAGCCCCTATAAGGGGCGCCTACTGGCTAGGTCCCTAAAAGGGA
>SVQC01000045.1 GCA_015065585.1 Oscillospiraceae bacterium
TTTCTGGACCTCGCCGTAAAGTGACGAGTCATATCATCCTGACAACGACCCCGTTGAATACACAATTGAAGAAGACTCGGTACTGTTAACACAAAAAACGGACGAATGGACAGGGTTTAAAAAACAGATTAGATTGTCTTTTTGCAACAACGGCAACCTAAAGGTTGAGCACGTTTTGACAAACTGTAATTCTTATCCTGTAAAGGTCGCTGCCTGGGGTATTACCACTTTGAAAGGCGGCGGTGTTGCAAAAATACCCTTCGAAGGAACTGTCGACGAATACGTTCCAAGCAGAGTTGTTGCGCTTTGGTTTGATAGTTCTCTGAATGATAGCCGACTTTCGTTTGAAAATAATTGCATCATAGGTCGACATCTTCCTTGTATAAAAAAACTAAAAATCGGAGCATATACACCGCAGGGTGAAATTTCTATGAAAAATCTCGGGCAAAAATTAGAGATTTATTTTTCACCACAACCGATTGAGGACTGTCCCGACAATGGGTGTAATGTTGAATTGTTCCTTGATAAACATATCATGGAACTTGAAACGCTCGGAGAATTAAATACCATTCCGTCCGGCGCAACTGTAAAACACGTGGAATATTGGCATCTGGTTCCCGAATTCTGATTCGTATTCAGAGTGCCGCTGAATTGCTTAGAAGCGGCGATTATACTGTTGCCAAGGCGGCAGAACAGGTAGGCATTAACGATATCAAATATTTGGGGAAACTTTTGTTCGTTATGCGGGCTTAAAACCCACTGAGTTAAAGAGAAAGTCATTTGTTAAAAAACAAGATGATACACCAAGGTAGAACTCTTTAATGTTATAACGAGATAAAATCCACAAAACGCACCAATCATATTCGGCTATTTATCTCATTGGTACGCTTCGCTAATAGCACCACAGGCTGCTATAAAGTCTGGCAAGTAATTCCGGCTTACTATTCCAATCCACTCCCGTTTAACCCCAACTTCACCCTAAAAGGCAAAACTTTTTAGCGTGAACGGAAAAAGATTGAATGGGAAAGAAATTGAAATAAAGAGAAAAATTAAAGACCTTGTAACCGTAGAGAAATCTATGGTTGCAGGGTCTTTTTTTGCGCCTTAAAAACCTTTGCAAGATAACTGCACTAGCAACTCTAAATGCACTGGCAAACCAAAAACTAACCTTCCACAAGAATGCTTTGAGCGCTGAGAAAACTTCGTGTAAATAAGCGTAAATACTTGGCTTTTCATTGTTTTTCTTAGTAATCCCTCTCTTTCTTTTTAACCCCTTTAAAATCGAAATGGGCGGAGAAAAAATTGGAGAAAAAGAGATGGAAAATGGAGGGTCAAAACGGAGGAAAAAAGAGATGGACGAGGATAAAAAAATTTGTCCCATTGACGATAAAAAGGTTTGTCTTTTGACAAATAATCACTGACTTTATAAACCAAAATTATCCGCCCGAAGAAATTCGGGCGGATTTTTATATATTGCACTTCAAGAGAAGAAATGATATAATTTTAATAAAAAAATTTGTGAGTGTGTTAATGATGAAAACGGCAATTGTATATTATTCAAAGCATCACAAGAATACAGAAAAACTTGTTGATGCTATATCTTTACAACACGGTGTCACGCTTATAAACGCGTCGGAAAACAAGAATGCAGACCTGTCAAATTTTGATTACATCGGTTTTGCATCTGGAATTTATTTTGCTTCTTTTGCAAATCAGGTTCTCACTTTTGCCGAAAATAATCTACCTAAAAATAAAAAGGTGTTTTTTATCTGCACTTGTGGTTTTTGGAGTCCTGTTTTTTATTTCAGAGCAATAAGAAGAATTGCAAAATCAAAAGGATGTAGGGAACTTGGCGCTTTTCAGAGCCGCGGATATGATACCTTTGGACTGTTCAAATCAATTGGCGGGATGGCGAAAGGGCATCCTAATGAAAAGGATATCAGTAAAGCATTAAGGTTTTATCAAAACATAATCAATAAAAGCGCAGATAGATAAATACCCATAATTAACCTTTTTTGTATACTGCGCGACAGGCTGAATTCCACTTTATATCCGTTTTCCTTATTAACAAGTATTTTTTAATAATTACTAAAAACCAAATTTTTACCCCCGATAAGTCGTCTGACTTATCGGGGGGCGTTTCATTCATCGTATAAACTAACAGGATGCTCAGGATAATACACCTTAACTTCTCCACTTTCTTCTTTTTGCGGCCAAGCTGTAATGAGCTGACTGCAAACCTCGTCATTTTGATAAATTCGAACATAATCTATAATATGCTCGTAATAATCGCCATCTGTTTCTGTGTTATATATTTTGCCGTAGGATATATCCCCCATTTGACACTCGGTTATAAAGTGGGACATTAACTGAAACGGTGCAAAGCCCATAGGTTCTTCATCAAATCTATATTCAAAAAAAGCTTTGCCGTCAAAGATAAACTTCATGGTTTCATCGGTCCAATACATACCGTAATAATGATAATCGGTACTGAGGTCTCCGCCGTATCTGGTTTGATTATATATCTTTTTTCTGCTATTACCCTTTGTAGCATACTGTCCGCCATCCAATGAATAATGTCCGCTAAAAGTTTTGTTAGCATCAGTATTATTGTTTGTCCATCGACAATGTATATTTGCATTAAAAGAATTACTGCTTCCGAAATTCTCGATAATATCAACACCGGCATTGCAAATTCTCGCCTGTTCCAGACCGCCAAAGCGCCTGGTAAAACCGTAATTGGCTTTAGAAAACGAGAATTGATTAATCCAATATCCAAGACTGCAAGGCTCAGGCGGGAGTTTGCTTTTGATTTCAAGAATTCCATAGCGGAATATCATTGTATAATCGGTGGAAATCTGACCGCCTACAAAGTCTATATCATTAACACGCTGAGTTCCGATATGTAGATTGCCACCTGATGCATAAATCAGTTTTTTGAGTTTCTCGGGCTGCGGGTAAGGCGTTTCTCCATAAGGGGTTTGCCAACATTTCAATCCGCCCAAAGACGATTTTTCTGTTTCTTTAGCCATGCCCGCATATTCGCCCCATTTATTAAAGTCAATACTATTACCCTCAAACTCGTCATTCCAGTTGAGAGTATATGCGCCTTTTTCTTTTGCATCGTATCTGCCGCAAATCTCGTATCCCTCAGGCCAATTGATGCCGACTCCTTCATTTAATTTAGATATTTCATCTAAAAAAGCTTTTGCACCTCGCCAAGTAGCAAGGTCATTCCCGCCTTTTATAACGACATTACCGTTTACAACCTTAATTACATAGTTATCACCGTCCACTTTCACAGCTTTACTTTCTTCACGAGTTGTGTCACCTATTATAATTTCATTTGTTTGTTTTTCGTCAATATCTTCTATGTTATCCAGCATAAATGCGTATTGTTTATAGAAATCCTTAATTTTTTCACCATACATTCCTACAAGATAGGAACATTTTGCAGGAAGAACAAGGTCAAAGGTACCAAGATTTTTACCATCCACAAAATTCGTAGCGCTCGTAACATCGTTTTTATGTTCATAAATAAACTGATAGCCTTTCTTTAGTTTTGACCAATCATCAAGACTGCCGCAAAAATTATGTATAAACCAATCCCCCGCAGTTTCCAGCATATGCGGACTTTCAGACTGAATAACAATCTTGTCATTTATAACCGCAACAATAAAATCGTTAATACTATTTTCACGGTTGTTAGTTAGACGGTTTTTCGCCTCAAAAGATTCTTCTCGGTCGGTATCCCCCACTAAAATCTCATAGTTGCCATCAAAATCTTCTCTTGCAGAATCAAGAAAAATACTAATATTACAGCCGAAATTTTCTTTTACTTTGGTTCGTATTTTTTTTGAGGTAATTTCAGCTTCGTCCACACCATCTTTTCCGCGGGTAATAGAATAAACAAAATTTCCGTCTTCATCAACGCTGGATAGAACAGAAAGACTACCTTTTGAACAGCTCGAAAGAACAGAAACAAGCATAATAAGAGCTACACTAATACAAATAAATTTCCTCATGTTTATTTTCCATCCTTCCTTTCTTTGTGTTTTAGTTTTCTAAACTTTATAAATACTATCAAAATTACACAAACTATTATAACGCATATCAATATAGCTACAATAATCTTAAAAATATTATTATCTTCATTTAACTGAGGGTCTATGATTTTTGTAACATCCACAAAACCCTCTTCAGTAACTATAATTTTGCCATTTTCATCTCTCTTTGCAATAGTATATTCTTTAAACTCAGGCTGAGAGGAAAGGGGTATTTCTTTTCCCTCTACGTTTTTTAGCTTTATATCGTCTATAAAAAGCTCTACATATCCCGGCGTGTGAATTCCCAGAAATGCCTTTGTGGGTTCAAAGGTAAAGGAAACCTTAGTCCATTTGTCTTTTTTGAGGTCTTTAATAGAGATAACCGAGATATAATCACCTGATACAGCCCAAGGATATGTTGTGCTATCATTCGAATAAATTTTAATCGCTCCGTCGGTGTGAAAATGTTTGCCCAATTTAACATTCATCGTCAATGTATATGTATCATTTGGCGTAAGCTTATTAAACTCATTGAAAACCACGCAATTTTCAAAATATTCGGAGTTCCCTTTTTTATGTAGAGAATATCGTCCGCCGGTTACATTTGCTTTACTGTTACCGTATTTTTCACTATCGTAAACTTCGTAGTCAAAATCATAGATAGTATATCCTTGATAATTCTCAGCCCACCATACGAAATCAGTCTCAAAATCCTGTATTTTTACAGACTCGGGTTCCTCTTTTTCTACACATCCAGAAAGAACACAAGAAATCATAATAAGAACTATTATTAAATAAAATATTTTCTTGAACTTCATTATTTATCCGTCCTTCTTCTCAATCTTGTATAATTTTATCATATAATCAGTTAAATATGGTGAATTAATCGCAAGCTTTTTATTGTATGCCGTTTTCGCCTAATAAATAATGGAGCATTTTTTCAGGGTTTTCCATAAATCTTTTTGTAATGGCAAAATGCTCTGTTTCATCATATTTAACTTCCTTAATACCATCGTGTGAAAATTCTAAAATCAACGCACCCGGAAAGGTCATTAAAATCGGGGAATGGGTTGCAATTATAAACTGAGAATCTTTTTTTAGAAGCTCTCCGATTTCTGCCATTAAGGTCATAAGCTTCATAGGAGACAGCGCCGCTTCGGGCTCGTCAAGTATATACAGTCCCTTCCCGAAAAAACGGTTTTGAACTATTGACAAAAAGCTCTCCCCATGGGACTGATTATGAAGGGAAACCCCGCCATATCCACCAATTATGGGCGCATCAAAGGAGGGCAGCTTATCCATATCATCAATATTGGTAGCCACGTTATAAAGGCTCTCGGCTCTGAGAAAAAAACCGTCCTTAGCATAGTCCCTTTTAGCTATTTCAATGTGCTTATAAAGTTCCGAATGAGTTTCGTTGGTTGAAAAGGTAAAATTCTTCGAACCGCCCTCGGCATTAAAACCATAAGCCACAGCAATAGCCTCCAGCAAAGTGGATTTTCCCGTTCCGTTTTCTCCGACAAAAAAGGTTACGTTGGAAGAAAACGACAGTTGGCCGTTCTCTTTAAGATATTTTATTACGGGCAGATTATTAAGATATGAATTACTCGGCAAATTATCATCAAACAAAATTTTGCTTATATACTTCGCACAAGCCATGCTTTTGCCTCTCTTTAACCACTGTTTCTAAGTTTTAATATATCATAATTTTTTAAAGTTTTTAATCCCGCATCATCGCCAAACTCTATTTAAAATAGAGGCGTATTATATTGAAACAGGAACAACCGTATGTTACAATGTTAAAAACCGAACTTTCCAAAAAAGCTCAGGTGAAATCAGATATAAAAAAAACTCTTAACAGTCAAAAATCTTATAATAGCTATCACCTTTTGCCTCGTTATTATAACTGGTATTTATACACACCAAAAGGTCTTTTATATATTTTCCCTTTGTACTTCATTAATAGTTTGGGGCATCCAGGCAGAAGCCAATCGTATCGGTTACCTTTTTAGGAAGTATAAATTCTTTAATTTATACTATTGCCTATTTTTCTCTCGGACTTTACGCTTCGGCTTTGACCTCTATCTTTTTTGCCGTTCCCGTACAGTTTATAACCTTTCTTAATTGGAAAAAGAAAGCCTATAAAACGTCAACGACCTTCAAAAGATTATCAGGAAAAATGCGTATAATACTAAGCCTTTCCCTTATACTGATTTATCTGCTTTTCCAGCAGCTACTCATTCTTATAGGTTCTAGCTATGCCTTTCTTGATAACGCCGTATCTATAACCAGTATGACAAGTAACGTTCTCTGTATGCTGACCTTTGTAGAATATGCTCCCTTCGGTCTTTTCAGTGCAATTCTGGCTGCTATTATGAGTATGCAGTTAATACTTAATAATCAATACCGTTTATACTTTGCTTAGAGCACTATTTCAAAATATTGTTCGGGTTTTAAATCTACAACGGTACAATCATTGGCATAGGTGCACTCAGGCAGAATAATCATAGCGTTAAGCTCCTCCTCATTGAGAGGCAATGGCGCAAGATGCCAGATGGCAGAATTTATTTTTACAAGAGTTCCCTTTGGAACAATAAACGCCTGGGCAAGTTCGGGTACTAATGTACCTGCAGAAGCAGGAGCAACGTGAAGAATCATATCATCATTTAAGGGCATAATCATTTCCCAAGTAGTAGTATGATACTCTTGCTGAGTAATAATCATTTTTTCGGGTTTCTTTACCAATATGGGAGAATATCCTACTCTGTGCTGACTGTCAGCAACCAAGCGGTCGGGAAAATATCTGTGAAGCTCACCGCGAAGGGCATAACCCTTAGGTGCTTCCATTTCGTAAAACTGACCAAAAGGCGCAAAAGCTTCATTTGTAATAGCAACCGCTTTAACTATATTCATATCAAGTATACCTCCTATATTTTTATATATGACTATTATACCTGTAATAAAACGGCTTGTCTATATTTTTTTGCCTGTCAGCTATAAAAAAGATATTTTCTTGCTTTCTATGTTAGAGATTCAAACCCTTGAAAATTTAGTTGTATTATATTTTCCCTAAACCTCGCGAAGCGAATATAACTTGGGCGAAGCATTGTATGTCATCAAAACGGAGTTTTGCATATCATCAGTGACAACGCCACTGCATCTCATCAAGCCGATAGGTATTAGTATACACACCTTCGGTGTGATGAGATGCGCCGCATAAAAGCGGCGGTGATATACACGCTAAAGCGTGATGATATGCCAAGCCTATCGGCTTGAATAAAAAATCCTTGTTCCGGAGAACAAGGATTTTTGGTTGCGGGGGCCCGCAATATATAATGTTTACGATAAATGTCCCTATGAGGTCATTTTTAAGCCGTTTACAGCACTGAAGGCATCCTTTATCTTGACATTAAAATCTGCATATGATAATATTAAATTAGAGAAAATCACTTGTATTTTTAATTAAAACACTATAACAATATTAAGGGGGAATACAATATGCCTACAATATCAATGTTTTATGGTATCCTAATTAGAATGTTTAGGGAAGCAAACGGCAAACATAACACACCGCACTTACACGCTTCTTATGCTGAACACGTTGCATCTATTGATTTTGACGGTAATGTTTTAGAAGGCTCTATGCCGAGAAAACAATTAAACCTTATAATTGCTTGGATAGAAATTCATCGTGACGAATTAGAAGCAAACTGGAAATTGCTTTGTGAAAATGAGCCGTTCTTCAAAATCGAGCCTTTAAGATAAAGGGGGATTACAGAATGAATGAAATTGTTAAGGGTGCTCCGCTCCCACCAAGAGTAACACAGGTTGAGGCAACCGACAATTTTGAGTTGCTGCTACTTTTCAACAACGGCGAAAAAAAGAAATTTGATGCTAAATCATTATTAGAATTACCTATATATGCTCCATTGCGTAATATAGGCTTTTTCAAAACGGTTAAAGCGGACAATATGTGTGTGTTTTGGAATGATGATATAGACATTTGCCCGGATATGCTTTATATGCAGAGCGTTCCAGTTTGAAATTAACGCTCAATATACAATAACCCACTGCAAAGGATAGCGCCTTCGTAGTGGGTTTTATTTTGTCTTGCTTTGCTCAAACAATAACCTATTTCGTGATAATCTAACAAAATAAAGTTGATAATCGCCTTTTATGTTAGAATATCACAAAAGGAGTGGGTGTTATGGCTATCAAAATTTTACTGTCCCGGAAGTTAGGCGAGCTCCGTTGGACGCAAGCCGATTTAGCACGAAAGACAGGAATACGTCCCACAACAATTAATGAAATGTATCACGAAATATGTGAGAGAGTTAATCTCGAACACCTTGACCTTATTTGTGAGGCTTTAAATTGCGATTTGTCGGAAATTCTTATTCGTGTTCCTGATTCTATTCCGAAAACTGCAGACAGAAATCGTACCGGTAAAATTAATAACTAAAAAGTTACAAAAAGGGTGCAGAAAAAGTTGCACCCTTTTTTGCACCCTTTAACATAGATATTCAGTTTACAAATCCACTATTTATGCGGTTTTAACAGTTACGGTTGCAACCTTTGAGTTGTTTCGTATTTTCGGTATTTGTTTGTTTCGTATTTCAATAAAAGTTGCAAAATCATTTAATATTTACACCCCGGTTTTGTCATAAAAAGTATCAATAATCCGCTCCCAATCTCTTGCTATAGGGAGTGGCTCACTATTTTCATCAAATGCTGCAACCTGATAATAATCCGTAATTTGAGTATATATCTCATCAAGTTCTTCAGGAGAGTAATCTTTCTCATCAGATACCAAAGGCGATAACAGCATAACAAAAAAGGAGCAGGATACCCTGCTCTAACACTAATGTGCATAATCATAACTACCGGCCGTGCCGGTAGTATGCACTGCCCCCTTAGGGCATAAGACCGGCTGAGCCTATAGGCTCGTC
>SVQC01000016.1 GCA_015065585.1 Oscillospiraceae bacterium
TGAGCTTGATGATAGTTATACAACCGGTTCAAGCATTATGCCTCAAAAGAAAAATCCTGATATGGCTGAGCTTGTACGAGGTAAAACGGGTAGAGTATACGGCGATTTAATGGGGTTGCTTACCACCCTTAAAGGTTTACCTCTTGCTTATAATAAGGATATGCAGGAGGATAAAGAGGCAATTTTTGATGCTGTTGATACCGTTAAAAAATGTCTTTCGGTTTTTGCGCCTATGGTTGAAACTATGACTGCTCTCAAAGACAATATGTATGCAGCGGCGCAAAAAGGTTTTATCAATGCTACCGACCTTGCTGATTATCTTGTGAAAAAGGGTATGCCTTTCCGTACCGCATATAAACATGTTGGCACTATTGTTGGCTACTGTGTTGAAAACGGTACGGTGCTTGAGAATATTCCTCTTAGCAAATATAAGGAAATTTCCGATATGTTTGAGGAAGATTTATATGAAGAAATTTCCCTTGAAACCTGTGTAGCTAAGCGTATTTCAAAAGGTTCAACGGGATATGAATCGGTAAAAGAACAGATTGAATATATTACGGAGTTTTTAAAATAATGAAAAAGGTATTTATAGACGGAAGCGCAGGAACAACCGGATTGCGTATTTACGAAAGGCTTGAAAATCGTAAAGATATTTCTCTTATTAAATTAAGCGAAGAAAATCGTAAAGATGTTAATGCGAGAAAAGCAGCAATAAACAGCGCCGATATCGTGTTTTTATGCCTTCCTGATGATGCGGCGCGTGAATCGGTAGTTCTTTGTGAAAATCCTGATACCGTAATTTTAGATACTTCTACGGCACACCGCACAGAAAAAGGCTGGACCTATGGCTTTCCCGAACTTTGTGAGAATATATCAGACGATTTATCTACTGCAAAAAGAATTGCAGTACCCGGTTGTCACGCCAGCGGTTTTATTGCACTTATTTATCCTCTTATTAAAGCGGATATAATCAGTAAAGAGATTTTGCTTTGCTGTACATCTGTTACGGGCTATAGCGGTGGCGGTAAAAAAATGATTGCTCAGTACGAGGATGAGAATGTTGACGCCTTGTTAACTTCTCCACGTCAGTACGGTCTTACACAACAGCATAAGCATTTAAAAGAGATGAAGGCTATAACCGGAATTGATAATGCTCCTGCCTTCTCTCCAATTGTTTCAAGTTTCTATAGCGGTATGTGTGTAACGATACCAATTTTTAAAAGTCAGCTTAAAAAGGGGACAACCCTTGAAGATATAAAAAATATCTATAAAGTTAAATATGTCGGTCCTATTGTAAATTTTGTAGAAAGCGCTGATGCTGACGGTTTTCTTTCTGCAAACGCTTTGTCCGGACTTGATAAAATGGAAATTTCAGTTTTTGGAAATGAAGAAATTATTTTACTTGCCGCAAGATACGATAACCTTGGTAAAGGTGCTTCGGGTGCGGCGGTTGAATGTATGAATATCAGTATGGGTTGCTGCCTTGCTGAAGGTCTTAATATTTAGGAAAGGTATTAGTATATGAAGATTATTGACGGTGGCATATGCGCCGCTAAGGGATTTACTGCTTCGGGAATTCATTGCGGTATAAGAAAAAACAGAACAAAAAAAGATTTATCCTTAATTTACAGCGAAAAAATTGCTAGTGCGGCTGCTGTTTACACCACTAATCTTGTAAAAGGCGCTACTATTGATGTAACAAAGAAAAATATTGCTGACGGTAAGGCACAGGCAGTTATTTGTAACAGCGGTAACGCCAATACCTGTAATGCTGACGGTATTGAGGTTGCAGAAAAAATGTGTAGCCTTGTAGCAGATGAGCTTAAAATTGATAAAAAAGATGTAGTTGTGGCTTCTACCGGTGTTATCGGTCAGCCCCTTGATATTGAGCCTATTAAGAATAGTATACCTGAGCTTGTGAAAAATCTCGGTAATAACAGTCAGGATGCTGCTAACGGCATAATGACTACAGATACAAAAATTAAGGAAATCGCGGTTTCTTTTAATATTGGTGGTACTGAGTGTAAAATCGGCGGTATTGCAAAAGGAAGCGGTATGATACATCCCGATATGGCAACCATGCTCGTCTTTATAACTACCGACTGCGCTATTACTTCAAAAATGCTTCAAAATGCTCTTTCCAGCGATATTAAAGATACTTTTAATATGGTTAGTGTTGACGGTGATACCTCCACAAACGATATGGTTACAGTTCTTGCTAACGGAATGGCAGAAAATAATGAAATTGATACTTTCGGAGAAGATTTTGATACATTTATGAAGGCATTAAATACCGTTACGGTTTATCTTTGCAGATGTATAGCCGCTGACGGCGAGGGTGCTACCAAAATGCTTGAATGTAAGGTAGAGGGCGCTAATGACTCACTTACTGCCAAAAAGGTTGCTAAAAGTATTATTTGTTCCTCTCTTACAAAAGCTGCGATGTTTGGCGCAGATGCAAACTGGGGCAGAATTCTTTGCGCAATCGGTTATGCAAAGTGCGATGTTGATGTTAAAAAGGTTGATGTATCCTTTAAATCTAAAATGGGTATAATTGACGTTTGTAAAAACGGAAGCGGCATTGAATTTTCCGAGGAAAAGGCAAAAGAAATTCTGCTTGAAGACGAAATTGAAATCTTGGTTAAATTGGGTGACGGTTCCGGTAGTGCTACTGCTTGGGGTTGCGATTTAACCTATGATTATGTTAAAATAAACGGCGACTACCGTACTTAATTTAAAAATCTCCATTAAATATGGAGATTTTAACTGTTTTAGAATGGAGAGAAAATTATGAATATATCAAATGCTGACAGAGCGGAAATACTTGTTCAGGCTCTTCCGTACATAAAAAAGTATACTGGTAAAATTGTTGTAATTAAATACGGCGGTAACGCTATGATAAATGAAGACCTTAAAAATTCAGTAATGAGTGATATTATTCTTCTTACCTTAGTTGGCGTTAAGGTCGTTTTGGTACATGGCGGCGGTCCGGAAATCACCGAAATGCTCGGTCGAGTAGGTATCGAAAGCAAATTCGTAAACGGTCTTCGCGTTACCGATAAGGACACCGTTGATATCGTTCAGATGGTTCTTGCCGGTAAGGTCAATAAAAGCCTCGTTAATCTTATTGAGCGTAAAGGCGGTAAGGCAATCGGTCTTTCGGGCATTGACGGTCATATGCTTATGGCTGAGCCTAAGGATGAAAACTTAGGCTTTGTAGGTGAAATTTCAAAGGTTAATGTTGAACCGATTCTTGACGTTATAGAAAAAGGATATATTCCCGTTGTTTCTACCTTAGCTTGTGATAAAAAGGGTAACGTTTATAACGTTAATGCAGATACTGCCGCTGCTAAAATTGCGGGTGCTATGGAGGCAGAAAGTTTGATTTCTCTAACCGATATAAGCGGTATTTTAAGAGATAAAAACGATGACAACTCTCTTATTTCACATATCGAACTTAATGAAGCGGCAAAACTTATTGATGAAGGTATAATTTCTGACGGTATGATTCCCAAGGTTGAGTGCTGTGTTAATGCAATCAATTGGGGCGTGAGAAAGGTGTTTATAATAGATGGCAGAGTAGAACATTCTATTCTCATTGAAACACTTACCGATGAGGGTATCGGAACAATGTTTTACAGAAAAAAAGGTGATTGATTTTGAATAATTTCTTACTGGATAAAGAATATATTGCCGGTACATATAACCGCTTTCCTGTAGAAATTGTAAGGGGAAAGGGAAGTGTTTGTTTTGATAGTAACGGTAAAAAATATATTGACCTTGGTACAGGTATCGCTGTTAATACCTTTGGCTTTTGCGATGATTTATGGGTAGAGGCTGTAACTAAACAGCTAAATCTTTTTCAGCACACCTCAAATCTTTACTACTCAGAGCCTTGCATAAAACTTGCAGGTATGTTAGCTGAGCGAACGGGCTGTAAGAAGGTATTCTTCTCCAATTCCGGTGCTGAAGCAAATGAATGTGCCATTAAAGCGGCAAGAAAATATGCAACCGACGTAAAGGGTATAAAAGAGCCGGTAATTCTTACACTCGTTAATAGCTTCCACGGTAGAACCATTACAACCCTTGCGGCAACCGGACAAGAGATTTTTCATAAAGACTTTTTACCCCTTACCGACGGCTTTACATATACTGTAGCTAATGATATTGAGGCTTTATATGAGAGCGTTGAAAAATATTGCCCCTCTGCCATTATGTTCGAAATAGTTCAGGGTGAGGGCGGTGTTGTACCTTTGAATAAGGAATTTGTAGAAGCTCTCGTAAAAGTGACAAAGGAAAAAGATATCCTTCTTGTTGTCGACGAAGTGCAGACGGGGAACGGTAGAACGGGTGAGCTTTACGGATATATGAATTACGGATTTACACCTGATATTGTCAGCACGGCAAAAGGTCTTGCAGGTGGTCTTCCAATAGGAGCTACCATGCTTTTTGAAAAAGTTAAAGATGTTTTTACTCCTTCAAGCCATGGCTCAACCTTTGGCGGAAACCCCGTTTCTTCTGCCGGTGCGGTTAATATTATTTCCCGTATTGATGAAGTTCTCTTAGATGGAGTGAAACTGCGTAATAAAATAATTGTTGATACTTTGAAAGATGCAGAAGGTATAAAAAGTATCAGCGGAATGGGTTTAATGCTCGGTATAGAAACCGAAAAGCCTGCGAGCGATATTGTTAAAGAGTGTATAAATAGAGGAGTTTTGGTTCTTACGGCAAAGACCAAGGTGAGACTTCTTCCTGCGCTTAATATTCCGCTTGATGAACTTAAAGAAGCTCTAGAGATAATTAAAGAAGTTTGCGCTCTTTAGAAAGGAAAAAGTTTATGAATTTAAAAGGCAGAGATTTTCTTAAATTGCTGGATTTTACGGCTGAGGAAATTGAATATCTTATTGATAAAGCGGCTGAGTATAAAAAGCTCAAAAAAGACGGAATTTTACACGATAATTTCCGTGGTAAAAATATTGCTCTTATTTTTGAAAAGAACAGCACACGTACCCGTTGTAGTTTCGAGGTTGCGGCAAATGATTTGGGTATTGGTTCTACCTTTCTTGACCCTGCAAGCTCTCAAATCGGAAAAAAAGAAAGTATTGCCGATACTGCGAGAGTTTTATCGGGAATTTATGACGGTATTGAATATCGCGGCTTTGGTCAGGAAATTGTTGAAGAACTCGCAAAATATGCATCTGTTCCTGTTTGGAACGGACTAACAAACGAATTTCATCCCACACAGATTCTTGCAGATTTTCTAACTATAAAAGAGCATTTTGGATATCTTAAGGGGATAAATTTTGTCTATATGGGCGACGCCAGATATAATATGGGTAACTCTCTTATGGTTGGTTGTGCAATTATGGGTATTAACTTTACCGCCTGCGCACCCGAGAAATATATGCCCGATAAAGAACTTATTGAAAAGTGTAAGGCGCTGGCTGAGCAAAGCGGTGCAATTCTTAAATTTGAAACCTGTCCAGAAAAGGCCGTTGCGAGCGCAAATGTTATTTGCACTGATGTATGGGTATCTATGGGTGAGCCTGTTGAAATATGGGAAGAACGAATTAAGGAACTTTCTCCGTATCAGGTTAATAAAAAGCTTATGGATGCCGCTGCTGAAAACGTTGTATTTATGCACTGCCTGCCATCTTTCCACGACCTTAAAACCGTAATCGGTAAGGAGATGGGTGAACGCTTTAACAGAGAGAGCATGGAAGTTACAGACGAAGTGTTTGAAAGTGAACGTTCTATCGTATTTAAAGAAGCTGAAAACCGTATGCACACTATCAAGGCGGTTATTGCAGAGACAATTTAATTTCTATTGTGAAAAAACCTATGGTATTTTTTCTACCATAGGTTTTTTACTAGTTAATCCTTATTTATCCCAGTGCTCTATATTTTCTACTCGTTTCGTAATTTCGTCTTCCATTATTTTAACAATTTCTAAACCATTCTTTTTAATAGTTGATACAGTTTTAATTTCATCAATTAATGTTAGTATGTAAACAAGAAAATATGCGATAATAGCGGGAAAAAACAGTAATTCGCCAACATAAATTTTAAAAAGTATAAGAAACGGAACCAACAAAAGAAAAGAAATAGTACTTAATATGCGAAACAATAGGTCTGATTTTTTGTAAATTGATGTTATCTGAACATAGGTTTTATTATCTCTAGATATAACTTTTCCGCCAACATAATATACGTTAAAATTTCCGCCAGCTCTGCGACTATACCCAAAATTATTTAGCATAGTAATTTTACCTTTTTTTGTGCATTTGAAGACTACCATCATATCATTAGGCAAAGAACAATTACATGTTCTGGTTTGGTCGCGTAAGCACTGTATTGTTTCGGGAACGCTTTTGTTGACCTCGATAAGTTCCTCATTAATAATTTTTTTAAACATTGTTGATTTCATATGTGCATCCTAATTAATTTTGTATTCTTAATCTATAAACCCGAGCACTTTTTCGATATTCTCATCACTATATTCTATTTCGCCTGAAAACAATCTGCACACTTCATAAATGTCACCCCCGATAGCGAAAATGAAGTTTGTACATAATAGACAGAATGAAAGGGAAGTATTATAAAAGTGGCGGTATAGAAAGTAACAAAAAAGATTTTTCCATTGCTCCGCATTTTTAATTTCAATATCTCTAAGACTGTCGGTACGGCCTTTTATGTTTAAAAGATAAGTATCCCATTTTGCATCAAGACGTTCAAGTTTTAGAAATTTATCAGCCAACTTATATAAAGGAATATCAGGAATATATTTTTTAAGTAAGTAGGGTTCCTTCTTAAAAAGCATTTCACGTTCATAGAAAAAATCAGCTTCAAAAATATTCTCTGTTTCCTTTAAATCATCCTCGCCAATAATATTAAGAGTAAAAGCAGTATCCAGTATGAGCTTTGCGGCAGCTTCACAGACAAGACCTAACCCATATTCACTTCTTGTGTCGTAAAAATTAAAAAATCTCGGGTGGTCACGGCAAATCTGACATAAATTTTCTTCTCCGTATTTTTTTATAATTTCGCATAGGTTCTGATTGTTCAGAAAAGGGCATCTGCCGTCACTTCCCATAATAAAATGCGAGGTAGGAGTAAAGCTTATTTTATCGGCAATTATTTTATCAGATTTGTATTTTTCAAGAGAAAGGTCGTCAATATCAATTTCCCAACCAATACAGCAATTGTGCATACATTTATCGGCAATGCATTTGAATTTCTTGTAGTAACTCGGAGCATAAATTTTCATAAAACCACCTATATAAAATATAGCATATTTTACAGGGAAATGCAACCTGACATATATTGACTTTAAAATACAATAATGATATAATTTCGGTAAAAATACTACTGTTAGGTAATGTGTTATGTTGTATCCAAAAAGCCGTGATGAAAAGCTTGATTTGGAATTATTTAAAAATCCTACCGCTGAGTACCGCTGCGCGCCTTTTTGGGCATGGAACTGTGACCTTAAAAAAGACGAACTTTTAAAAGAAATTGAATTTATTAAAGAAATGGGCATGGGCGGATTTATGATGCACACTAGAGTAGGTATGCCTACTAAGTATCTTTCCGACGAATATATGGAACTTATTCGTTGCTGTAGCGAACGGGCTGAAGAGCTGGATATGCTTTCATGGATTTATGATGAGGATAAATGGCCATCGGGCTTTGGCGGTGGATATGTAACCGAGAAAAAAGAAAATCGCCAAAAATATATTATGTTTACTACTATTCCTGTTTCTGACAACGATATTATTAAGGAAAATATTTCTTCAAATGCATTAGGCGGAAGAACTAAAGATTCTACTCTTATTGCGCGATTTGAAGTCGTTCTTGATAACGATGGCTATCTTGAATCATATCGTATGCTAAATGATGACGAAGAAATCAAGACAGGTAAACTTTGGTATACATATTTTTGCTATAAAAATACAGGACCGTGGTATAATTTTCAGGCTTATTCCGATACATTATCAAAATCGGTGATTGATGATTTTATTAATATAACGCATGAAAGATATAAAGAGGTTTTAGGCGACCGTTTTGGCAAGAGCGTGCCTGCTATTTTTACTGACGAGCCTCAGATGACCCATAAGACCTTACTTGATTTTGCACTCAAAGAAAAGGACATTTTTATTCCCTTTACAAACGATTTTGACGAAACCTATAAAGCAACCTATGGTGAGAGTATCCTTGAAAAGCTACCTGAAATTTTCTGGGATAAAAAGGGAATGGCAAATACGACCCGTTATCGCTTTATAGACCATTCTACCGAACGTTTTGTAGAGGCATTTGCCGATAATATTGGTACTTGGTGCGAAAAAAATAATATTCCTCTTACAGGACATATGCTTATGGAAGCCACCCTCGCTGGTCAAACTGCCTGTAACGGAGAGGCTATGCGCTCTTTTAGGAAGTTTGGACTTCCCGGTGTTGATATGCTACTTGATTTAAGAGAGTTTACTACCGTTAAGCAGGCTGCAAGTGCTTCCCATCAGTACGGAAGAGAGGGAGTTGTCAGTGAGCTTTACGGTGTTACTAACTGGGATTTCGATTTTAGAGGTCACATTATGCAGGGGGATTGGCAAGCTGCACTTGGTGTTACAACCCGCATACCTCATCTTTATTGGGTTTCAATGAAAGGAGAAGCAAAGCGTGACTATCCTGCTTCTATCGGCCATCAGTCAGCTTGGTATAAGGAATATTCCTTCGTTGAGGACCATTATGCAAGAATTAATACACTTATGACAAGAGGAAGCGCGGATGTTAAAATCGGTGTGATTCATCCTATTGAATCTTTTTGGGTATATTACGGTCCTAATGATATGACAAGTAATATGAAAAATGAAATTAATAAGCGTTTTTTCGAGGTTACTGAATGGCTTTTATTTGATACCCTTGATTTTGATTATATTTGTGAATCTCTCTTGCCTGAGCAATATATGGAAAGCGATGAAGGCTTTACTGTCGGTAAAATGAAATATGATGTTGTCATTGTTCCCGCCTGTTATACGCTTCGTTCTACAACTCTTAATGCATTAAAGCAATTTAAAGCTAAGGGTGGTAATGTTATATTTATGGGTGATGCACCTATAATGATTAATGCTGAATTTAGTGATGAAGGAAAAAAATTTGCAGAGGTATGCAAACAAATTCCTTGGGATAAAACAAGTTTGACTAGAGCTGTCGAGGATTACCGTACCGTTAAAATAACAGGCTTTAACGGTGTGGCTGCATTTAATCTTTTATATTCATTGCGTAATGACGGAAAAGCAAAAAATCTGTTTATAGCTCATGTAAATCAGGGCTCCAGAGAAAGAATTCCGGAAATGGAAAAATATTTTGTTACCGTTAAGGGAGAATATATTCCTACCGTTATGGATACTTTTACCGGTGAAACAAAAGAGCTTTTTGCTGATTACATTGAAGGAAATACCGTTATAAAGTGGCACTGTTTTGAACATTCAAGCTTACTTTTAAGGCTCGAACCTGCCAGAAGTACGGTTATTGATGTTCCTAATAATATAAAGATGACATATGAATATTTAAGTGGAGCTATTGACTATACACTAAGCGAGCCGAACGTTTGTGTGCTTGATAAAGCTAGATGGAAAATTGACGACGGCGAGTGGCAGGAAAAGGACGAAATGTTACGTATATGCAATATGGCGAAGAAAAAACTTGGTATGTCAACTGCCGCTACCGATGGAGCTCAGCCTTGGTGCGTTAAATTTGATGAACCTAAAAATACCGTATCATTAGAGGTCAAGATTAATTCAGATATTGTTTATGACGATGCTATTTTGGCTCTTGAAGATTTTGACGTAAGTGAAATTGAGTTTAACGGCAGAAAAATTGAAAAAACTGCTCTCGGCTATTACGTAGATTTTTCTATAACAAAGGTTAATATCGGCAAAATTAAAAAGGGTGAAAACACTCTTATAATAAAAAAACCTTTTAATGTTGTGTCTTGTTTGGAGAATATGTTTATTCTCGGTGATTTCGGTGTTAAAGTACTTGGCGATACTATAAGAATTGTCAATGCTGAAGACAAGATTTATTTCGGTGATTGGACAACTCAGGGACTTCCTTTCTACGGTGGTCTGGTTACTTATCATTTCAAGGTAAATGGCGGTGTTAATGCCAAGCTCGCTTTGGGTCTTTATAGTGGTGCATGCGTTACAGCAAAACTTGACGGAAAAAAAGTCGGCAACATTTCTCTTGCTCCATATACGGTTGACCTCGGTAAATTAAGCGATGGCGAACATTTACTGGATATTACCGTTCATGCAAGTCGTATAAATACCTTTGGCGCATTCCATTTATCAAAATACGATTTAAAATGGATTGGTCCAAATGCTTGGCATACTGAGGGCAATGCTTGGAGTTATGAGTATAGACTTTATGAGTCGGGTCTTCTTACAGCACCAAGATTAATTAAATACTGATAATTTTTTTAAGCACCCTAAAGATTTATTCTTCCAGGGTGCTTGTATTTATAAAGAAAATATGCTATCATTTTATTGTAAATAATTTGTTTTGGAGTTGCTTTGATGCCATTTTTGCCTATAAGTAAAAGTGAAATGCTATCGTTTGGTTATGAAAGACCAGATTTTGTAATAGTAACGGGGGATGCTTATGTTGACCATCCCTCTTTTGGTACTGCGATTGTTTCACGTGTTCTCGAATCAGAGGGATTTAATGTCTGTATATTATCGCAACCCCAAAGTGATGCTGATTTTAATCGTTTTGGCAAGCCGATTCTTGGATTTCTTGTTAATAGCGGTAATATTGATTCAATGGTTGCGCATTATACTGCCGCTAAGCGCAAGAGAAGTGAGGATGCATATTCTCCCGGCGGTAAGGCAGGGCTTCGTCCTGACAGAGCCGTTACCGTTTACTGTAAAACCATCAGAAAACTTTTTCCCGATAGTTTTATAGCTATTGGTGGTGTAGAGGCTTCTCTTAGAAGATTTGCCCACTATGATTATTGGTCCAATAAGGTTATGCCATCAATACTTATTGATAGCGGTGCCGATATTTTAATGTACGGTATGGGTGAAAAACATATTGTCGAAATTGCTAACCGGCTTAAAAACGGCGAAACAAAAGAAAGCTTAACTGATATTAAAGGCACTTGCTATGCTGTTTTAACTAAAGATTACTCTCCTATGTCCGTAAAAGAATGTCCATCATTTAAGGAGGTAAGTGAGGATAGTGATAACGGCAGGAAGAAATATGCCATAGCTACCAGAATTCAACAAAATGAACATGATGCGGTTCGTGGCAAAACGGTTATACAGCGTCATTTTGATAGGATAATTGTTCAAAACCCGCCAATGCCACCTTTATCTACCGAGGAAATGGACAGAGTGTATGGTCTTGATTATATGAGAACTTATCATCCGTCCTATGAAAAGAGTGGCGGTATTCCGGGCATTGAGGAGGTCAAATTCTCAATTATTCATAATCGCGGTTGTTTTGGTGCTTGTAATTTTTGCTCGCTAGCATATCATCAAGGTAGAACAATTTCTTGCAGAAGTCACGAATCTGTGTTAAGTGAAGCGAAAAAAATTACCGAAATGCCTGATTTTAAGGGATATATTCATGATGTTGGTGGTCCTACGGCGAATTTCAGAACGCCATCCTGCGAAGCTCAGCTTAAAAGAGGAGTGTGCTCTGATAAAAAATGTTTGGCTCCTTCTATGTGTCCTGCCGTTGAGGTTGACCATAGTGACTATTTAAGTTTACTTAAAAAAATTAGAACCATGCCAAAAATTAAAAAGGTATTTATTCGCTCTGGTATCAGATTTGATTATCTTATTGCCGATAAGGATGAGGCCTTCTTTAAAGAGTTGGTTTTAAATCACACAAGCGGACAATTAAAGGTGGCTCCTGAACACTGTTCGGATAATGTACTTAAATATATGGGAAAACCGCCTATTGCAGTTTATTCAAAATTTAAAAAGCGCTTTTATGAACTTACTCAAAGCTTTAATAAGAAACAGTTTTTGGTACCCTATTTAATGTCATCCCATCCGGGAAGTACCTTAAAAGATGCGGTTGAACTGGCACTGTTTTTAAAAAAAGAGGGTATACATCCCGAACAGGTGCAGGATTTTTATCCGACTCCGGGAACGGTTTCAACATGTATGTTTTATACGGGAATTGACCCTATTTCTATGGAAAAGGTTTATGTGCCGAGGACGTCTGAAGAAAAGGCACAGCAAAGAGCCTTGCTCCAGTACTTTAAACCCGAGAATGCCGATGTTGTCCGTCGCGCACTTAAAGCGGCAGGCAGAGGTGACCTTATAGGCAACGGTAAAAATTGCCTTGTGTTACCCGATAAAAATATCAACCGAAAACAAAAGCCTAAAAATAAACGATACAGATAGAGGAATAATATGTATAACTTTTTTGTTGAAGATTCTGCAAAATTAGATTCAGGATATAAAATAATCGGTTCTGATTATAATCATATTGCCAATGTTCTCAGAATGAAAATCGGTGAACGAATTCTTGTGTCAAACGGCGGTAAAAGCGACCTGTGTGAAATTATCGGTATTGATAATAATATGGTAGAGGTTAAGATATTAGAGGAAAACTATAATAATGCAGAATTACCGATAGATATTATATTATTCCAAGGCTTACCCAAAAGCGATAAAATGGAGCTTATAATTCAGAAAACTGTAGAACTTGGGGTTAGCAAAATTTATTCTGTAGAAATGAAACGCTGTGTAGTAAAGCTTGATGATAAAAAGAAAAACAGCAAAATTTCAAGATGGCAATCAATTTGCGAGAGTGCCGCAAAGCAAAGTAAAAGAAATCATATTCCTGAAATCTGCCCCGTTATATCCTATAAAGAAGCGTTAAATATTGCTAAAGGGCTTGATTTGGTTTTAGTGCCTTATGAAAATGAAAACGGTATGAAATCTACCGAAACGACATTGAGTAAAATAAAAAGTGGTATGAAAATAGGTGTTTTTATCGGCTCTGAGGGTGGCTTTGACCAAAGTGAAATCGATAGCGCAAAGGATATCAATGCTCAAATTATTTCTCTTGGCAAACGGATTTTGCGTACCGAAACGGCGGCTATTACATCACTTTCAATGCTTATGCTATATTGTGAAATAAAAATGGGCGGTAGTGAGACTTTATGATATTAAATGAAGAATTTACCGCCCGTATGAAAACTCTTTTAGCCGATGAATATGAGGAATTTTTAGAAAGTCTTAATAAAGAACCTGTAAAAGCCTTTAGAGTAAACACCGATAAAATTTCTCTTGAGGACTTTAAAAAAATAAATATTTTCGGTAACGAAAATATTCCTTACGTTGAAAACGGTTTTTATCTTACATACGATAAAGCGGGAAATCACCCCTATCATCATGCAGGTATAATATATATACAGGAGCCTTCTGCTATGGCACCTGCCGAATGTATTGAAATAGAACCCGACTGGAAAATTCTTGATGTGTGCGCCGCCCCCGGCGGTAAATCCACTCAACTTAAAAATAAATTGGGACAAAACGGATTGCTGGTGTCTAACGAAATAATTTCTTCCCGTTGCCGAATTTTAACGGGCAATATAGAACGATTGGGCTTTAAAAACTGTGTTACTTTTTGTAAGGATACAATTAAACTTGCAGAAATGTTTCCAAATACCTTTGATATGGTTATGGTTGATGCCCCTTGCTCAGGTGAAGGCATGTTCAGAAAAGAAGCTATAGCACTTAGCGAATGGAGTACCGAGAACGTATTGAATTGCGCAAAAAGGCAGAAAGAAATTTTGAATAATGCTGCTGAAACGGTTAAAAAAGGCGGTTATATTGTTTATTCTACCTGTACATATTCGTTGGAAGAAAATGAAATGACGGTGGATGATTTTCTTACAGAGCATGCTGATTTTGAACTTGTGAAGGTGAAAGATAAGGTAGAAAAATGCAGTTCTGACGGCATTAATTTTGAAGGTTGTAAGCATAATAATTTAAATCTTTGCAGACGGTTTTATCCACATAAAAACAGGGGAGAGGGTCAGTTTGTTGCGGTACTGCATAATGTGAATACAGTAACCGAAAATTATACTAAAAATTATGTAAAAAGCAAGATTCCACAAGCGGTTTATGATTTTCTTGATGATGTGTTGATTTCTTATAATAAAGATGCTGTGACTTTAAGAGGAGATACTATTTCGCTCTTTGATTTAAATAACCAACTTGATACTTCCAAGGCTTTTTGTGTCGGCGTTACGGTAGGTCAGTTCAATAAAAATTTTATTAAACCCCACCATCAGTTTTTTATGGCTTATGGTGATAAATTTAAAAACAAAATAAGTTTATCGGCGCAAAGCCCGGAGATTATTAAATATCTTCACGGTGAAGAATTTAATACTAGCACTCAAAGTGGCTGGGCAACTGTGCTTGTGGACGGCTGTACCGTTGGTGGTGTTAAGGTATCAAACGGTGTAGCTAAAAATCATTACCCAAAAGGTCTTCGTACCTTATATTAGTTTTAAGAGGTGTTAATTATGGAAGGAATAGCAGTAGGTTTATTGGCTTTTTTTGTAATTTTTTATCTGCTGATTTTTATTGGTGGTATTGTAAATTACATACTTATGGGTATATCACTTTATACTATTGCTGATAGACGCAAAATATCGACAGCCTGGGGTGCTTGGGTGCCTGTAGTAAATTATTGGTGCATCGGCTCAATAGTGGATTATCATGCTAATTTAAACGGCAAAAAATCTTATTGGAGAAAAGTTTTATTAACATTAATTCTCATAGGTGTTATTGGCTTTATAGGTTCGTATGTTTTCTTGCTAGTTGAAATTATTGGCATTGCAACTATGGGAAATATGGTTCCGACTCTAGGGTATATGGAAGAAGAACAAGCGGTTTCAACTATTTTAGGTACGATTTTACCGCCGTATATCGTTATGATTTTATCCATTGTAGCAATTAATGTGTCAAATATCTGTCTTTACGTATGTTACTTTAAGATATTTGAATATCTGGCAGAAGATAAAGCAATTAAGTATTTCCTTATTTCCTTACTTGTACCTTTCGGTCTTGCAGGTTGCCTTATGAAATGCAGAAAAAGTTGCGTCGGTGTTTCTGAAATTCCAATGCAGTTAAATTACGCTGTAATACAGCCGCAAACTAATGAGACAGTATATACTCCTGAGGAATTTGATAATCAGCAAGATGACAATTTGTAATATAAAAAGCCGTTCTTAAAAAGAACGGCTTTTTATATTACATGTCGACTGGCTGATACATAATATCCCTTTTTGGGAGTGTGTTTTTTTGAATAGATGACGTACAATGCTTTACATTGATTTATTTCGGCTATTATGTTGTAATACATTAGATTGGAGAAAAAGTAAAAGAGGCGCATGATAGAATTGATAAAACAGACGCTTTTTATATTTAGTGTTTTGAAGATAAACATACCAAAGATATGATTTGTGATTTGAATATCAACGATGCTTTAAATGACATTGTTGAAATATATGTTGTTTGCAAAGATTTTAGATGGACACACATTAAGACTCATGAAGGTATTTGTGGTCCTTATTTTATGTTAAAAAAGTGTTTTTTCATAAAACGTATTATTTAATTATAAAATCCGCCGAATTTACGGCGGATTTTGTTATATATATTTGTGTTTTAGGTTGACAAGAGGGGTATAAATTTGGTAAAATATAATAGCTATTATGGATTTTTATGCAAACTTTGGAGGAAGACAAAATGGCTAATAGTATGACGGGTTACGGACGTGCACAGATACAGTCCGAGTTTTATGATATTACTGCTGAAATTAAGGCTGTAAATCATAGATATTTTGAAATAAGCGTTAAGACTCCGAGAGGATATTCTTTTTTAGAAGATAAGGTGACCGCTGCACTAAAAAAACGAATTTCAAGAGGTAAGATTGAAGTTTATATTTCGGTAATAAATCTTGGTGAAAGCGATACCTTAATTGAGGTTAACAAAGAATATGCCGACGCATATATGTCAGCCTTAAACAGTCTCGCCGAGCTGTACGGTCTTGATAAAGATTTTCCTGTAATGCGAGTAGCACAAAATTCCGATGTTTTCAAAATAACCCGCAAAGAAATCGACGAGGAAGCCGTAACTAACGAGGTACTTAGTGTAATTGATAAGGCAACTGATAAATTTATCGAAATGCGTAAGGTTGAGGGTGAAAGACTTTGTGAAGACGTTATCTCCAGAATCAATACTATAAGAGATTACGTTAAGTTCATCGAAGAGCGTTCTCCCGAAACTGTCAATACTTACAGAGAGAGACTTGAATCAAGAATCCGCGAAATTATCGGGGATATGCAGATTGATGAACAGCGCGTTCTAACCGAGGTGGCTATTTTCGCCGATAAGATTGCGGTTGCCGAGGAAACCGTTCGTTTGCGCAGCCATTTAAAGCAGGTTGAAGAATTGCTTAAGAAAGACGAGCCTATAGGCAGAAAACTTGATTTTATAGTTCAGGAAATGAATCGCGAAGCCAACACTACGGGTTCTAAATCTCAGGATATTGATATTACAAATACTGTTGTTGATATTAAGGCAGAGATTGAGAAAATAAGAGAACAAATTCAAAATCTTGAATAGGTGATAAAAATGAAATTAGTTAATATCGGTTTTGGTAATATGGTATCTGCAAGCAGAATGGTGGCTATTGTTAGTCCTGAATCTGCCCCGATTAAACGTATGATTTCTGAGGCTAAGGAAAAGGGTAATCTTATTGATGCTACCCACGGAAGACGTACCCGCGCTGTAATAATTACCGACAGTGACCATATTATTTTAACCTATTTACAGTCAGAAACGGTGGCAAACCGTATTACTGAGGAAAATCCCGAGGAAGAGGAGACTTATAATGAGTAAAGGCAAATTGTTTATTATTTCTGGTCCTTCGGGCTCGGGCAAAGATACCGTTATGTCAGCTCTCTTTCAGCGCCATCCCGAAATAAAACTATCAATTTCTTCAATAACGCGACCTATGAGAACAGGGGAGGTTGAAGGCGAAAAATACCACTTCATTTCCCGTGAGGAATTTGAAAGTATGATAGAACACGACCAACTTCTTGAGCATAATGTTTTTGTTGGCAATTATTACGGAACTCCAAAAAAACCGGTCATTGACTGTATTGAAAGCGGTAGTGATATGATTTTGGAGGTGGATGTGAACGGCGCTAAGCAGATTAAAAGTAAAATGCCTGAGGCAATAAGTATTTTTATTATGCCTCCGTCTTATAAAGAACTTGAAAGAAGACTTATCGGTAGAGGAACCGACTCTATGGAGGTCATTGAAAAACGTCTTTCTTCTGCTCTCGGCGAAATTGCAAGAGCTAGTGAGTATGACTATGTTGTTACGAATGATGTCGTTGATAGATGTGTTGACGATATTCTTCATATAATTCTTGCGCAACGTCTTACCTTTGCGCGTCAATCTAATCTTATTGAAGAGGTGCTTAACAAATGTTAAATCCGGCAATTGGCAAACTTATTTATGAATGTGAAAATCGTTACAGTCTTGTTAATGAAATTGCTAAAGAGGCAAGAGTAATAGCAGACAAGGCTATTGAGAATGAAGAAATCATTTTAGAAAAACCCGTTTCTTTAGCAATTAACAAGGTTGCAGAAAAACGCGGTCTGCTCTAATTATTTAAACTAAAAGCAAGGAGGGGAGTTTGTTGGTTAAAATTGCAAAAGTGGTTATTGACGGCGCGACTGTGCAGTTTGACAGACAATATTCCTACGCCTTGCCTCCCGAACTTTCCGATAAATGCTGTGCGGGTATACGTGTTGTAGTACCTTTTGGCAGAGCTAATGTCAAAAAGCAAGGTTTCGTAATTGCAACTGATACTGTAAATTCTCCCGATGGACTTAAATTCGTTATTTCTCTTTTTGACGAAAAACCCGTACTGAGTGAAGAAATGATTAAGCTGTGCGAATGGATGCGTCAGCAGACCTTTTGCACATATTATGACGCTATTCATGCTATTTTGCCGGCAGGAATGGGAATGAAATTTATTAAATCCTACTGTGCCGTAGAGGATTTTGATACCAAAAAGCTTGAAGAACTGCAAAATGCCGTATATTCCTTTGTTAAAAAGAAAATCGGTGGAGTTAAAAGAGAGGCTTTAATTAGCTCGTTTTCAGGCATTGACGATGTTTTTTTGCAGACAATGTGTAATATCGGCGCTATTTACGCTGAAGACGATACTGCAAGAAAAATCGGTGACGCTACTATGAAAATGGTACGTCTTGCTATTACTAGAGAGGAAGTTACTTCTTTAAAGGTTACTTCTAAACAGCAATCGGTAATTAATTATCTACTTGAAAATTCAGACTGCTCCGTAAAAGAAATTATATATTTTACGGGTGTTACAGTTTCGGTAATCAATACTTTAGAGAAAAATGGTATAATAGAATTTTTTGAAAAGGAAATATTCAGATTGCCCCATAACTTAAGTCAGTTTGGTAATCGAGAAAATATTATTCTTACCGATGAACAAAACGGGGTTCTCAATGAATTAAAAGAGAAACTGAATGTTGTCGGCGGTGCTTGTGCATTGCTTTATGGTGTTACGGGAAGCGGTAAAACACAGGTGTTTTTGAGGGTTGTTGATGAAGTTATTGACAGCGGTAAAACCGTAATTGTTATGGTTCCCGAAATATCCCTAACCCCCCAGACCTTATCACTTTTCGGCAAACGTTACGGCAACCGTGTGGCTGTTTTTCATAGTGCTATGTCTGCAGGTCAGCGTCTTGACGAATGGAAAAGGGTAAAAAACGGAGAAGCTGTTATTGCTATCGGCACCCGTACTGCCGTTTTTGCTCCTCTTCATAATATAGGCCTCATTGTAATGGATGAGGAACAGGAGCATACCTATAAATCTGAACAATCGCCAAGGTTTCATGCCAGAAATATTGCAAAGTTCCGCGCTAATTTTAATAACGCCCTTTTACTTCTGGCATCGGCAACACCGTCACTTGAGTCATTCTATATGGCTCAGAACGGTAAATATAGTCTTCATACTCTTAAAAACCGTTATGGCGGGGCTTCTATGCCTAATGTTACAACGGTTGATATGAAATCAGAAATAGTTTCAGGAAACCATTCTAGTTTAAGTCGCAAACTTACTGACGAGCTTGATATAGTTTTAAGGGATAAAAAACAAGCAATTTTACTCCTTAACAGGCGGGGATATAACACCTATATTTCTTGTCCTGTCTGTGGTTACGTAGCTACATGTCCGTCCTGCAGTATTTCTATGACCTATCATTCGGCAAATAACAGAATGATGTGTCATTATTGCGGTCATTCTGCCGAAATAGATAAAAAATGTCCGGAATGTGGCTGTGAACATCTCCGCTTTTACGGTATGGGCACACAGCGTGTTGAAGATGAACTTAAAATGCTTTTTCCACAGGCCAGAATTTTGCGTCTTGATGCTGACAGCACCTTGGCAAAGGATTCATTTTCTCATTATTTAGACCTTTTTTCAAAGGGTGAGTATGATATTATGCTGGGTACTCAGATGGTTGCAAAAGGTCTTGACTTTGAAAATGTGACCTTAGTTGGCGTAATTGGCGCTGACCAATCTATGCATAGCGATGATTACCGCAGTTTCGAACGTACTTTTTCATTGCTCACTCAGGTTGTAGGCAGAGCAGGACGCGGAGGTTATTCGGGCAAAGCGGTAATTCAGACCGTTAATCCTGAAAGTAATCTTATTCATTTAGCAGTACAGCAGGATTATGAGGCTTTTTATAATGACGAAATTTTAACCCGTAAAATGATGCTTTATCCACCTTTTTGCGATATTGCATTGGTGGGTGTATCATCAACTGATAGTGGATTGGCGTATGATAGCGCTATTAAAATTTTCGATAATATAAAAGCTCTTATTGAAAAAGAATATAATGCCGTAAAACTCGTAATATTAGGACCTTCTGCCGCTTCGGTGCCAAAGGTCAATTTGCGATACAGATACAGAATGATAATAAAATGCAGATACAATGCCCGTTTCAGAGAAATGATTCGCAAAGCTACTGATATTAAAAGACAAAATGATTTATCTGTGTTTATAGACGTTAATCCTGAAACGGTTATTTAGGAGGAAGTATGGCAACTAGGATAATAACACAGTACGGAAAGGACCCGATTTTAAAAAAGGTTTGCCGTACTCAGCTTAATTTTGATGAACGGCTAGCCGAAATTCTTGACGATATGGCTGATACTATGTATGCTGCTGACGGTGTTGGACTTGCCGCACCTCAGGTTGGAATTTTAAGACGGTACTGTGTAATAGATATTGGCGACGGTATAATAGAGCTTATTAACCCTGTTATCGTCGAGAAAAAAGGTGAACAATGCGGTCAGGAAGGCTGTCTTTCGGTTCCCGGTGTTTACGAGGACGTAACCAGACCTATGTATGTTAAGGTGCGTGCTCAGAATCGCAATGGCGAAAATATAGTGGTTGAAGGGGAAGGTCTTCTTGCAAGAGCCTTGTGCCACGAAATTGACCATCTTGACGGTATTGTATTTTTAGACCATGTAAAAAAAGTATAAGATTGGCGTGAAACGTTATGAAGGTAGTTTTTATGGGAACTCCTGATTATGCAGTTCCTACACTTAAGAGATTGATTGCTGACGGACATGATGTTGCTGCCGTTTTTTGTCAGCCCGACAAGCCTGTTGGCAGAAAGCAGATTTTAACACCGCCTGCCGTAAAGATATGTGCAAGTGATAATAATATAAATGTTTATCAACCTGACAGCGTACGTACAGATGAAGCCTATGAGCTTCTCCTTAAAATCAATCCCGATGTTATCGTTGTAGTAGCATACGGCAAGATTCTTCCTGAAAGAATTTTAAATCTGCCAAAGTATGGATGTATAAACGGTCACGGCTCTGTTTTGCCTAAATACCGCGGTGCTGCGCCTATTCAGTGGGCTGTAATTAACGGTGATAAAGAAACCGGTGTTACAGCTATGTATATGGATAAAGGTGTAGATACCGGTGATATTCTTCAGATAAAATTCACTGAAATCGGCAGAGAGGAAACTTCACAACAACTTTTTGAACGTTTGTCACTAATTACGGCTGAACTTTTATCTGATACTCTTAAAAAGGTGGAAAAAGGTGCGCTTACTGCAATAAAGCAGGACGAAAGTAATGCAAGCTATGCTCCTATTATTAAGAAGGAAATGGCACTTATTGATTTTAATAAATCTGCCGAGGAAATTTATAATGCGGTACGCGGTTTTAATTCATGGCCTGTCGCTTATACTTTTCTTGACGGCAAGCGCCTTAAAATATTTTCTTGTAAAGTTTGCGAAGATACATGTAATACTGTAGGTACTGTTATAAAAAATGACGGACAGTTGGTTGTTTCTTGCAAGGATAAAAGTGTTTCTCTAACTGAGATACAGTTAGAGGGCTCCAAAAGAATGATGGTAGAAGATTTTCTTAAGGGTAACAGTATACCTTTAGGAACCTCTTTAAAGCGGGTGTGATATTTTGAGTCAGTCCAGAAATCTTGCGGCTCAGGCACTTTTAAGGGTTGAAGAAGACGGCGCTTTTTCAAATATAATTTTCGGTAATTTGCTCGATAAAGAAAATCTTAATAAAAGTGATAAAGCTCTTGCTTCGGCAATTTTTTACGGTGTTCTTGACCGAAAGATTACTCTTGATTTTTATATTGGTAAGCTTAGTAAAATCAAGGTTAAAAAAATTGAGCCTTTAACTCTTGCCGCCCTTCGTATAGGTCTTTATCAGATTTGCTTTATGGAGCGTATCCCTAAAAGCGCGGCTGTTAACGAATCGGTAAACATAGTTAAGAACACAAGAGAAGAAAGAAATAGCGGCTTTATTAACGCCGTGCTCAGAAGCGCGGTTAAGTCTTTACCGAACCTTCCTGTTGGAAAAGACCTTTTTTCGCTTTCAGTAAGATATTCCTGCCCCGTGCATATTATATCTCAGTTTATTAATGATTACGGTATAGAAAAAACCGAAGAAATAATAAAGGCATTTTTAATTCCTTCCAAGGTTAATTTATGTGTCAATACTCTAAAAGCTTCTGTTGACCAACTTTCTCAGTTATTAAGAGAAAAGGGAATAGAGGTTAGAAAGACAAATGCAAAAGAAAATTTAATTACGGTATCGGGCATTGAATTTATAAATAATCCACTTTTTGATAACGGATATTTTTTTATTCAGGATACTGCCTCTAATAATTGTGCTAAAGCCCTTATGGCTAAAAAGCACGAAAGAATTCTTGATGTATGTGCCGCACCCGGTGGCAAAACCTTTACAGTGGCGTTAAACATAGAAGATATAGGTGAAATTATGTCCTGCGACCTTTATGAGAATAGGGTAGCACTTATAAAATCGGGCGCCGAGCGACTGGGGCTTAGGTGTATTAAAACTACTGTTAACGATGCCACCGTATATAATGCAGAATTGGGTGATTTTGATGCGGTTTTATGTGACGTTCCATGTTCAGGATATGGCGTAATCGGTAGAAAACCCGAAATCAAGTATAAAAAGATTACGGATTTTACCGACCTTGAGAAAATTCAGCAAAATATACTGAATGTTTCAGCAGAGTATGTTAAGAAAGGCGGACGTCTTGTTTATTCTACCTGTACCCTTCGTAAAGCAGAAAATGAAGAACAGGTTAAGCGTTTTTTATGTAACAATAAGGATTTTATCTGTCAGTATATGCATACCGATTTGCCAAGTAGTGAGAACGACGGTTTCTTTCATGCTTTGCTGATTAAAAAATAGGGTGGTGAAAACTTGGATAAGCTGGATATAAAATCTATGACGGTTGATGAAATTTCTTTACTCATGAAAGAGATGGGTCAGCCTAAATACAAAGCGGCTCAAATCTTTAAATGGTTGCACAGTACTGCCGTAGATTTTGACGACATGTCCGATTTATCTAAGGATTTAAGAAATGCCCTTAAAGAGAAATGCTATATAGCAGATGTAAAGATTGTAAAAAGGCTCGAGTCTAAAATAGACGGAACTGTTAAATACTTATATGAACTTTTTGACGGTGAACATATTGAATCGGTGCTTATGAAATATAATCACGGCTATACCGTATGTATTTCTACTCAGGTAGGTTGCCGTATGGGTTGTAAATTTTGTGCGTCAGGTCTTGGAGGTCTTGTTAGAAATCTAACTGCTTCTGAGATGCTTTCACAAATTATAATGGCGCAACGAGATAATAATATCCGTGTTTCAAATGTTGTAATGATGGGTATGGGAGAGCCGTTGGATAATTTTGCTAACAGTACCCGTTTTTTAAAGCTTGTGTCTGATGAAAAAGGTCTTAATATCGGTTTAAGGCATATTTCACTTTCAACTTCAGGTGTGGTAGACGGCATATATAAACTAGCCCAACTTAATATGCCAATTACTCTGTCAATTTCTCTCCACGCACCCACTGATGAAATTAGGAGTAAAACTATGCCCGTTAATAAAAAGTGGAATATAGATAAGCTTTTAAAGGCGTGCAAAGATTATCAGAAGGTAACTACTCGCCGTATTTCCTTTGAATATGCTATGATAAACGGCGTAAACGATACCATAGAATGCGCTACTATACTCGCGCAAAAACTAAAAGGCATTATGTGCCATGTTAATTTAATTCCTGCTAATCCTGTTGTCGAAACGAATTTCGTTAAATCAGACGACAGCAGAATAGATAAATTCAAAACCTGTCTTGAACGGTATAAAATTACCGCTACTGTCAGAAGGACTTTGGGAGCAGATATAAACGCTTCCTGCGGTCAGCTACGAAGACAGGAAGAAAGGAAGGAGGAGGTTTAATTGCAGATTTACGGAAAAAGCGATATAGGAAAAGTAAGAACTGTTAATCAAGATAGTTTTGCTATTGAAATGTTTTCAGAAAAACGTGGCTTTGCAATTGTGTGCGACGGTATGGGCGGTGCTAACGCAGGTAATATTGCCAGTGAAATGGCCGTAAAAACTATATCCGATTATTTAAAGCGCTCCATAAAACCAAATATGACCTCTTCGCAGGTAGAAAATATTTTGAGGAGTGCGGTTTACTCTGCAAATACGTCCGTGTATGAAAAGTCCAAAACCAACCCTGATTATTCGGGCATGGGTACAACGGTTGTGTTATTGTATTTTGATAATGCTGTAGCATATATACTTCATATCGGTGATAGTAGGGCTTACTTATTACACGAGAATTCTTTAACGCAGTTAACGGTTGACCACTCTATGGTACAAACTATGATTGAAAAAGGTGAAATAACCGTTGACGAGGCAAAGGTTCATCCCAATAAGAACATAATTACACGTGCTCTTGGAGTGGGCAGTGAGGTTAATGGTGACCTTGATTTTGCTGATATAAATGAGGACGACGTATTTCTTTTGTGTAGTGACGGTCTTTCGAATTTTGTTAGTAGTGAAGATATAATTGAACAATTGACCGAATTTAACTTGTCTGTTGCCGACCGACTTATTGATATAGCAAATGAAAACGGCGGTAAGGACAATATAACCGCAGTGGCTGTAAAATTTTAGTCATAGGAAAGGAATTTAGGAATGAATAATTATATTGGAAAGAAACTTGACGGTCGTTACGAGTTACTTGAAATAATCGGAATAGGCGGAATGGCTGTAGTATATAAAGCCTACGATAATATTGAGTCAAGAGTTGTTGCTGTGAAAATTCTTAAGGAGGAATATACCTCTAATGATGAATTTATACGCCGTTTTACAAATGAATCCAAAGCTATCGCAGTTTTATCACATCCGAATATAGTTAAGGTTTTTGACGTAAGTATTGGCGAAAAGCTTCAGTATATCGTTATGGAGTATATTGACGGTATAACTTTAAAACAACTTATTGAACAGCAGGGAAGTTTAAGGTGGAAAGATGCTCTTTATTATGCTGTTCAGATTTTGCGTGGTCTTCAACATGCTCATGATAAGGGGATTGTCCACCGTGACGTAAAGCCTCAGAATATTATAGTACTTGCCGACGGTACTATTAAAGTGACCGATTTTGGTATTGCCCGTTTTGCCAGAAGTGAGCAAAAAACTATAACCGATAAAGCTATCGGTTCCGTTCATTATATCAGTCCTGAACAGGCTAGAGGTGATAACACCGATGAAAAATCGGATATTTATTCTCTTGGCGTTATTCTTTATGAAATGCTTACCGGCGAACTGCCTTTTCAGGCAGAAAGTGCTGTTTCGGTTGCTATAATGCAACTTCAGAGAGAACCTAAGCTTCCTACTTCTATTAATGGCTCTATTCCTGTAGGTCTTGAGCAAATTACTATGCGTGCTATGCAGAAAAACTGCGATAAACGTTATAAATCGGCTTCCGAAATGCTTTTAGACCTTGAAGCGTTTAAGCGTGACCCTGCCGTTACCTTTGACTATGGCTACTATGTTGATGAGCAACCCACAAAGTATGTTGATGATTTAGACGATGAGTTAACAAACGGTAACAATGAGAAAAAAAATATACCGTGGCTTCCTGTTATTGCAGGTGTTACTGTTGCTTGTATAGCCGCTGTTTTTGTTCTTTTAATTTCCTTCTTGCCTAAGCTTTTCGGTAAAACCGAAGAGATGGAATGTCCTCAGTTTATAGGACTTAAGTGGGAGGACGTTCAGGACGGTGAATATGCAGATACATTTGATTTTATAACCCGTTTTGAGGCTAGTGATACCGAAAAAGGTTATATTATAGCTCAGTCGGTAAATAAGGGCCATGATGTTAAAAAGGGTCAGTCAATAACCTTGACTATAAGCAGTGGCGCTAAAACTGTTATTGTAACCGATGTTACGGGCAAAGCAAAAGATATAGCACAGCAGATGCTTGAAAATGCAGGATTTACCACTAAATTTGTTGAAAGCTCCGATAATGATGTTGAAGAGGGCCTTGTTATTAGAACTAACCCTGTAGTTGGTTCGTCGATACCTGTTGGAAGCGAAGTTACCGTTTATATTAGCACCGGTAAGGCAAAATCTAAGGTATCTCTTCCTGACAGCGTTGGACTGAGCAAAGCCGATGCTATTGCGCAACTTGAAAAAAGCGGTCTCGTTGTAGGCAGTATTACGGTTGAGGATAATACCGATAAAGATTATTCTGCAGGCACCGTTATGGCTCAGACGCCAGCTTATTCCACAGGCATTAAGGTTGATTACGGTAGTGCTGTTGATTTGGTTATAAGCAGTGGTAGTTATAAAGGTACTCTGACTCTTAATTTGCCTAAGGATTTAAGCTATATTTCAAGTACTGGATATATTGGAATCTGGGAAGGTGGTAAGTGTATTGCTGTATCTAAGGCGGTTGATTTCACTAAAAACAATACCTATAGCCTTACCTTCAGTTCAAAAACGAAGGTACTTAACAGATGTACTATAAAAATCAGTCCAGATAATAAAACTTTCCACGACTATATGATTATCACTAACTTTGACTGTTCTACAGGAAGATACAATATTTCTTCCGAAAATAATTTAGGATAATATGAAAGGTTTACTTTGTAAAGCTATTGCCGGTTTTTACTATGTTCATAATGACGACGGCGTTTTTGAATGTAAGGCAAGAGGCAATTTCAGAAAGGATGGTATTTCTCCTTTAGTGGGAGATACTGTTGAAATAACTGTCGGCGCGGACGGAAAAGGGGTTATTGAGAAAATATATCCACGAAAAAATTGTCTTATCCGTCCCGCAATTGCCAATATTGATAAACTTTTTATTGTGTCGTCGTTTTCTACTCCCGCACCAAATTTGTTTATAATTGACCGCATTACTGCGCTTTCATGCTTTCACAGTATTACGCCCATTATTGTGTTCAATAAATGTGATTTAGGCGATTTTACAGAATATAGGCAAATTTATGAAAAAAGCGGCTTTAAAACCTTGGTTGTTTCCGCTGAGAGTGGAGAGGGTATACAACCTTTAAAGGACGAACTTAAAAACTGCGTATCGGCTTTTACTGGCAATTCAGGTGTAGGAAAATCAAGTTTGTTGAATCTGCTTTTTGAAAACCTTAAACTCGCTACGGGTGAAGTCAGCAATAAGCTTGGCAGAGGTCGGCATACTACACGTCATATCGAACTTTTTAAGCACGAGTTTGGCGGTTATGTTGCCGACACCCCCGGATTTTCTTCTTTAGACAGTCAACTTGATACTCTTGAGTTTAAAGAAAATCTGATAAGCTGTTTTCCTGATTTAGTAAAATTTTCTTATGAATGCAGATTTACCGATTGTTCTCATATATGTGAAATGGGTTGTGGAGTATGTCAGGCGGTAATGGACGGTAAACTCCAGAAAAGCAGACACCAGAGCTATTGTTCCTTATATGAGGAAATGAAAAATCTTAAATCTTGGGAATCAAATAAAAAACGATGAACACTTTTCTTTTTTTCCCGTATAATTATATTAGCAGTAATTGTTGTACGGAAAGGAACGGTGCGGTTATGCGCAGAAAACCTGTCAATAAAGGTGTCATTGCTATTGCTTTTGCTGTCGGACTATTGCTTTCTTGCTTTTGCTCAGCAAGGCTCTTAATCGGGGTTCTTGCCCTGACCGTTATAATACTGAGTCTTTCCTGCATAAAATGTTGTTAGGAGGCATAGTTTATGAAGGTGGTATTGGTTAAAAGTCCCAGGTTTTTAAGTTCGATTTTGCGAATGATTTTCAAGATAAAAAAAGAGGAAAATTTAACATAACGATTTTTAAGGAGATACATCGTATCTCCTTATTTTTTTGCTGTCATAATTTTAAATTTTAGTTAATACAATATAGCAGAAGGAATATAAGCTTTAGAAAAGAGAGGTATCCGATATGGACTTTAAAACAGTTAGACAAACTATGACTGTAAATGAAGTTGTTTACAGCACAAACGGAGAAATTCCGGTAGATGAAGATTTCGTATTACCTGATTTTTATCCTGAAATCACAAAAATTCTTAAACATAAAGCTTTACTGCGTATAGCTTCAAAGAGTGCAAACAGTATGTCGGTGGAAATTGATGGGCATATTTGCATAACCTTGCTTTATTCTGATAAAAACGGCTGTCTACATAGCTTTGAACATATTAGTCCTTTTAATAAGACATTTGATTCTGATGTTGATGTGACAGGTGGAACTGTACACTGTAAAATAAAACAGGAATATATGAATTGCCGTGCTTTAACCGAAAGAAAAGCGGCTGTTCATGGTGCTTTTTCGATATGTCTACAGGTTAAAGCAAAAAAACAGCACGATATTATTGTGGATATCGATGATGATACAGTACAGGTGAATCGTGGCGAATGCAAATTCTTAAACGCTATTGGAAACAGTGAAAAGAATTACCTTATTGAACAGGAACTTGAGCTTTCAAATTCGCATCAGTCAATTGATTCAATTATAAGATGTGATGCTGTGCCTGTTATAACAGAAATTAAAGCAGTTCGCAATAAGGCGGCGGTAAAGGGCAATCTTGCATTATCTTTATTATATAGTAGCGGCAAACAGTGCATACCATATAAATCGGTTATTCCATTTAGTCAGTTTATTGATATTCAGGGTATTAGTGAGGAATGCATTTGCACCGGTAAAGTACAGCTTTGTTTTCTTGAGGTGAAGCCCAGAAGTGTTGACGGAGAATGGAGAAGCATGAGCCTTTGCGCTAAGCTTAATATAACGGTAGAAACTTTTTGTGATGGTGAAGTACCTGTAATAAATGATGCTTATTCAACACGCTATAATCTTGATATACAGCATACAAAGGTGAATCTTGAAAAAATCGCGGGTCATATAAACGATAGTTTTATGTTTAAAAAGACCTTTGATTTTCAAGAGGGAACAATAGTCAGTGTTATTGATTCGTGGAGTGAAATAGAAACAGAAACCTGCCGTTTTGAAGAAGGTATAATCAAGGTGAGCGGTAATGTTACGGTATGTTTCTTAGTAAATGATAAAGACGGAAGAGCCTGTTATCTGGAAAAGAAATCAGATTTTGAATATAGTAAAAATATTGATTTTAAGCTTGAAGGCAATCCGTTGTGCTCGCCCGTTATAGAGCCGGTAACTTCGTCATTTGCTATAATCTCTGATAGTTGTATCGAATATAGAATTGAATATAAAATTAATCTATCTCTTTGTGAAGAAAGAGTCATACCGCTTTTGACTGAGATAAATGCAGATGACAAAGAGAAAGATAGGCACAATGATGGTTGTTCACTTGTTATCTTTTATGCCAACAAGGGAGAGAGTGTATGGGAAATCGCCAAGCGATATAATGCTGACATCAAAGATTTAAAAGAAATAAATTCAATAGAATCAGAAAACTTACAGAGTAATAAAAAATTAATGATTCCCAGGGTTTAAAGAAAAAGCGTATTTTCTAAACTTTTTGTTTTGAAAATACGCTTTTTGTGTTTTGATATAATTCTTAAACATCAAATTTGTGTAAAATAACAAATGTTTAAAAGACGTGTGACAAGTATTGACAATTTTCTATATGAGTGTTAAAATATTTTTATAAATTTTTAATGGAATTGAGGCGAGTTTATGAAGGCTTTAGAAGATAAGATAATAGCGGAGGGTGAAGTTTATCCGGGTAATATTCTTAAGGTTTCATCCTTTTTAAATCATCAGCTTGATGTAGACTTTCTTATGACAATGGGTGCTGAAATAAATCGCTTGTTTTCTGATGTAAAAATTGATAAAATACTCACTATAGAAGCATCCGGTATTGCTATAGCGGTGGCTGCTGCCGCGCATATGCATGTGCCGGTTGTTTTTGCTAAGAAAAACAAAACTACAAATATACTTGCCGATGTTTATGCTTCGCAGGTTGAATCATATACTCATAAAGAAGTTTATCAGGTTATTGTTAGCAAAGAGCATTTAAATAAAGGGGAAAATATACTTATTGTTGATGATTTTTTAGCTATAGGCAATGCAATTTCGGGTCTTATGGATATTGTTGAACAAGCTGGCGGTAATACTCAGGGGATTGCTATTGCAATAGAAAAAGGTTTTCAAGGTGGTGGCGATAAGCTGAGAGAAATGGGCATTAGACTTGAATCCCTTGCTATCGTTGACAGTATGACTGACAATTCGGTTAAATTCCGTCAACAGTAGACGGTTTTAATAAAAAAATTGCCCAAAGGGCGAGGAGGAAAAATCAATGAAAAAGATTCTTGCACTTCTTCTTGCAGTTGCTATGATTTTCTCTTTAGCAGCTTGCAAACAAAACGGTGGCGCACTTGGTATGAGTGAATCACCTCTCGCAGCAAAAGCATTAACAGTTGATTATGAAATTGCTGACGATTTCAAAATTGGTTTCATCTGTCTTCATGATGAAAACTCTACCTACGACCTTAACTTCATTAACGGAGTTAAGACCATTCAGGAAACATTAAAGCTTAAAGACGAGCAGGTTATCCTTAAGACAAATGTTCCTGAGGGTAATGAATGCTATGTTGCAGCTAAGGACCTTGTTGGTCAGGGCTGTGATATCGTTTTCGCCAACTCTTTCGGTCATGAAGATTTCATGATTCAGGCTGCTAGAGAATTCCCTGAGGTTCAGTTCTGCCATGCTACCGGTACCAAGGCTCATACCGAAGGTCTTGACAACTACCACAATGCATTTGCTTCTATTTATCAGGGTCGTTATCTTGCAGGTATTGCTGCAGGTTTAAAACTTAATGAAATGATTGAAGAAGGCACCATTAAAGCTGAAGAAGCCAAAATGGGTTATGTAGGCGCTTTCACCTACGCTGAAGTTATTTCCGGTTATACCTCTTTCTATCTCGGCGCTAAGTCTGTATGTCCTTCTGTAACTATGGAAGTACAGTTCACAGGTTCTTGGTATGATGCTACTGAAGAAAAGAATGCTGCTGAAGCTCTTATTGCTAAGAAGTGCGTTCTTATCTCTCAGCACGCTGACTCTATGGGTGCTCCCTCTGCTTGTGAAGCTGCAGGTGTTCCCAACGTTTCCTATAACGGAAGCACATATGATGCTTGTCCCGAAACCTTTATCGTTTCTTCCAGAATTGACTGGGCTCCTTACTACAACTACATCATCAGATGCGTTTCTAAGGGCGAAAAGATTGCTGCTGACTGGTGCGGCGGTATTGAAGAAGGTTCCGTAGTTCTTACCGGCATCAACCTCGACGTTGCTGCTGAGGGAACTGCTGATAAAATCAAAACTGCTATCGATGGTCTTAAAGATGGTTCTGTAAAGGTATTTACTGATTTCACTAAAGACGGTGCTGCAGTTACTACTTACATGGCTGACGTTGATACTGACGCAGCTTATACCCCCGATACCGAAGCTATTGAAAACGGTGCTTTTGCTGAGTCAAGCAAACGCTCTGCACCTTACTTTGATATCCGTATTGACGGCATTACTCTCTTAAACGAAAAATTCTAATTCTGCTTTGGGCGGAGCATTATCTGCTTCGCCCAAACTCTTTTTAAATGCTGAAAAAACATCACTAAATTATTAGTGGTGCTTTTTCAATATTTAACACACAGGAGGTAAAATATGGGCGATAATGTAGCTATTGAACTTCGTAATATAAGTAAATATTTCGGCAATAATGCGGCTAATAAAAATATTAATCTTAAGGTTAACCGCGGTGAAATACTTTCTATACTCGGTGAAAACGGTAGCGGAAAAACCACCTTAATGAATATGATTGCCGGAATTTATTATCCGGACGAGGGACAGATTTTTATTGACGGACAGGAAGTTACCATAAAATCTCCTAAAGACGCTTTTGATTATAAAATTGGTATGGTGCATCAGCATTTTAAACTTGTTGATGTATTTTCTGCTGCTGAAAATATTGTTTTGGGACTCAATGAAAAGTTTAATCTAAAAAAAGCCGTAGCCTCGGTTGCTGAAATAAGCCATAAATACGGTTTCGAAATAGACCCAAAGAAAAAGGTTTATGAAATGAGTGTTTCGGAAAAGCAGACTGTCGAAATTATCAAAGTGCTTTACCGCGGCGCTGATATACTTATTCTTGATGAACCTACTGCCGTTCTTACACCTCAGGAAACACAAAAGCTTTTTGCTGTTTTAAGAAAAATGAAGGAAAACGGCAAATCAATTATAATTATCACTCATAAGCTTCATGAAGTTTTATCCCTATCGGACAAGGTTGCTGTTTTAAGAAAGGGCGAGTATATCGGCACTGTAAATACCGCAGAAACTAATGAATCTGAACTTACTGAAATGATGGTAGGAGAGAAGGTAATATTAAACATAGAGCGTAGCGAACCTAAGAATACCGAGGACCGGCTTATTGTTAAAGACCTTGACTGTATTAATCGTGACGGAGTAATGGTTCTTGATGACGTTACCTTTACTGCCCGTTCTGGCGAAATCTTAGGTATAGCCGGAATTGCAGGTAGTGGTCAGCGCGAATTGTTAGAGGCTATTGCAGGTCTCCAAAAGCTTGATAACGGTGAAATTTTCTATAATGACCCTTCTACTGGTAATGTGGAAAATCTCAGAAATAAAACTCCTATTCAAATCAGAGATTTGGGAGTAAGACTCTCTTTCGTTCCTGAAGACCGTCTTGGTATGGGACTTGTAGGAAATATGGACATCATTGATAATATGATGCTCAGAAGTTATAAAAAAGGTCACTCTATTTTTCTTGAGAGAAAAGCGCCTAAGGATTTAGCACAGCACGTCATAGAAAGCCTTAACGTTGTTACTCCCGGTGCAACAACTCCCGTAAGACGCTTGTCTGGCGGTAACGTTCAAAAGGTGCTTGTTGGTAGAGAAATTGCTTCAGCCCCCACGGTTTTACTTGCGGCATATCCCGTTCGCGGTCTTGATATTGGGGCTTCTTATACAATCTATAATCTGCTTAATGAGCAGAAGGAAAAGGGAGTAGCCGTTGTCTTCGTCGGCGAAGACCTTGACGTGCTTCTTGAACTTTGTGACAGAATAATGGTTATCGGTTCTGGTAAGGTTACCGGTATTGTTGACGGCAGAACTGCTACAAAGGAAGAAATCGGTTTACTTATGACAAAAACGCAGTCTATGTATGAAAAGGAGGGGCTATAATGGAAAAAGCTATTAAAAAAGTGAAAACAGTACCTTTTCATATAGTAAAGCGTGACCCAATGGCGTGGTATTATAATTTGCTCGTACGCGCCGGTGCTGTTATTGCTGCGCTTTTGGTTTCTGCGGTGTTTATAACCCTTATGACACAGAAAAATCCAATTGAAGTTTATGCATCTATGATTGACGGCGCTTTTGGTATTAAAACCAATAATCCCGATTTGCGCTCTCTTAGAATTTGGAGTCTTTTGCAGAATGTTGCTATTTTACTCTGTATCTCCCTGGCGGTTACACCTGCTTTTAAGATGCGCTTTTGGAACTGTGGCGCTGAAGGTCAGGTACTGGTTGGTGGTCTTGCCACTGTAATGGTAATGATGTTCCTTGGCGATAAGCTGTCTATGCCTGTGCTTATAATCGTTATGATTTTAGCATCTGTAATAGCCGGTATTATCTGGGCGGTTTTACCCGCAGTCTTCAAGGCATTGTGGAACACAAATGAAACCTTGTTTACTCTTATGATGAACTATGTGGCTATACAGCTAGTTGCATTTTTCCTAAAGTATTTCGTAAAAAGTGGCTCTGGCGTTTTATCTCCTATGCCACAGTTTGGTTTGCCTCGTATTGCAGGTAAGGATTATCTTCTTAATATTATAATCGTTGCCGTAATTACAATACTTGTCTATATTTATCTTAAATTTACTAAACAGGGCTATGAAATTTCGGTAGTTGGCGAAAGTGAAAACACCGCAAAATACATTGGTATTAATGTTAAAAAGGTTATTATTCGTACACTTATAGTTTCAGGTGCAATTTGCGGTATTGCAGGTTTATTGCTTGTTGGTGGGACTAACCATACCATAAGCACGACAACTGCAGGAGGCAGAGGTTTTACGGCAATTATGGTATCCTGGCTTGCTAAATTTGACCCGTTATATATGGTATTTACTACCTTTTTAATTGTTTTCTTTGATATCGGTGCGCAGCAGGTTTCTACCGACTTCCGCATACCTAACGCTATATCTGATATTGTAACGGGAATTATTCTTTTCTTTATCATTGGTTGCGAATTCTTTTTGCAGTATAAGATTGTATTAAACAAAAACAGAAAGGAGAATGCCTGATGCTTAGCTTTATTGTTAGCGCTATAAGACTTGGTATGGCTTTTCTTTTCGGTTCTACAGGTGAAACGATTGCAGAAAAATCCGGACATCTTAACCTTGGTATCCCAGGCGTTATGTGCGTGGGTGCCGCTATGGGTTGTTATGCTGAGTATTTATATCTTGACTATGCAAGATTAAACGCTATTCCTTTTTTAGCAATTATAATTCCTATTTTGGCTACCTTAATTGGTGGCGCATTGATGGGTCTTTTATATAGTTTTTTGACCGTAACACTTAGAGCTAATCAGAATGTTACCGGTCTTGCTCTAACTACCTTCGGTGTAGGTCTTTCAGACTATATGATTAATAAAACCGGCCCGATTTATACAAAAGGCAGTAAGTTTTTTACCACTTCACTTCCTTTTGCAGATGAACTTGGTTGGTTCGGTAAGATTTTTCTTTCTCATGGTATTTTAATTTATCTTGCTATAATTATAGCTTTGCTCACTTCCTTTGTTCTTACTAAAACCCGCGTGGGACTTCACCTCAGAAGTGTTGGTGAAAATCCTGCTACTGCTGATGCCGTTGGTATAAATGTTGCAAAATATAGATATCTTGCCACCTGTATTGGCTGTGGTATTGCTGGACTGGGCGGTCTTTCTTTCGTAATGGATTATCTCCATGGTAACTGGGAGTACTGTATCGATGCTATCGGTTGGCTTGCTATAGCTCTTGTTATATTTACGGTTTGGAAGCCTAATTTGGGCATTATAGGTTCAATTGTTTTCGGCGCTCTTTATATTGCAAGTAGTTATATTACGGGCGTTAGCTTTGCGAATAAGGAACTCTTTAAAATGCTTCCTTATGTTGTAACAATTGTTGTTTTGATTATTACAAGCATAATGGACAAGAAAGAAAATCAGCCTCCGTTAGGTCTTGGACTTAACTATTTCCGCGAAGAAAGATAATTTATTGGCGAGTGCATTTAGTTGCACTCGCTTTTTATATTGAAAAATACAGATATATATGGTAAAATTTAAATATAGGAGATGATTTTATGAAAATTAAAAAAGCTATAATTCCTGCAGCAGGTCTTGGTACAAGAGTTTTACCTGCTTCAAAATCTTGCCCGAAAGAAATGCTTAATATTGTTGATAAGCCTGCTATTCAGTATATTGTTGAAGAGGCAGTAAAGTCGGGCATTACCGATATTTTAATTATTACAAATCGTGGCAAGGGCGTGATAGAAGACCATTTTGACCATTCCTTTGAGCTGGAAGCACAGCTTCGTGCTAAGGGTAAGGATGATATTGCTGATGAGTTGTCAGCTCTTGCAGATATGGCTAATATTTACTTTATTCGTCAGAAGGAAACTAAGGGCCTTGGCCACGCTGTGCTTTGTGCCAAAGAATTTGTTGGTAATGAACCGTTTGCCGTTTTATATGGTGATGACGTAATTATCGGTGAAGACCCAGCCATCGGTCAGCTCTGCCGTGCCAGTGAAAAGTACGGTAAATGTTGTGTTGGTATTAAGGAAGTTCCTACTGAATTAGTACCAAAATACTGTACTTTAGACGTTGAAAAAATCGATGGTAATACCTACAATGTTTATGATATGATAGAGAAGCCTAAGGTTGAGGAAATTATTTCTAATTTCTCAATTCTAGGCAGATGTGTTCTAACTCCGGATATTTTTGGTATTTTATCTGAAATCCCTTATGGCGCCGGCGGTGAATTACAACTTACCGATGCTATGAAGATTATGGCTAAAAAAGGCGAAATGCTAGGCGTTGATTATACTGGTATACGTTACGATATGGGTAATAAACTTGGTATTATGAAAGCAAATGTCGAGGTGGCGCTTAATCATAAAGAAATCGGCGAAGATTTTAAAGAGTATCTTAAAGAGATTGTTAAAGAACTTTAAATAATAATAATTATTGACTAATGTATAAAAATTCTCCTTTGCCTTAAACTAAAGGTAAAGGAGTTTTTTTATGGAAAATAAAGAGTATTTAAGATTAGTTGAAAAAATGTCACCACCGTCTAAACATTTGAAAAATTGTACCTTTGCTTTTCTGGTAGGCGGAACAATATGTGCTTTGGGTGAGATTATATTTACGATTTATCAAAACTTAAATATAACTACCGATAATGCCCGGCTGCTTACCTCAGTGACGCTTATATTTTTAGCCGCCCTGCTGACAGGACTAAAAGTGTTTGACAAAATCGCAAAATTTGCTGGTGCAGGAACTTTAGTACCCATAACGGGTTTTGCTAACGCCGTGGTTTCGTCTGCCATAGAATTTAAAAAAGAAGGCTTTGTCCTCGGAGTCGGGGCGAAGATGTTCACAATAGCAGGGCCGGTTATAGTGTATGGTACGGTGGCGAGTGTTGTGTATGGAGTTGTTTATTGGATAACGACTTTATTCTAACACAAAAGGCTTGACCAAATTGGTCAAGCCTTTTGCGTTATATTTCTGCTTCGAAGCAATAGATATTTCCGTAGCTCCAATTATAGGAACTCCCGTTGTGGCGGTCAAAGGTGAGCCAAAAATAACGCTTACGGCTACCCATGGCGACGGGGATTATTGTGCCCCAACCACGAAAACCGC
>SVQC01000046.1 GCA_015065585.1 Oscillospiraceae bacterium
ATTTTTAATACCATAGGGGTTCTTTTTGTACTGTCCGTACAAATTGGGGCAGTTCAAAGTGGGCGGGATTTTTACTTCTTACTTCTTACCTCTTCACTCTTACCTCAAAATAAAATTCACACGGGATTTTTGGGAAGTAATAAGTAATAGGTAAGAGGTAATAAGTATTGCACTCCTGTCGCTTTTATGCTATAATAAACCCAAGGCGGTGATTTTATGAATTTGAATTTGTCACAAATTAGAGATATAACTACAGGTGCGGTTCGAATTGAAGAAATTGATAACGGCATTCATTTCTATCGTTTTACACAACAACAAGAGGAACTCTATAAGAATCGTAGCGACGATTTCTATAGAAAGACATTTGCTACATCAGGGGTACAAATGCGTTTCCAAACCAACAGTCAAACACTGTTTTTGCGAACAGAAATCACAAGCGGAAGCAACAGAACATATTTCGCATTTAATGTGTTTGTTAACGGTGTGAAGATAGATGCGTTGGATAATTTTTCTGATATAGATATGCCTAAAAACTATACAACTCTTAAATTGCCTCACGGAGAGTTTTCTAAGAAATTCAATTTAGGTGTAGGAGATAAAGAGGTTTGCATTTATTTTCCTTGGTCAGTCGGCGCTGTGGTGAAAGAGTTGACTCTCGACGATGATTCATTTATCAAATCGAGAAAGCCAAGTAAAAAGATGCTTTGTTTTGGAGATTCAATCACCCAGGGCTATGATGCCTTGCATCCTTGCAACAAATATATTTCAAAGCTTGCCAATATGCTTAATGCTGAGGAATATAATAAAGCCATCGGCGGTGAAGTATTCTTTCCTGCGCTTGCAGCAACAAAAGAAGATTTTGAACCGGATTATATTACTGTAGCATATGGTACAAACGATTGGAACGAGTGTTCCAAGGAAGAGTTAACGCACAATTGTAAAGATTTTCTTTGCAATTTAAGTAATAACTACCCCAATGCTAAGATTTTTGTTATCACTCCTATATGGCGCAAAGATATGAACGAAAGCAGACTATTTGGAGATTTTAAGAGCGTGGGGGAGATTATTCAAAAACAAACCGCTGCATTTAGCAACATTTCGGTTATTCAAGGTTTTGAATTTGTTCCGCAAAATGAAGATTTATTTGCCGATTTAAGGTTGCATCCAAACGATGAGGGCTTTGAATATTATTTTGAAAATCTTGCAAAACAATTAAAAATTTAAAGGAATTCGTCAGTTTTCAGGCACACTTAATTCGTGTCATTAAGTTCAAAACTCCCAAAAAATAAAGGACTTCGTCAGAAGTCCTTTATTTTTTTATCCAAGCCGACTGGCTTGGTATATCATCACGACGCAGTCGTGTATATCATCGCCGAAGGCGTATATCATCACACCTTTAGGTGAGCATAAAAAAACTGTCGGCTTTATGATATGCAATTCCTACGGAATTGATGCAATAAGGGCGTAGCTCGTCATTTCACGAAGTGATATACAATGCTCCGCATTGATTTATTTACACTATTATGCTATAATATACCCAAGAGGTGATTTATATGAAATTATTTAATGCTTTCAAATTAAATAAAGAACTTATTAATCAAACAGAATTCGTAAATGTTTATTCTGTAAAATGTGATGACAAAGTATATACCATCATTATTCCTAAAAAAGCAGCTAACAAATATACGATAATTCACTTTATAGATAACACCGTTTGCTGGGAACAAGTGCCTCGTTTTTGGAGATTATCAGGTAGGCGATACGGTGATAAAATTCCGATTTACAAATTTGACGGAAAAATTATGAATACAATATTCGTTCTTAAAGGAAATCCCGGTGGTGACGAGGGATTAGACAATGGTATTTTTAGAAGTTCTAAAAAATATGATGAAAATTTCGTAAATTGTATCACATATAAAAAGTTTAAGAGTATGTAGTAGAAATACAGCGGTTTTTAGGCACTTTTTATTCGTGTCATTAAGTTCAAAACACTCAAAAAAACTCTTGTTCGAAAGAACAAGAGTTTTTTAGTTATATTCGCCTACGGCGAGTTATATTGAGCTTCACTCAGTGATATTTGCTTCGCAAGTGATATTCGCTTCGCGAGTTTTAGAGGCGAATATAATATCACTTTTGCGAAGGCAAAAATATCACTTGCCGTAAGGCATAATATCACTCTGTGCATAGCACAGAATATCACTATTATTTTTTAATCCACCAAAAACAACCCACAGTTGATTATATCAATTTTCCCTTCATTGAAAACAACTGATATTTGTGCTATCATAATAATGACGAAAGCGCTTTTGTCAGTTTCACTCAGGAGGTACTTTTATGGATATAATGAACATTGGTAAAAATATAGCCGAACTTCGCAAGGCAAAAGGTGTTAAGCAAGAAGAATTGGCGAGGTTTGTTGGCGTAACTGCACAAGCAGTTTCCAAGTGGGAAAATGGTGGTGTACCTGATACGGAATTGTTACCGAAAATAGCGGAGTTTTTTAATGTGTCAATAGATGAATTGTTTGGTAGAGAACTCAATACCTTTATCGATATTCAAGATGCGATTTTAAGGGATATAACAAAAACAAAAGTTGATGACCGTATTTCACGAGCTTTTGAACTTTGCTGGATGATAGAGCAATCTATGTATGGTACAATATTTTCTGACCCCGAAAGGTTTAGGGAAGAAGCAAAAACGCATAGTGAAAATGACCAAATTTATTCGCAAATTGAAGTTGACTCGGGATATACAGAGATGGGACTTTTCAACCGAATGCAGTATTTCTTGGTGGTACCTGATGCCAAAAATAAAGACAAAGCCCTTTTAGATGGAATAGATTATCCTGAATTTTTTAAATTGATGTCAGATAAAGACATATTTGAAACACTTGTTTTTCTGTATAAGCGTGAAAGCTTCAATGCCTTTACCGAAAAACTGTTAATTAAAGAGATGAAATATTCCGAAGATAAGGCTAAACAGATAATTGTAGAATTATTGCGTCTAAATATTCTTGCTAAAACAGTTGCAGAGGTTGGAGATGAGTTGGTCGAGGTTTATCAATTTGCACGCAGACCCTCATTTATATCTATGTTGATTTTTGCAAGAGAAATGATTGATATACCAAATAACTTCTATGTTAATAATCGAAGCAGACGCAAACCGTATTTGAAGTAAAAATAAAGAAAATCCTCGGTTTTTGGTCAGTTCTTTTTCGCACAAGAAAGCCAAAAAATTCCGTACACGAATGAGCAGGGTTGCTAAGGACAGTTATCTTTAGAGAATACGGAATTTGGTACACAAACTCCCTGCTTGTAACAGTATCAGACAAAACTACCCGAAGAAGAGATATCAAAACTCTTTTTCGGGTAGTATTTTTGTTTAGTGATATTCTTTGCTACGCAAAGAGTGATATTTTCTTTTGAAAATCCTCGCCTATGGCGAGATGTTTCAAAAAGAAAGCGATATTGAAGCCTTACGGCTTCAGTGATATTTTATTCACTTTCAAACTGCCGCAGGCAATATCACTTGAACTTTCGTTCAAATATCACTGCTTTAGCAATATAACTCGCCTTTGGCGAATAAAACTGCCCAAGTGTCCTTACGAACACTTGGGCAATGAGGACGGATATTTCTTTGTTCCTCATTTTTTATTATTGATTTTTATTTCCTTTTCCTTTGGTAAAATTAAAATATATTCTTCCCAGCGGTGCCGTCTTATAGGCATTATTGGGTGTTTGATGTCGTCAAAAACCAAGATTAGCGCGGGAGTAATATTTCCGTATTTTTCTGTATAATAATATTCTTTTAATTTTCCCATAGAAATTAAATGTTTTGCTGCAGCGTGATAATTAAAATATGGCACTTTTATTCTCCTTTCCATAATAGTATAAAGAAATAAGGATATACTATTCAAAACGAAAGGAGAATTAAGTAATGATAGAACAGGATACAATAAAGCTACTCAGAGAATGTGATGCAGGTATAAAAATGGGTGTGTCAACTATTGACGAGGTTCTTCAGTATGTTAAAAGCGAAGAATTAAAAAAAGCCCTTGATGAGTGTAGAGATGAGCATAATAGGCTTGATAAAAAATTACAAGAGCTTCTGGATAAATATAAGGATGATGGCAAAGAACCAAATCCCATAGCTAAGGGTATGTCATGGATTAAAACCAACGTTAAACTATCCATAAATGAATCTGACGGTATGATAGCAGACCTTATAACTGATGGCTGTAATATGGGTGTTAAGTCACTAAGTAAGTATCTCAATCAATATGCCGCTGCCGATGAAGAATCAAAAGATATTTGTAAAAAGCTTATAAAACTTGAAGAACAACTTAGCGTACAAATGAGAGATTATCTCTAAACTTGCTTAGAGTAATGATATATAAAAAAAGCCGTAATTTACGGCTTTTTTATTACTCCGCAGGCGATTTTTTCTCCGGAATTTCCTGAAGGTTGGGTAGTAAAATCATCAGGCATATTATGGATTATAACTGTGAATCCGATTATATCTGAAACTTTAAATCTATCTGTTGTAAATGTTAATTGTGCACTATTACCGTAAAGTATTAATGGCGGAAGATCACCTGCGTGTTTGGGGTGGGGAACTGCATCAGGATTATAGTGACTTTTGCTGTCAGAAAAACCATTTCCGCCACAGTCCGAGCCTTCGTGTATATGAAAACCGAGGAATCCTTTGTTTGTTTGTGGCAGATTTTTTATGTCGGCAACCCCATAACACCGTTATGTTTTTGGTAAAATTTCACTGTACCAATAACTGCAGACATCACGCTTCCGCCCTTTATTAAAGCAATAGCCTGAGGTCTAATAAAATTACATTGCATATTATCACCTAATACAATCTATGCTTTTAATATAATTATGTGATTCGAGTGAATATTGTTCAGATACATATTATTTCACTTGCAACTTTACAGATGATAAGATATACTTGACAAAGTAAATAGTTTATATTAGAGTAAAATAAAAGATTAATTAAGGTTAGTATTTTTGGTTTGATAAAGCGTGAAAAGTAAAACAGGGGAAATCACTATGATAAAAGGTACAATTTTTAATATACAAAAATTTTGTGTAAACGACGGGCCGGGAATCAGAACGACGGTCTTTCTGAAGGGTTGCCCTTTAAGATGCAAATGGTGTCACAACCCCGAATCTCAGTCTGCAGAGATTGAGATGATGTTTCACAAAGACAAATGTACCGGTTGCGGCAGGTGCAAAGGTATTACTGTCGAGGATAAAGATTTTGTATGTTATAACGATGCTAAGGAAATTTGCGGAAAAATCGTTTCTGCCGATGAAGTATTAAAAGAAGTTTTAAAGGACGAAATTTTCTATGAGAATTCGGGTGGCGGCATAACCCTTTCCGGTGGCGAGCCTTTTTTTCAATTTGATTTCGCCCTTGAAGTGCTAAAAAAAGCAAAAGAGAATGGTCTTAATACCGCTATTGAAACCTGTGGCTTTACTACTCCCGAAAGAATAAAGATAATTGCTGAATATGTAGACATATTTATGTTTGACTATAAGGAAACCAATCCTGATTTACATAAGGAATTTATCGGTGTAGACAACGAGCTTATTTTAAATAATCTTACTTTGCTCAGCGATATTGGTAAAAAAATAATTTTACGTTGTCCCATAATTCCTGAATTTAACGACAGAAAAGAGCATTTTGATGGGATTTGTCGTATTGCAGACAGTCTTGAAGGTATTTCACATATTGAGCTTGAATCTTATCATTCTTTTGGCGAACATAAATATGATTCACTTGGTATTAAGTTTAATAAATTCAAAACTCCTGATGAAAAGCAAAAGGAAGAATGGCTCACATATATAAAGGAAAACTGCACAAAAGAAGTTAAGTTCGCTTAAAATAAGATGAGGTATATTTATGATTTTTTATTACATAAGGCACGGTGATCCAATATATAATCCTGATTCTTTAACGCCATTAGGTCAGAGACAGGCTGAGGCACTTGCGAAAAGGCTTTCTGTTTACAGGCTTGATAAAATATATGCATCTACCTCTAATCGTGCTATCGAGACAGCCCGTCCTACATGTGAGCTTCTTAAAAAAGAACCGGAGCTTTTAGATTTTGCTAACGAAAATTATGCTTGGCGTGATTTCACATATTTCCGTGAAGATGGAAAGGGCAGACAATGGCTTTTCCAAAATAGCAGACTTTGCGAACTTTTTAATTCTAAAGAAATTCGTGATTTAGGGGATAATTGGTTTAGCCATCCTGAATTTAAGGACTATAATTACGGACAAGCTCTGGATAAAGTTTATGATAATATTGACTCATTTATGGCTTCTCTTGGTTATGAGCATATAAGATACAGCGGTAAATATAAAGTGAAAGAGACAAACGACCAGCGGATAGCATTATTTGCTCATCAAGGCTTTGGTATGCTGTTTCTTAGCTGTCTTCTTGATATACCGTATCCGACGTTGTGTACTCATTTTGATATGTGTCATTCGGGATTAACTGTAATTGAGTTTAAAGAAAATGGTGAATATACTATACCTAAAATTTTGACACTTTCTTCTGATTCACACTTATACAAAGAGGGATTGCCAACATATTATAATAATTATTTACAGTTTTAAAGAAGTTCCAACCGTCAAGGTTGGGACTTTTTTATGTCGGTGAATGTCGCAAATTGGCTTACTATTATTTTTTTGACATAAGGATTGGATTACGCGGTAATTCTTATGTTAATAAATATAGAAAGGCTTTTTTATGATTTATACAGAAATTAAAGGACAGCGCATAGAAAATATTAAATATGACGCCGTTATTGCAGACAGTGTTAATTACCTTTTATTTAAAATCAGATTTGATAAAATATGGCGTAATTATACACCTACAATGGTTTTTTACTACTCAGAAACAAGGTCGGTATCTATTATTCTTGATGAAGACAAAAGAACTGCTATAGACGAATATAGCGTAATCGTGCCATTTGAAGTAATTGATACTCCCGGTTTTAATTTCTCGGTATATGGTCTTAACGGTGTCGACAGAATCACCTGTGAGGAAGGCTATATTCCTGTAAAGCAAAGCGGTATGCGTGATGCTAATATGCCAACCGAACCTACGCCAAGTCAGTATGAGCAAATTTTCGATGTTGCTACTTCAGCGAGAGATATTGCCCTAAGTGTTAGAGATGATGCTAATAGCGGAGTTTTTAAGGGTGAAAAAGGTGAAAAGGGAGACAAAGGTGATAAAGGCGAAGCGTTTACTTATGACGATTTCACATCGGAACAATTAGCAAATTTAAAAGGTCCCAAAGGTGATAGAGGAGTTAAAGGGGAAAAAGGCGAGCCATTTACTTACGAAGATTTCACAGCAGAACAGTTACTCTCTATAAAAGGTGAAAAAGGAGACAAGGGCATAAAAGGAGACAAGGGTGATAAGGGTGAGTCTTACATACTAACCGAAGCCGATAAATTGAGTATAGCGTCTCTTGTTCTGGAAATTACCCCAAACGGAGATGAGGTGAGTTATTAATGGCAAAGAAGGTATACGAAGAAAAAAAGATAAAGGCTATCGCAGATAAAATCCGA
>SVQC01000017.1 GCA_015065585.1 Oscillospiraceae bacterium
TTTATTTAAATGTATCGAACCCTAATGTTTTCTTGAACGGTTACATTCAGGTTGCCGATATTTAAATACGAATTAACCGTACGGGTCAGCGGATAATTCACAAATATTTTTTAATATGAAAGGAACTTAAATATGTTCAAGAGTTATGAAGATGAATTTTTAGAATCGCTCCAAAGGCAAGAAGATGAATTTAAAAGGAATAGTGAACGGGCAGGAACTATTACTGTAATGGTCAAAGAGATTGAAGATAAACTCTCACCGTTAATGTGGAAGGTGTTCTACATTATTGTTTCAAATGGTTTTTCCAAAGAAGCAGAAATCAAGGATTATGTTGTTCGATTTTTAATTGAAAAAGAAATGCAATGTTATAGCAAAGATTCAATTTATAGAGCAATAAAGAATTTGATTGCTATTAATGCTTTTAAAACCATACGCATTTCAACCGGAATTCGCACCTTTAATATTTTGGAACTTACGGACGTTGGCAGAATGCTTTTTATGAAAAGATTTTTGAAAGATCCGCCTGAATCGGAGATGGAGAAAATTTTGTCGGCCCATTCCAGTTATGCTCACGGATATATGGTTGAAGAAGTAAAGAACATTTTGGAAAATCGTGGCGGATTTGAATTGGTATCTACTGATCGTAAGGCGAACCGAATAAAACTTAAGGATGACGAAAGCTGTATTCCTGATGTTATAACAAAAGACCATTGGGGTTATACATTCTACGAGCTAGAATGCGGAACGCATAATTACGACGACTTTTATAGAAAGTGTAACAAATTAATTCAGGTCACAAGGACTTTAATGTTTATCGGTCCCGGCCGAAATGTTGTTGAGAAAAAATTACTGCCCAAAATTACAGGATGGGTTAAAAATGTTAAACCCGAATTCCTGAGAGCAAATAATATCTCCATTAAAGTTGCAAGTATGCATGACTTTAAGCAAGGCAAGTGGACTTATTCATACGACATGAAGCGAGGCCTCCCCGTATGTATTATAAAAAATTCTAAAAAGAAGGAGAACGCAAATGGCTAAATTTTTAAATGTTGGTAAAGGTGCGCTCGTAAATATTGATAAGATCAGATGTATTATTTCGGGCGATGCTGATAAGGTTAGAAAGGTTATGCTTAAGCATGGTTATGATAGAAGTTCCGTGGAGGTCTATGATGTAACGGCTGATGCTGAAACTCGTTCGGTTCTCGTGCTTAGTGATGAAACCATGATTATTTCCTCTGTTAGTGCTAATGCATTAAACAAGCGTATTCACGAAGATTACGATAAATAGTAGTTTAGACTGCTAACTTGGATTTTCGTTCACAGAACTAAGCGCATACGGGGATTTGTAAAAATTCTTGTGGACGAAAATCCTTATAAATGTATCTTGCTTCATTGACCCGTGAAGCAGGATATGCAATATAAAAAATTTTAGAAGAAAGGAGAACGCATATGCCTAAATTTATAAATATTGGTAACGGCGCGTTCGTAAATGCTAATAAAATCAGCGCTATTATTTCGAGCGATGCCGATAAGGTTAGAAAGGTCATGCTTAAGCATGGCTGTGATAGAACTTCTGCGGAGTTCTATGATGTAACAGATGATGCTGAAACTCGTTCGATTATCTTGCTTAATGATGAAAGCATAGTTGTTTCATCTGTTAGTGCTAGTGAATTAAATAAGCGTTTTCACGAAGATAGCGAATGATAGTAGTTTAGACTGCTAATTTGGATTTTCGTCTACGGGAATATGTATATTCAGGATTGGTATAAATTCTTGTGGACGAAAATATCCAAATTCTCTTGCTGACCTTCAATGAAATAGAAGACGGTTGGCAACGCAAATAAACAATTAAGTATACAATCTTGATCCGCCATAAAGGTGTATGCTCTATAAAGTAATTAAAAATTGCATAGGAGGTGTATATCGCATGGTTCAAAAAGAGTATGAAGCTAAAATGCGTGAGATTTTAGATCGTGAGGTTAATACCGATGAGGATTGTATTCGACAGGTGGATGAACTTATGATGCTAGATGCGCAATATCTGTTGAGCAATATCTAATGAAAAGATAATTTCACAGAATTAATTGGTCGAATCTGTTGGCGGCAGATTTGATTTGAAAATAATGAAGGAGTTATTCAATTTGCAAAGTCGAAGAACATTTGCTTAAAAAGCGCAGCGCAGGAAGAATGGGCACGGGATTTGTCGAAAGACGAATTTTCGTTAAGAAGAAGTCGTTAAACAATTGGTAAATGCTGTATAAATGTTTTTCGCAAGGTAAAAAATATCTTATGAAAGGAATGGCAAGTTATGTTAGATTCTTTTGATTTAATTATGTTAAGAAATGTTGACATTGCCGATTGTTCTAAAGATAGCCTTGTTGATTTGCATGATGTGAAGATAGACGCAGAGAAATCTGTGCCTGAGAAAATGAATGACTATTTTGAGCAAATTAAAAACCCTTATCTTTTTAAAGTCGGCGATGTGAGAGTGAAGGTGAGTTTCGGCGGAAACCGAACTTTTACTGATGCTCTCGGTTCAGTATTTTCGTCTGGAGCAAATTACCAAACAAATTTGGGTTGATTTAAAGTCGAAGGTATGGTATACTACGGTTGTGTAGAAAAACGGCCATACCTTCATATTAAAAAATATGGAGGTTTTAGCTTTATGTCAAATGCTAAATATGCTGAAATTTTAGAGCAGTCCTCCGTACCAAAAAAGGTTTGGAAGACTGCTCTTTATCTTCGTCTGTCCCGTGATGACGGTACGGAATCGGAGAGTAACTCGATTGCGTCGCAACGAGAAATTTTAAAAGAATATATTAAGCGTTATCCAGATATGGAAATTTATGATATATATGTGGATGACGGCTACAGCGGTACAAATTTTGACCGTCCTGACTTTAACAGAATGATGGACGATATTTATGCCCACAAGGTAAACTGTGTTTTGGTTAAAGACCTTTCGCGTTTTTCTCGAAACCACACCGAGGGCGGTATCTATCTTGATAAGATTTTCGTAAAACTTGGGGTTCGCTTTATTGCAATTAACAACCAGATTGATATCGGTATCAGAGGTATAAACTCTTTTAATGATTTGGTGAAGGTTGGCGTCACCAATATTATGAATGAATCTCTGGCAGCAAACACGTCTGTTAATGTTCGAGGAACGCTGAACCTCAGACGTCAGCAGGGTAAGTTTATTGGTTCTTTCCCCACATACGGATATCTAAAGGACCCGGACGATAATCATCATCTTATCATTGATGAGGAAACTGCACCAATTGTTCGAATGATTTTCGAGCGATTTATTGGGGGTGAGAGTATCATTGGTATCACAAAAGACCTTAATGAAATGGGCATACCCAACCCGTCAATGTATAAGAAACAAAAGGGGATGAATTACAGGCATCCATCGGGAAGAAGCAATGACGGTCTATGGCCTGATAGTTCGGTGCGCCGAATTTTGCAAAACCGAATGTATGTTGGTGATATGGTCCAAGGAAGGAACACAACCTACAGTTATAAGATTAAACAATGCCGCGCGATTCCTAAGGATGAGTGGATTATTGTTGAAGGTACTCACGAGCCAATCATTAGCCAAGAGACCTTTGACAATGCACAGGCACTATTTAACAAGAGTATTCGCAAGAGCCCCAAAAAGAAAAACGTTGATTTATTTTCTGGGCTTGTGCGGTGTGCTGACTGTAAGCGTGTGATGAATAAAAAGACCAATCAACACACATACGGTACGTATCATTACTATCGCTGTGTAACAGCAAGAAAGCTTAAAAAATCAGCGTGTACAAATCACACCATCCGTATTGATAAGTTAGAACAGGCAGTGCTTTTAACTATTCAAAATATGATTAATACAGCAACTACAATGAGCGAACTGCTCACTCAAATCAATAATAATTCCGCACGAAAAAAGGAATCAAGTCATATTGAGAAGGCACTGAAATCTCAGGTTTCTGAACGTGAAAAACTTGTGTCTATGATTACCGACCTTTATCCCGACTGGAAAAGCGGTGTTATTACAGTGGATGAGTACCAGATGTTAAAGGAACGGCTTAACGAAAAGCTGAGGATTGCTGACGAAAAAATCGCCTCACTTAGCAAATCTGCTGAGCAGTTCCAAAGCGGTATTACCGAAGAGAACGAGTTTGTGGCACGTTTCAAAAAGTACGGTAATATCGAAAGTCTGACAAGACCTTTGCTTACCGAACTGGTGCAAGAAATTTTCGTACACGAGGGCGGAGATATCGAGGTTGTATTCAAATTCCAGGATGCCTATGCTGAGGTTGTTGAATATATAGAACTCAATAAGCAACTCATCGAGCCCGAAAAACCAACAAAAAAGAAAAAATCGGCGTAATGATAAAGCGTGTGACAGTTTACTGCCACACGCTTTACTATATGCTGAAAACGAATACACTTGACATATGTTATCAAATATGATAACATATAATCATTCCCGAAGTGAAATATAATTAATGAAGGGACTAATGTGAAATTGAATGATAAATTGCTTAGTTCTCGGCAGAGAATAATTTCAAAGCTAACCGAAGCTCGACTACAAAAAGGAATGTCACAAGCAGAGTTAGCAAGTTTGATTGGGACACAACGTTCAAATATCTGCCGAATTGAGAGTGGTACACAAAACCTATCGCTTGATATGCTTATAAAAATATCTGAAGCACTTGGCAAGGATGTCGATATGCTTTTGGAGGAGAGGAGAGAGCCAATGAATAACTGTTATTCGCTTAGAATATACGATGATGAAATATTAACCTTTACTCTTGAAGAAAAGGGCTTGGAAGGTTTAAAATCTCATATTGTAACTGTTAATGAAGATATGAAAAATCTTTTTCCTTTGGATTTAGACCTAACTGATGACGGAATCCTTAAATGGCTTGAGCGTAGAGTTATTCCTAAAAACCGTGCTTTTGTTGACGAGATTTTAAAAACACTTGGTCTTAGTCTTAACAATACTAAAGGCATTATAGACGTATGTAAAGGTCTTTCTCTGAATGATAGTTATTGGGTTGTGCCTGCCGATTTTAATGGTACATTCAAAGAGTTTAATCTTTATGAAAACCGTTTTTCAGAGGTTTTGTCATTAGTAGCTTATACTGGTGTCGGAACAGCTAATCAAGCATTTACCACTTCGCCTGAGCTTACAACACAGGGTATGCTCCGCAAGGCATGGCGCTTTATTGAAGATGACGGCATATATCTATATAAAGGTGGTACTGAGGGCTTTGCTAATTCAGGTAATGAACCTTATTCTGAATACTACGCTTGTCAAATTGCAAAAGCGATGGGCTTAAATGCCGTTGAGTATGACTTGGAAAACTGGAAAGGCATCTTAGCATCTAAATGCAAAATTTTTACCGACATTGATACATCATTCGTTTCTATCGGCCGAATCGTTAAAAGTGGTGGTATTAAAGGTTGCCTTGATTATTACGAATCGCTTGGAACAGACTTTTCCGAAAGTCTCAAGAGTATGCTTATATTTGATGCGGTAATTTATAACGAAGACCGTCATTTTGGAAATTTTGGTGTGCTCAAAGATAATCACACAGGCAAAATTATTTCTCCGGCTCCAATTTTTGATAATGGTCTGTCGCTCTTCAACTATGCTATGGATAACGATATAAAAGATTTAGATTCGTATGCTAAAACCCGCTCTAATCCTTATGGTATATCTTACGAGAGCATTTGCGCTGAGGTTATGGGAACTAAGCAGAAAAATCAGCTTAGAAAACTCATTGATTTTAAATTCACAAGGCACCAAAGCATCAATCTGCCTGAAGAACGCTTAGTGGCAATTGAAAAGCATATTCAAAGCAGAGTGAGAAAGTTGCTTGCACTTCCGACAGCATCTAAATAATTGCATTATAACGGCGGTCTGCATCATTCACAGACTGCCGTTTTTGCCCTAAAAATTGAGGAAATTTAAGAAAAAATAAAAAATTTTATGGTGTTCTCTTGACATTTTCCCCTGCAGCTTGTGATACTATAATTCAATTCTTAAAGGATACAAATACAAGTCCTGCTGATTACGATATGATTTATACGGGGGATTTGGGTTCGGTAGGCAGTGTATTGCTTTATGAACTTTGTAAAGAGCAAGGTATTGATATATCGAGCCATCATAATGATTTTGGATATATGATTTATGATACAATGCGCCAGGATGCTCATGCGGGCGGCTCAGGCTGTGGTTGTAGTGCAAGTATGATGTGTTCGTATATAATGGACGAGATGGCAAAAGGAAATCAAAAGAATATTCTTTATTGTGCTACAGGAGCTCTGCTTTCTCCAACTTCGGTACTTCAAGGTGAAAGTATACCCGGAATTTGTCATCTTCTGAATATAAAAATAGCAAATTAAATGTTAAATAAATGTATTCCTTTTTTTGCGCATGGAAGAAGGGGTACATTTATATTTTTTCTGAAAAGCGGTAGAAAAGTGTCTAGCATTTTCAAAGCCGGATAAACTAGCTATTTGGTTAATACTGTACGTAGTAGTAATAAGAAGGTTAGCAGCATATTTAAGTCGCTCGTTAATAATGTACTGATGTATGCTTGTTCCGGTTCTGTCTTTGAAAATTTTATTTAAATAATATGAATGATAATTTAAAACTCTTGCAATGTCTTCGTTAGTCTGTATTGTGAAAAGATTGTTTTTTATAAAGTTAATGGTTTGACTGAAAATATCTTTTGTGTTATAAAGCGGATGGGTTGCAATACATAGTAGTAAATATTGGAGTTTTGCTTCAGCTTTTTGTTTTTCTAGTGGTGTTCCTTTGGTGAATTCTTCGGAAAGTTTTATAAAATCGTCTCTATATTCAATTGTGTTTTCAAGAATGAATGGTTGCTTGTATAATTCCGGAAGACCTTCGGTTGTGGGAAGAATAGCATTCGCTTCTATAAATTTTTCTTCACTTACAGTAGGTAATATTTTAGAAAGATTTTCGTTTTTTCTGTCAAAATCGAAATTTAAAGTAATAAACTCTAACGGAAAATCAGAGGAGCTTTGTGGGAAATATCTTGTACCTGCAGGATAGTAGGCAATAGTGTTTTCTTTTAATGAATATTCTCTGTCATTCAGTAAAATTTTGCCTTTACCGTTTAAAATAAAAAGAAGTCTGCAATCATATGCGCGGGTAGTAAAATTATTAGGTAAATATGTAGTACATTTGGCGCATCGTAATAATATTTGCATAGCATCACCTTTATTTGTTTTTTAAACAATGCTCTTTGATTTATGTATTTATTGTATCATGTGAAAGTATTAAAATCAATACATAAAACAAAGAAAAGAGTGATTAATTGAACATTTTAGGTCAAATTATAGGTGTTATAGGTATAGCGGTAAACATTGTAATATATCAGCAAAAAAGCAAAAACAAAATTTTGTTTTTTAAACTTTTGTCGGATATGATTTGGATGATACATTTTATTTTTATAGGTGCATACAGCGGTGCGGCAGTAGCTTTTATAGGAATTATTCGTGAGACAGTATTTATTTTTTCGACTAATCATCGAAAGAAAATTTTGATTTTATTTTTAATTATTTCTTTTGTTTCATCATATCTTACTTATAAGAATATTTTCAGTTTCTTACCGGCTTTAGCAAGCGCTTTGTCTGTTATTAGTTTTTGGCAAAAGAGTCCTATTGTAACAAAATATTTATCATTGCCAATTGCCGTTATTATGGGAATATACGGATATACAAGCGGTTCAATTTCGGGAGTATGTAATGAGGTTCTAACTGTTATTTCGTCAACTGTAAGTATTGCAAAAAATAAAAAAGTCTCTTAAAAAACATTCATGATACTGTATTAATATTTATTGACATATGACTTCACCAATTATATAATATCTTTAAAAGTAAGTATCTTTGGGAGGTTATTTTATGTTGTCGGAAAAATTTATAAGCGCAACAAAGGAAAGAAACAAAATCGCAAAACCGGTTGCTGCCCCTTATGTGCGTAAAAATATTGAATTTGACAAGTTACCTGACAGCATTTTTGTTACTGTATGTGGTCTTGGTTTTTATGATATTTTTGTTAATGGAGAAAAAATAACAAAAGGCTTTTTAGCCCCCTATATTTCTAACCCTGATGATATTTGTTACTATGATAAGTATGATATTTTACCTTATATTAAAGTGGGTAATAATGTTATAGGTTTTATTCTTGGTAATGGCTTCAAAAATAACGATGCCGGAACTATTTGGGAATTTGACCAAGCTGATTTCATAGGACCTCCTCAACTTGCTTTTGCTATTGAAGGAAAAGTAGATGAGGAAAGTTTCTTAATTGAAGCCGATGAAAGCGTTAAGGTACACGAAAGTCCCATTATTTTTGACGATATCAGAGCCGGTACTCACTATGACGCGCGTTTAGAAATTGAAAATTGGTGTTCACCGGATTTTGATGATAGTTATTGGGATAATGCTTATTTTTCTGAAAAAGCTAGAGGTGCTAAAAAATTCTGCGAAGCAGAGCCTATTACTGTTCAACGAGAAATTAAAGCGGTTTCGTTTAAAAAGGCAACTCTTGACAAACGTTATGATTATCATCAAAATTTTAATATAAAAGGATACCCTGATTTACGAAGAAAATTTGAGGATAGCGATTATGAAGGCTATTGCTATGATTTTGGCGAAAATACTTCCGGTGTTCCGAAGTTAAGACTTTATAACACAAAGCCCGGTCAAAAAATAGAACTTCAAATGTGCGAATTTTTGAATAATGACGGCAATCCTACGTATATGAATTTAACTTGCTATTATAATGGTTATGTTCAGCGTGATATTTATATATGCAAGGGTGCAGATTACGAAGAATTTACACCTGCGTTTACTTTTCACGGCTTTAGGTATGTGTTTATAAATGGACTTAACGATGAGCAGGCCAGGGAAGATACTGTTGCATATCTTGAGTTCCATTCCGATTTTAAATCCAGAGGTAGCTTTGTATGCTCAGATGAAACCGTTAATAAGCTTCAGGATATGGTAAGAAGAAGTGACCGTTCTAACTTTATTTATTTCCCCACAGACTGTCCTCATAGAGAAAAGAACGGCTGGACTGGTGACGCTACTGTTTCATGTGAACAAATGCTTTTAAACTATACTGTTGAAAATAGCCTTAGAGAATGGTTATTTAACGTTCGCGCTGCTCAAAATCAGCAGGGAACTATACCCGGTATTGTACCTACAGCCGGGTGGGGATTTGCTTGGGGTAACGGTCCTATTTGGGATAACGTACTTATTGAGCTGCCATATCAGATTTATAGATATACGGGAAATCTTGATATTCTAAAGGAGAATTTTTACTCCGTTTATAAATATTTAGGCTACGCTTCAAATAAACGTAATGAAAAAGGGCTTCTTTGCTACGGTCTGGGTGATTGGGTTAAGCCGCGCGGAGGTAAACCTGTTTGTCCTAAAGAATTTATTGATAGTATAATGATATACGATTTTGCACTAAAAGCTGCAAAAATGTTTGAAATTCTTGACAAAAAAATTGAAGAACAATACGCTTTACAATTTGCAAAAGAACTCAAAAATGCTATTAAAAACGAGTACGTTGATGAGAAAAACGGCATTGTAGCAAATGATTCTCAAACCGCTTATGTATTGGCACTTTATCTTGGAATAATTGATAATAAAGTTAAGGCTTTAGAAAACCTGCTTAAAGATATTAACGAGTACGGTATGCATGATTGTGGAATGATAGGAATCCGCTATTTATTCCATGTTTTATCAAAATTTGGTTATTCTGATTTGGCTTATGAACTAATTGTTAGTGAAAAACAAAACGGTTACGGCAATTTTGTTAAAGAGGGATTTACGACTATCCCAGAAGCCTTTACTTATCGTGACCTTGAGGGCAATATATCTTATATGTCGCTTAACCATCATTTTCTTGGTGATATCAGCCATTTCTTTATTTCAGAAATCGCAGGAATTCATGTAAATGATGATTGTACATCTGCTGCTCATATTGATATTAAACCTCAGTTTATTTCCAACCTGAATTTTGCTAAAAGTGAATTTGATAGCGTATATGGAAAAGTAGAAGTAAGTTGGGGCAGACAAAACGATGAAATACTGCTATCTGTTAGAGCAGGTGACAAAATTTGCGGTAATATAGTTTTACCTGACGGTTTTGTTTTTACTGACGGTACTATTGAAAAGGAACTAAAATCGGGTCAATATAATGTAAAAATTCTTTAAATTTAAGTATTGTTTTGTTGACATTGCTATTGTTTATAAGTATAATGTACTTTAGTATGTTAACGCAAGTTGACTTATAAGCCGAAATGGAGGACTATTTATGTTGAAATTTGAAAAATATGTTGTAGGTAGCGGGGAAACCGAAGGCTATAAAGCATTAAAAGCAACGATTCCCGAAGATGATAAATATATGCATTTTCGTCTTGACGGAAACTGCCTTAAGGATTGTGTAGACATTTATTACGTTATTCACGAAGACGGCGTTGCTCTTTGCAGAATATGGATGTGCTATCCTCGTCATAAAAATGCTATTTCTAACTGGGGTGCTGTTTATACCGAAGAAGCGTGTCGAGGTCAGGGGCTTTGTTCCAAAAACCTTAAATTCTGCTTTGAGGAAGTAGCAAAGCTTGAAAATCCTCCAATTGGTCTTTTCTGTACTGCAGGCGGTCAGTGGAAAGCTGATATGTATCAGCGTTACGGTTGGAAGCTTGCAATTCATGATACCACAAAGGGTCCGCTTTATTATCCAATGGGTGACGGACCGGATAATTTTGCTGATTTCTGCAAGAATTATTATACTCCCGCCAAGACTTTACGCGCTGTAAAGGGTACATGGGAATGGAGAAACGAAATAGACTGTTTGCTTAAATTTGCCATGATGGACCAAGGTCTTTCATACGATATCAATGGTGAAAGTGATTTAAGTTATATGCTTTTACATACTCCTGACAGAGATGTAAGATACATTCTTACTGAAGATGATAAATGCGTTGGTTGGATGCTTGACGGCGTAGCCAAAGTTCATCCTCTTTACGAAAATCTTCTTGATTCTATGAAAATGGTTTAAACATAAAAAAACACAGAAAAATTTTCTGTGTTTTTTTGTTGCAATTAATCTGTGTATATAGTAAAATAATATTTGTAAATTTGTGTGCAAAGGATAGGATAAATTATGAAACCTGTTTATAAGCGTATACTACTTAAGCTTTCCGGTGAGGCTCTTGCCGGCGAGAAAAAGAGCGGACTTGATTTCGAAAAAGTTGTAGAAATTTGTGAAAGTATTAAAAAATGTGTTGATATGGGGGTTGAAATCGCCATAGTTGTTGGCGGTGGGAATTTCTGGCGCGGTAGAAGTAGCGGTCAGATGGACAGAACTCGTGCCGACCATATGGGTATGCTTGCCACCAGCATTAATGCTCTTGCTGTTGCAGACGGTCTTGAGCAGGTTGGCGTTACCGCAAGAGTGCAGACTGCTATAGAAATGCGTCAGATTGCTGAGCCGTATATAAGAAGTAAGGCTGTTCGCCATCTTGAAAAGGGCAGAGTAGTTGTATTTGGTTGCGGAACCGGTAATCCTTTTTTCTCTACCGATACTGCCGCAGCGCTCAGGGCCGCAGAAATTGATGCTGAGGTTATTTTTAAAGCAACAAATGTGGATGGTGTTTATGACAGTGACCCGAAAGTAAATCCTGATGCTAAGAAGTTCGATATCCTTTCGCATCTTGATGTGTTACAGAAAGGCCTTCATGTAATGGACAGCACTGCTGCTTCGCTTTGTATGGATAATTCTATACAAATTCGTGTATTTAATCTTGATAATCCCAATAATATTGTTTTAGCAGTGTTGGGTGAAAATATCGGTACGGTTGTGAAATAATTAATTTACGGAGGTAAATTTATGGATACTTTAATTAAAAACACTGAAGAAAGAATGGACAAATCATTAGATGCTCTAGACAGAGATTACAAAACCGTCAGAGTAGGCAGAGCCAATGTTTCAATACTCGATAAAGTTAATGTTGATTATTACGGTGTTCCTACCCCTGTTCAGCAGATGGCGGCTATTTCTATGCCTGAACCCAGAATTCTTATGATTAAGCCTTGGGATGCATCAACATTAAGAGATATTGAAAAGGCAATTCTTATTTCAGATATCGGTATCAATCCTCAGAATGACGGTACCGCTATTCGATTAAGCTTTCCTCCGCTAACTGAGGAGAGAAGAAAAGAAATTGTTAAAGAAGTTAAAAAAATGGCTGAAGACAGCAAGGTGTCGGTTCGTAATATCAGACGTGATTCTCTTGAAAAATTAAAGGCTTTAAAGAAGAACAATCAAATTACAGAAGATGATGAAAAGAACGGTGAAAAGAAAATTCAGAACATTACCGATAAGTTCTGTAAAGAGATAGATATTCTTGCTGCCGCTAAGGAAAAAGAAGTTATTGAACTTTAATTTTTAAGGTGATTTTTAAATGTTTCTTAATAAAAAGAAAAATAGAACGCCCCGGAATATTCCGGGGCATATTGCCATTATAATGGACGGTAATGGCAGATGGGCAAAAAATAAGGGTTTACCCAGGTCATTTGGCCATTCTGCAGGTGCAAAAAAATTCAAAGAAATTGCACGTTACTGTAATAAAATCGGTGTAAAATATTTAACTGTGTATGCTTTTTCAACTGAAAATTGGAAGCGCCCTCAGGACGAAATTGACGGGATTATGAATCTGCTCAGGGATTATCTGAAGGATTCCACCAATTTCAAAGGCGAAAATATAAAACTTCGCTTCATTGGTAACCGTTCTGCTTTACCGGAAGATATTAGAACACTTATGGAAAATAGTGAAAGCGAATCTGACGATGCGACTGGAATGACGGCTTGTCTTGCTTTAAACTACGGTGGCAGGGACGAAATCACTAATGCTATTCAAAGAATAGTTTCAGATAAAATTTCTGCCGATGAAATAAATGAAGAACTGATTTCTTCATATCTTTATACTTGGGAATATCCCGACCCTGACCTTATTATAAGACCGAGTGGAGAGTATCGCTTATCTAATTTTCTTGTATGGCAGTCTGCATATAGCGAATTTTATTTTGATAATGTTTTATGGCCTGATTTTTCTGTTAAAGATTTAGATAAAGCTATTGATGAATTTAACCGGCGAAATCGTCGTTTTGGGGGCGTTTAATTATGTTAACTCGTGTTATTTCGGGTGCTGTACTGATTTTGATTTTAGGTGCTGTTCTTGTAACGGGTTATTTTGTGCCGCCTGTAGTGGTTTGCTTTATTGCGGGAATAACTGCTATAGGTTGCTTTGAAATTCTGCATAATACTAAAATTATAAAAAACAGAATCGCCGTTGTCGGCGCATGTTTTTATGCATTACTCAGCGTACTTTCGAAGTTCAACTATCTTCATTTTAGTGATTTTTATATAACTACTGAAATGCTTACTGTAATTTTTGCGCTTTTCACGGTGATATGTTCTTTAGTATTACATAAGCAATTGGATATTGGTGCTATTGGCGCTTTAATAGCCTTTCCAGTTATAATCTCTTATGCATTTTCCTCAATTGCCTCTGTTTATTTAGCCGAAAACGGAATATTTTATTTACTGTTATTACTCAACTTCTCTTCAATTTGCGACACTGGCGCTTATTTTACCGGTGTATTATTTGGGAAACACAAGTTGTGTCCTGAGATTAGTCCCAAGAAAACTATAGAGGGTGCTATAGGCGGAATAGTTTTCAGTATAATTTTCACAGTTATTTTATATTTTGTTTTCGACAGCACAGAAAATATCATATTAATGCTTCTTCTTACTGCTATTTTTTGTATTATTGGAATGTGCGGAGATTTATTTGCATCTGTTATTAAAAGAAGTGTAAATTTAAAGGACTACGGTAAATTAATACCAGGTCATGGTGGTATACTTGACCGTTTCGACAGCATACTTTTAATAGCGCCACTTTTTAATTTGGCTGTTATCGGGGGACTTGTCTGATGACCGAAAAACTAATACTTTTAGGTTCGACGGGCTCAATTGGTAAACAAGCCCTCGATATAGCCCGTAAAGAAAAAATTGAGATTACAGCTTTAGCTGCTGGAAAAAATGTTGAATTAATGGAAGCTCAGGTAAGAGAATTTAAACCTGAGTTCGCCGTTATGAATGATATAAACGCCGCAAATGAATTAAAAATCAGCATTGCTGACACAAAAACAAAGGTACTTTGCGGAACTGATGGTATTTGCGAAGTGGCTCAAGGAAAAGGAGATACTGTGCTTAACGCGATAGTAGGCATTGCAGGATTAAAACCTACAATGTCGGCAATAAGCGCAAAAAAAACTCTTGCTCTTGCAAATAAAGAATCGCTGGTTACCGGTGGGGAACTTGTAAAAAAAGCTTTAAAAGTAAGCGGAAGTATGATGCTTCCTGTTGATAGTGAGCATTCGGCTATTTTTCAGTCTCTTCAAGGTGTCAGAGAAGGTGATGTTTCACGCATTTTGCTTACTGCTTCCGGCGGTCCGTTTTTCGGAAAAAGAAAAGATGAACTAAAAAATGTTACCGCCGTTGACGCTTTAAAGCATCCTAACTGGGATATGGGAGCTAAAATTACAATTGATTCTGCTACCCTTATGAATAAAGGTCTTGAGGTTATTGAGGCTGTTCACCTTTTTGATGTTCCGGTCGAAAAGATTGACGTAATAATTCAGAGAGAAAGTATCATACATTCCGGGGTCGAGCTTATTGATGGCGCCATGATTGTGCAGATGGGTGTTCCTGATATGAAGCTACCAATTCAATATGCTTTATCGTATCCTGCAAGATTACCTTTATCTGACCATCTCGATTTAATCGGGCTTTCCAAACTTACTTTTTATAAGCCTGACACAGATACTTTTCGTTGTCTTGATATTTGTATTGACGCTATTAAAAGAGGCGGTCTTAAACCAACTGCGGCAAACGGTGCCAACGAAAAGGCTGTTGAATTGTTCTTAAACGGTGAAATTTCGTTCTTGCAAATTGCTGATTTGGTTGAGGCTGCTGTGAATAATCAAAAAGATTGTCACTCTTTCACACTTGATGATGTCTTTATGGCAGATAAGATGGCACGGGAATTTGTTGTGTCCCAAATTTAACTGAGGTGATTTTTATTTCTGCGTTGCTTTCATTTTGGAATTCTGTATGGCCCTATTTAGTTGCTATACTTATGTTTATTATCCTTATTTTAATTCATGAATTCGGTCATTTTATAACTGCGAAAATGTTTAAAATAAAGGTTAATGAATTTGCAATAGGTTTCGGTCCTAAACTTTTTAAAATCAAAGGCAAGGAAACCCTTTACAGCATAAATCTGATTCCCTTTGGCGGATATTGTGCTATGGAGGGTGAAGATGAAGCAAGTACTGATGAACACGCTTTTTGTAATGCTAAAGCGTGGAAACGCTTTGTAGTCGTTGCGGCGGGTGCAATTTTTAACCTCATACTTGGACTTCTTTTGGTTTCGATAATCGTTTGTTCAAGCAATCTGATTGGTACAACCGTAGTTGCAAAGTTTGATGATAATGCTATTAGCTGTAACTCCGGTTTAGCAGTTGGAGACAAAATAACACATATTGATGGTAGACGAGTATATACACCACAGGATATCGCTTATGCTTTTACCGCTGTCGAGGACGGAAATATCGATATTAAGGTGGTTCGTGACGGTAAAAAGGTTAATCTTAATGATGTCACCTTTGATACTTTAAACGAAAAAGGAATAAATTATATTTCTATAGATTTTAAATTTTTAGGTCAGCGCAAAAATTTCTTTAATGTCATTGTTGCAACCTTTAAAACTACATTTTCATACTGCAGAACTATTTGGTTCTCTCTCGTAGACCTTTTGGGTGGTAGATTTGGTATAAGTGCCGTTTCCGGTCCTGTTGGTGTTACTGCAACTATAGGCGAAGCGGCAAAACTAGGCATAATCAATATTCTGCCGATTATGGCGCTTATTACGGTTAATCTCGGTATATTTAACCTTTTACCAATTCCCGCTCTTGACGGAGGAAGGCTTATATTTATTTTTCTTGAAATTATCTTAAAAAAACCCGTCGCTAAAAAATATGAGGGTATTATTCATGCTGTTGGTTTGTTTATTTTGCTTGGTCTTATGGTATTGATTACATTTAAGGATATATGGAGTTTGATTACGGGGTGAAATTATGTTTACTAATGATAAAACAGTCGCTGTAAAACTTAATAATATCACTATTGGTGCAGGTAATCCTGTTACCGTTCAATCTATGCTCAATGTTCCTGCAGATGATTTAGAAGGAAATGTTAAACAAGCTATAGAACTTGAAAAAGCCGGGTGTGATATTATACGTGTTGCTGTTCCAGATATAAGTGCGGTTAGACTTATTTATGCCCTTAAAAACAATGTTTCAATCCCTATTGTAGCGGACATTCATTTTGATTATAAATTAGCACTTGAAAGTATTTCGGCAGGGGTTGATAAAATCCGTATCAACCCCGGTAATATTGGCGATGAAGATTGCGTAAAGGCTGTTGCCGATAGTTGTCGTCAAAACAATATACCTATTCGAATAGGAGTAAATTCAGGCTCGCTTGAAAAGGAAATTCTTAATAAATATGGTGCGCCCACGCCTGAAGCTATGGTAGAAAGCGGTTTTTATCATATTTCATTACTTGAAAAGTTTGATTTTAACCAGATTGTTTTGTCGCTTAAATCTTCCGATACCTTTAAAATGTATAAGGCTTATCAGTTGGCTGCTGAAAAGTGCAAATATCCTTTACATCTCGGCGTTACTGAGGCTGGCACATATGATATGGGTATAGCACGTTCCTTTGCGGGAATTGGCGGGTTACTGTTGAATAATATTGGTGCCACAATCCGTGTTTCACTAACAGATGAGCCAGTAAAAGAGGTTTATGCTGCAAAACAGTTGCTTAAGTCCTTAGGTCTTAGAAAAGAGGGGATAAGGTTTGTTTCGTGTCCAACCTGCGGAAGAACTGCGGTCGACCTTATCGGTCTGGCAAAAGCTGCTGAGGAACGATTTAAAAATTTTGACAAGGATATAACTGTAGCTGTTATGGGTTGCGTGGTAAACGGACCCGGAGAAGCAAGGGAAGCCGATTTAGGCATAGCCGGTGGTAAAGGCTGCGGCATTATATTCAAAAAAGGAAATATTATTCATAAAAATGTTCCGGAAGATAAACTTATCGATGTACTTGAAGAAGAATTAAAAAAATTATAAAGGTGAGAAAATGTCTGTAAAATTTTCACAGGTCTTTGGTGATTACCTAAACCGTAAAACCAAAATTTTTGGAGATTGCGATATGATTAATTGCAATCTAGATATGGAAAAACGAAGTCTTGATATAGATTTGTTTAGTGAAAAATACATAAGTTTTGAAGCAAAAGAAGAGCTTTCTGTTTTGCTTAAAGATATTCTTAAAACTTCTGTTTTGAATATTTCTTTAAAGTTTTCTCCTGCTAGCTTTTGTCAGCAGGCATGTATTGATATTTGCAACCGTTTAAAGCTTGAGAATGTGATGCTTAATGGCTATTTCAATAAATCCGAGTTTATTTTAAATGATAGTAATGTAAATATCGTTCTTGCCTACGGCGGTCTTTCCGTAATAAAAGAAATTGGTTTTGAAAAGAAATTTTCTAATGTCATTAAAAATATGTTTGATAGGGAAATTACAGTATCTTTTTCCGGCCAGATTGAAAATATAGAAATAACATTGCCGGGTGAACCAGAAGAGGAAGAAATCCCTCTTCCAGAAGAGCCGGAACACATTGAAACTATTATAGAGAATAAGCCTGCGCCAATTCCGGTATCTGCAGACGGTTTGCCTGAATTTTTATACGATGTCCAGTTGTTTTATGGCAAAAAGCTTGAGACTAATTTTATAAGAATGATTGATATCATTCCTACCTTTGATTCTAAACAGTATATTTGCGGATGGGGAGAAGTTTTTAATTACGAAGTAAGAGAAATAAATACAAAACGCGGCCCCCGTAAGATTGTCACATTTTGCCTTAGTGATAAAACCAATTCAATATACTGCAAGTTGTTTTTAACTGCAGAGGAAATGGGAAACATTACTCCAATTAAGGATGGCGCAATTATTGTATTTAACGGTAATTACAGCCTTGATGATTTTACTGGTCATCATATCTTAGAACCACGGGTAATGGCTACTGCAAAAATAACTGAAGAAACTGATGATTATCCCCAAAAGCGTGTTGAACTTCACTGTCATACAAATATGTCTGCAAAGGATGCTGTTTCACCGGCAGAGGTACTTATTAAACGGGCTTTTAAGTGGGGACATAAGGCTATTGCTATTACCGACCACGGTGTAGTACAGTCTTATCCTGCCATTGCCGGAGCGGTTGCTTCAATAAAAAAAGGCGGCGGTGAATTTAAGGCTATTTATGGCGTTGAGGGGTATTATGTTGATGATACCAAGGGCGAAACAGATATTACTAACCTTAAAAGCTATCATCAGATTATTCTTGTCAAAAATCTTGAAGGACTTAAAAATTTATATAAGCTTGTATCAAAAGCCCACGTTGAAGATTTTTATAAACGTCCTATTACGCGAAGAAGTGAAATTGAAAAACATCGAGAGGGTCTTATTATAGGTAGCGCCTGTGAAGCGGGTGAACTTTTTGATGCGATTGTTCACGGCAAAAGCGATGAAGAATTAATTGAAATTGCCAGGTTTTATGATTATCTTGAGATTCAGCCACTTGGTAACAATGAATTTATGGTAAGGGATAGTGTGAAACCTGATAAAGTAAACAAAAAAGGTGTGGTTACCCCGAATCCATACAAGCATGTAAAAAACCACGAGGTTTTAATGGATTTCAACCGTAAAGTAGTTGAAATTGCAGACAAACTCGGTTTGCCTGTTGTTGCTACCGGTGACGTTCACTTTGCCGGTAAGGAAGATGTAATTCTTCGTAAAATACTTATGGCGGCTCAGGGATATGAGGATTTTGACCTTCAGGCGCCGCTGTATCTAAAAACAACCAAGGAAATGCTTGATGATTTTTCCTATTTTGGCGAGAGAGCCAGAGAGTTTGTTATTGATAATCCAAATATTATTGCCGATATGATAAGCGATGATGTTATTCCCGTTCCTAAGGGTAACTATCCTCCTGTTATTGAGGGAAGCGATGACCTTCTGAGAGAGCTTTGCTGGGACAGAGCAAATAAAATGTACTGTCATAAAGGAGAACTTAAAGACGTTGTTAAAAACCGTCTTGAAAAAGAGCTTAACAGTATTATTAATAATGGCTTCTCTATAATGTATATTTCTGCACAAAAGCTCGTTAAATACAGCGAAGACCATGGGTATCTTGTTGGTTCACGTGGCTCTGTAGGTTCTTCTTTTGCCGCTACAATGGCAGGTATTTCGGAGGTTAATCCGCTACCGCCACATTATTACTGTCCCAAATGTCAGTGGAATGAATTTTTCAGTAGTGCGCAAGTTGGTTCGGGATTTGATTTGCCTGAAAAAAACTGCCCTGAGTGTGGTACGTTTTTAAAGCGTGACGGCCATGATATACCCTTTGAAACTTTCCTTGGTTTTAAAGGTGATAAAGTGCCTGATATTGACCTTAATTTCTCAGATGAATATCAGAGTGAAGTTCAAAAATATACAGAATCCCTTTTTGGTAAAGAAAATGTGTTTAAAGCAGGAACTATTTCTACGATTGCGGAAAAAACCGCTTTCGGTTATGTAAAGGCTTATTGCGAATTAAAGAATATAACCTTAAGTCAGGCTGAGATGGAACGTCTTGCTAAGGCTGTAGAAAAATCGAAAATCAAGGCGACTACGGGACAGCACCCTGCAGGTATGATTATAGTTCCACGGGACAAGACTATTTACGATTTTTGTCCCATTCAGCATCCTGCCGATGACCCTAAATCTGATATCCTTACTACGCACTTTGATTTCCATTCTATTCACGATACAATACTTAAGCTTGATGAACTTGGTCATGTTGTTCCAACTACATATAAATATCTTGAGGAATATACAGGAATTAGTGTTAACGATATTTCGATGTCTGACCCTAAGGTATACAGTTTATTTACTTCTACCGAAGCTTTGGGGGTAACACCTGAAGAAATTGAATCACAAACCGGTACTTTTTGTATACCCGAATTCGGTACTGCTTTTGTTCGCGGTATGCTCATGGACTGTAAACCGCAAAATTTTGCCGATTTACTCCAGATTTCCGGTCTTTCTCACGGCACGGACGTATGGCTAGGGAATGCAAAAGACCTTATTGACCAAGGAATATGCACAATTTCCAATGTTATTGGTACTCGTGATAATATAATGGTTTACCTTATAAATCAGGGTATGGATGAAAGTCGAGCCTTTAAAATTACTGAAACGGTACGTAAAGGTATGGTGGCTAGTGGAAAGGTAAGCAAAGAGGATTGGCAAGCTATGGAAGACGATATGCGTAAGGTAAATGTTCCTGAATGGTATATCGGTTCTTGTAAAAAAATCAAGTATATGTTCCCAAAAGCTCATGCAGCCGCTTACGTTATTTCTGCATTAAGACTTTGTTGGTATAAGGTGTATAAACCTCTCGAATTTTATTGCGCTTATTTTACTGCCCGACCCGAAGATGTTGACGCTCCTATTCTTATGCAGGGTCACGAAGCTGTCAAAAAGTATATTCGTGATACTAAAGCTCTTGGTAAAGAGGCAGGTAAAAAAGAACTCGACGTACTCGATAATATGTATATTTTCAATGAAATTATGAGCCGCGGAATAAAAATTCTTCCAATCGACCTTGAAAAGTCTCACGCTGTTAAATTCTTACCCGAAAATGACGGTATACGTTTGCCTTTCGGCTCTATATCGGGAATGGGAGATAAGGCAGCATATGATGTGTATAATGCGGCGCAAAAAGGCGGCTTTATTTCGGTAGAGGACTTTCAGGCCGAATCGGGTGTATCCAAAGCGATTGTTCAGTCCCTTTTTGATTTAGGTGTGTTTAAGGATTTGCCTGAAACCAATCAAATGTCAATGTTTTAAGCTTAAAAGACCGAGGATTCTCGGTCTTTTATTTCTTGACACTTATTTCAAATGTGGTAAAATTATTAATAAACAGTCAATAATAAACTTAAAATAGAATTTAGGAGAGAATATATGCTTAAATTTCAAAAAGCCCGTACAGAAGATTTTAAGAATATACTAGAGTGTGTACGTGGGTTTTGTGAGTATTCATGTGAGTTTTCGCTAGTTAACCTTATGCTTTGGCAGGAGGCTTTTTGTTTTGAATTTTGCATTGAAGACGGAATTTTATATACTAAAAACTGTGTAGACGGACGAATATCTTTTGGATTACCCTTTAGTCGTGATATGAAAAAAGCTATAGATAAAATTAAAGCCTATTGCACTGAAAATAATTTACCGATTTGCTTTTTTGCGGGTGAGGGAGAACGATTAAATCTGTTTAAAGAGCAAATCAATGAAGATTTTGATTATAATTTGCTTAGAAATTCTTTTGAGTATATATATTCATCAGAAGATTTAATTTGCCTTTCAGGTAAAAAATTTCATTCAAAAAGGAATCATATTTCTCGATTTTCAAAACAGTATATTTGGTCTTATGAAAGCCTAAGCGTTGAAAATGTGCCAAATGTTAAAGAAATGCTCAGTGTATGGTATGAGCAAAACGTAAGCAAAGAAAATGATTTTATGTCAGCTGAGAGAACGGGTCTTACAAAAATTTTGGACAATTTTTCTGATTATGATATTAAAGGCGGAGTCTTAAGAGTTGACGGTAAAGTAATTGCTTTTACTCTAGGCTGTCAGATTAATAAAGATACCTTTGATGTGAACATAGAAAAAGCTCTCGGTGATTATGATGGGGCTTATGCTATGATTAATAATCAGTTCGCTAAAAATGAATTATCAGGATATAAATATATCAACAGAGAAGAAGATATGGGAATTGAAGGGCTACGAAAGGCGAAACTTTCTTATAGGCCTGAAATACTGCTTAAAAAATTCTTAATTACCGAAAAAATGCAAAATAAATCCATTAAGGAACAATGCAAGGATTTATATATAGATGCCTTTAAAGATGATGTGCAGTTCACAAATTTTCTTTTTGATACTTGTTTTGATGAAGATTGTTTTTATATAGAAAAAAATGGCGAAGTAATTTCTATGTTATTTGCTTTTGACGTTTATATTAACGATGTTTTGGGCAAATATGTATATGGTGTTGCTACTAAAGAAAAGTATCGCTCTATGGGATATATGAGAATTCTGTTTGACGATTTCTCTGAAAAGATAAAGGATAAATATAAATTTTTATGTTTACGGCCGATGAATGACGGTTTGTTTGAATTCTATAACAATAAACTGGGTTTTGAAAATAAATTTACCAAAAAGTTTATTGAGCCATTAAAAAACGAAAAAGTAAAAGAAGCAATAAAAATTAATTGTGAAAAACAATTAATGTCGGTTAGAAAAGCTTTACAACAAGAAAATTTTGTGCAAATGGGGGAAAAGTTTATAGAATTGCTGTTTTTTTACTGTGATGCGTTTACTGATTCAATAGTAGCACCAACGTATCTAGTTATAAAAGAGCGTGACAGTGGAAAAATCAAGGAAATTATAGGTGATATTTCTGCTGTGCCGAATATTTTTACTGAAAATACTGCGACAACAAATGGAGATAAATTTTATTACGCCGTTTACAAGAGTCTTGGATACAACTTTTGCGGTGACGGCTATTTGGGGTTGGCTATGGATTAAAAAAGCATCGGAATATCCGATGCTTAGATTTTATACGTTAAGTTTTGTTTCACGGGCATAATAAAACAGATATTGCTGTGCAATGCCTTCGTAGTTTAAGGCGCAGTCTGGGAATTTGCCGTTATAAAGAACTGATAGTGCGCGTTTTATCCAAACGTCTTTAGGAAAAACGTTGGTATGACCCAGTCCAAATAATAATGTGCAATCAGCAACTTTTTCGCCAACGCCGTATATAGTTGTTAAAATTTCTCTCGCTGAATCACTATCTAATTTTTTTAATTCATCAAGATTTATAGTGCCGCTTGTAACCTTTTTTGCGGCGTCTATAATATATTTTGCTCTGAAACCAGAGCGTAGAACGGCTAAGTCGTCTACGGAAAGCGAGGCTATTTTTTCTGCCGAAGGAAAGGTATATCCAAATGACTTTTTTTCCCCGAAATTTTCACATAATCTCGAAATGATACCTTTAATCCTCGGGATATTGTTGTTTTGAGAAATTATAAAGGAACAAAGAGTTTCCCACGGTTCTTGGTTTAATATGCGTATACCTTTGCCGTATTTAACAGCATTTTTTAATGTTTTGTCGTTATTTAGTACTTCATTAATCGCTGAATAATCTCTACCAAGGTCAAAATAATTAAACCAAAATTCATCGAAGTCTTCCTTTGAGCAGGGGAAAAGAACGATGTTAGTATCATCCTGAGATGCATTTATTTCTTTTCCCCCTACAATTGACTGCCAAAAGCCATTTTCATTTTGTTCCCAGCGGAAGCATTGACCGCATTCAAAAGTTTTTTTAAGGTCAAAATTATCAATATTTTTCAACATTACCATATTATCTTCAAAAATAATATTATGCATAAAATCACCGAATCTCAGTAAAAACTTATTTAATTAGATTATAGCATAATTTTGTCGAAAAAGAAATAGATAAATTTTTTGGTTGACATAAAGTGTCAATTTATGTGAACCTTAATGCAAAAATCACCCTATTTAAAAGAAGTTATTGAAGTTATACACCAAGTTGTAAACAATTTTATGTAAACCTGAATATTAATTTTTATTTCAGTCAAGACTAAAATAAAAAAGAAGCTTGGAGGATATTATGGTTAAAGGAGTTAACAAATCAGTTATTGAAATTACCGACACCGGAAATAAATATTTTTCAAAGGTTATTTTGTTTGTATCACCAGAATATGTTGAAAAGAAAACCAGACGATTAAAAAATGAAGCAGAATCAGTAATAAAAAAATTAGAAATAACTTCAACAAATGTTCCTCTGAGAGAAGTGATAATGTTAGAACAAAAAAGGCGCAAACAGAAAATATTAATTTTATCAATTTTAGGATGCATTTTGATAACAGCGGTAGTTTTATTGTTAGTTTTTTAATTTTTTATAAACAAAAGCGAGTAAATTACGTATTTACTTGCTTTTTGTTTTTTTTTGGGTTATAATCTTTAATATATTTTCGAAGGTTGGTGTTAGTATGTTTAAAAGAGGTGCAAAATTATTTTTCAAATTTGCTATCGGTATTTTAATGTGCCTTTTTGTTTATTTCTCCTTTATTTTTGCTTTTAACGCCGCGTTCAGCGATGTTACGGGTTACAATATTTATCATCATAATTCTGAAACCAGCAGAGAAGAAATCGTCTGCATTCATAATGCTGAAGATACAAATCCCGACGGTTGTAAATGCTCGGAATATGATGGTGAAAAATTAAATAAAATCAACATTACTGCTCTATCCAAAGAAAAGGAAAACATTGCTATAGCATTAGCACAATTTTTTAGCATTGTCTTAATTACTGCTGTAATTTATGGTAGTGTTTGGGAAATGGGCAATAAAGATTTTTCGGCTGTTAGACTTGGTAAAATTTCTTCTTCAAAGAGTAAAGGCGTGGCAATCGGTGCAATTGCCGCTACACCGTCTATTGTAATTTACTTATTGCTTGTTTTATCTTGGGCTAAAATTTTAAATCCTCATTTTTTAAATACTTTCAGATTGTTAAATTCGCATTTTCATGGTTATTTAACATTTATTTATTCGTCCGCAAAGATTGCAACAGATTTGACTATAGCACAAATACTGCTTTGTGCCGTACCTGCTATTTATTTGGTACTAGTAAGTGCAGTGGCTTATCTGCTTGGCTTTAAGGATATTAAGCTGTTTGAAAAAGCTATATATAAGAAGAAAAAGTGAGGAATTATTTAATGGGTCTATTTTTTAATTATAGTAAAGAAGGACCGGGTGTTAGCAAAAACGGTCCGCAGAAACGAACTTTTGTACGATTTTTTGAAACCTTCTTCAGAAATGCTTGGAAGATGATTCCTGTATGCTTGATGTACTGTCTTTTATTCATTATTCCGGGATTGTCCGCTGTCGGAATGACGGGCGTTACGCGTAGCTTGTCCCGAGATAAACACTCATTTGGACTTTCGGATTTTTTTTCCACAATAAAGAAAAATTGGAAACAGGCATTATGCGTTGGAATTATTAATCTTATTGTTACTATTATTTTGGTGCTCGACCTTGACTTTTTCTTTACTTCGGGAGGAAAAATTGGTGGTATATTTCAGGCGGTAGGCCTTGGAATATCATTTTTTATAGTATTCCTTTTCACTATTATGAAATATCATATTTGGTTTATGGTTATTACCTTTAATATGCGAATAGGACAGCTTTATCTTAATAGCTTCAAGTTCTTCGTACTGAATATGAAAAACAATATTATTATGGGGCTGGCTACTAGCATTTTCTGGGTTTTGTTTTACGGTGTGTTTATTTTACAGCTGATGACTCCGTTAATAGCTGCAATATTTATGACGTTTATTGTATGCTTCTATCCGCTTATTCACTATCTTATAGTGCAATATGGGGTATTTGGAGCTATTAGAAAATATATTATTGACCCATATTATGAAGATAATCCTACTTCAGATATTGAACTTCGTCGTTCCTTGGGACTTGAAGTTAACGATAACAGTGAACCTGATTTTGAAGATATAATATAAAAGAAAAGACCCGAAAAATCGGGTCTTTTTTATATTAAAGGAGCAATCCCGGTAATTCTGTGGATAATGAACATTACCGCCGGTAATAACAGGATATCCTTACATAAGCTCCTGTTAAAATTATATGCAGAATTAGTTTAAAGGTGATTTGCGGATAAAGAGCACACCGAGTGTATCTCTGCCGCAGTGTGAGGAAATAGTAGAGCCGGCGCGGGTTAAAAGTATTTCCTTAAAGGGAGCTTTGTTTTTAACCTGCTCGTAACAAGCATTATATATTTCGGGAGTACAACCAGCGTGGGTTACGAAGATTCTGTCAAGCTCGATATCAGATGCATCGCCAATCATATCGTCGATATATTCTTTTAAAACGGATTCATATTTTCCTCTGTACTTTTTGATAACACCCATTTTGCCATTTCTTACAGCAACACAGGGTTTTAATTTTAATAAGTTGGCACCAAATGCCGCAACAGCACTGCATCGTCCGCCTTTATGCAAAAATTCAAGGTTGTCAATAACGAAGGAAGCGTCAACACGACAAGCAAGTTCGGTACATTTTTCTGCAATTTCACTAGCGCTAAGACCTTCTGCAACCATATCAGCAGCAGCCAGTACGAGAAGTCCTCCGCCGGTCGAGAGATTACGGGTGTCAATAGCGTAAACATTGTCAAATTCCTGCGCAGCAAGACGACAGTTATTAAATGTAGAGGACATATCAGAGCTTAATGCAAAATGGACAATAGAATAGCCTTCGTCTACAAATTGCTTATAAAATGATATACATTCGTCAATATTTGCGGCGGATGTTTTTGGTAGTTCTCCGGTTTTGTTATAATGGTCATAAATCATATCCGGATTAATATCAATACCGTCTTTATAGGTTTTTCCGGAAAGGGAAATGCCGAGGGGTAAAATTTTAATATTGTAGCGTTCTATTAATTCCGGACTTAAATCGGTAGTGCTGTCACTGGTAATTAATACTTTTTCTGACATAATATATTCCTCCGAATATTTTTGTTTTAAAAAAATTATAGCATAAAAGTTTAGAAAACACAACTAAAATATTTATTGACATTTTGCCGTTAAAGATACACTTGAAAAATAGTTATTTAAATAGTATAATAATATAGTCAAAACTTCCGATAATATATACGGAGGTTTGATATCGTGGAAAATAAAGAAAATCGCGAAAAAAATGGAAATTATGATGAACTTAAAAATTTAGGTTCAGTTACTATAAGCAATAAAGATAAGAAAATCTTTTGCCTTACAATTATTGGGGAAATTGAAGGGCATATGGTGCTGCCCGAACAAACAAAAACCACTAAATACGAGCACATTATACCATTGCTGGTTTCGGTAGAGGAAGATAAAAGTATTGACGGTTTGCTAATAATACTGAATACCGTTGGTGGAGATGTTGAGGCTGGTCTTGCAATTTCAGAACTTATTTCAGGCATGACAAAGCCTACAGTTTCTTTGGTGATTGGCGGTGGACATTCTATCGGTGTTCCATTGGCGGTTTGTGCAAAATATTCTTTTATTGCACCGTCTGCCACTATGACTATTCATCCTGTGAGGATGAACGGACTTGTAATCGGCGTTCCGCAAATGCTGAATCATTTTGAAAAAATGCAGGAAAGAATTGTGAATTTTATTATAAAAAACTCTAATATTTCATCTGCTGATTTTAATAAATTTCTTATGAACACAGGGGAACTGGTTACAGATGTCGGTACTGTTTTAGACGGTAAAAAAGCAGTTGAGTGTGGTCTTATAGATTCCCTCGGAAGCCTTAGCGATGCGATTTCAAAACTTTACCAAATTATAGATAACAACAATGATAGTGGGGTAAAAAATGGCAAACAAGAAAAAGAAAAAAGCAACTAAAAATGTAGAGAAACCATCTAAAAACCAATCCGCTGTTAATCAGTTTGCAGCGGTTATTTGGTTTGCGGTTTCGATACTTTTGCTGATAATTACAATTTTCCCCGGTGAAAAAGGATGGCACAGTCTTCATAATTTTATTTTTGGTATGTTCGGCATTACTTCTTTCCTAATTCCTGTCTTTAGTATATGCACCTGCGTTATTTATTCTATGGGTAAATTTAACGGTATATATAAACTAAAAACTATAATTGCAGGTTTTCTTATATATTTTATCGGTGCATTTGCCGATGTTATTGCTACTAATAAAGCTTCTGCATATATTACGCATGTATCGGATGTGTTTTTGGCTTCTACCTGGAAAGGCGGAGGTGCTTTGGGTGCGGTTTTCGGTAATTTTTTATATCAGATATCTACCAAAGGCGGAGCGATAACAATTCTTGTTATTTTTTTGGTTGCCGCATTAATGTTGCTTACCGGTACTAGTGTTGCTAAGCTTTTCAGGGGGGCGAGAGCTTCTGTTGTAGCAGTTAGCAAAAAAGCCGAACAAACTATTGCCGATGCAAAGGAAGAAAAGGAAAAAGAAAAGAAAGCTCTCACCGATATTTCGGTTGACGATATGGTTGACGTAGATAAACTTCCGTTATCACCAAAGCAGAAAAGAGTTGTTGATACATATAACGGCGTCGAGGTTGAGGCAGAACCTGAAGTATTGGAAGAAACCTCAAAATCGGAACCTGAAGTTGCAAAAATTAAGATGACTGCCGAAGAAACAGCAGAAGAAATAGCAACAGTTGCTAAAGAAATTGATAATACAATGGAAATAACAGAAGAAGAAAGCTATGCATTTCCTCCAATTTCTTTACTTAAAGAGCAGAAAAATGAAAATACCAGTACTGTTTCGGCGGAACTTGAGTCAACTGCCAATCGTCTTGTAGAGGTGCTCAGAAGTTTTAGCGTTGAGACAAAGCTTATGGATATAAGCCGTGGTCCTACTGTTACCCGTTTTGAACTACAGCCTTGCGCTGGTGTTAAAATCAGTAAAATTACAAATCTTGCCGATGATATTGCATTAGGTCTCGCCGCGGCAGGCGTTCGTATAGAAGCGCCTATTCCCAATAAGGCGGCTGTAGGTATTGAAGTACCTAATAAGGTATGTAATACAGTTACCGTTCGAGAAATAATAGAATCGGCTGCATTTGCTAATTCAAAAAGTAAGCTTACTGTAGCTATGGGTAGAGATATTGCCGGTAACCCTATTGTTACCGATATTGCAAAAATGCCTCATGGTCTTATTGCCGGTCAGACAGGCTCTGGTAAATCGGTTTGCATCAACTCTATCATTATGAGTATACTTTATAAAGCAGCTCCTGATGAAGTAAAACTGCTTATGATTGACCCTAAGGTTGTTGAACTCGGTATATATAATGGCATACCACATCTTCTTGTGCCAGTTGTTACCGACCCGAGAAAAGCGTCTGGTGCTCTTGGTTGGGCTGTTACCGAAATGGAACGAAGATATCGTTTGTTTGCCGATAATAATGTTCGTGATATTGTTGGTTTTAACCGACTTTGCGAACTTGATAGTGATTTACAAAAGCTTCCTCAAATTGTTATTATTATTGACGAGCTTGCTGATTTAATGATTACTGCTCCAGGTGAAGTTGAGGATTCAATTAACCGTATTGCAGCAAAAGCAAGAGCTGCAGGTATGCATTTGCTTATTGCAACACAGCGTCCGTCGGTTGATGTAGTTACCGGTGTTATTAAGGCTAATGTGCCTACTCGTATTGCTTTTGCGGTAGCCGCTTTAGTTGACAGTAGAACTATACTTGATATAGGTGGTGCAGAGAAACTTCTTGGTCGTGGTGATATGCTTTTTAACCCTGTTGGCGCATCAAAGCCCAGTCGTTTACAGGGATGCTACGTCAGTGACGAAGAAGTTGAGGCTGTTGTCGAGTTTGTAAAAGGTAATCGTTCATCTGAATATAATGAAGAAATTCAGGGTGAAATTGACCGTCTTGCTGCTGCTCAAAAGAAGGGCAAAGGAGGAATGTCTGACGATAGCGGTGATGGTGATTCTGAAGATGACCCTATGCTTAGTGATGCTATCAGAGCCGTGGTAGAGCAAGGACAAGCGTCCACATCGTTTTTACAAAGAAAACTTAAACTTGGATATTCTCGTGCCGCTAGAATTATGGACCAGATGGAAGCAAAGGGCGTCATAGGTCCATATGAAGGCTCTAAACCCCGTCAGATTTTAATTACTTCTGCAGAACTAATGGAAAAAGAAGCCCGTGAAGAATAAACTTAAAATTGTTACTTCGGTTTTATGGACTATGGTTGTTTTAGGATGCGTTTCACTCCTTCTTATAACATTTCTAGATTTGCCCTTTATACCAACTATAAGTGAAATAACCGGTCAAGAAGCAAAAGCTGAAGAAACTGCCGATAGCATTACGTTTTTAAACGTCGGTGAGGGCGACGCTATTCTGGTTAAAAGTAATAATCGTTTTGCCCTTATTGATACTGGTGATGGTTTAAGCACAGACATTATCAGAGAACTTAAAAGTTATGGTGTCAAAGGTCTCGATGCTCTTATTTTAACCCATTGGCATACCGACCATGTGGGCGCCGCAACCCAAATACTTAAAGAATTTAAAGTTCTTAATTTAGTTGTTCCTAAACTTCCAGAAAGTCTCACTACTGATTATAAAACAGCTAAAGAAATAACTAAATTGGCATCTGACAACAAAGCGTCACATATTCTGGCACGACAAGGCTTAGTTATTACTATCGGTGATTTTAGATTGTCGGTTTTATACTGTAATCCTGAGGATAAAACCGAAAATAATAGTTGTGCCGTTATAATGGCAAAATGCGGAAATTATAAATTTTTGCTTATGAGTGACGCTGAATCAGAACTAGAGCAAAAACTTGTAAAGGAAAAATATAATTTAGACTGTGATGTTATAAAAATAGGGCATCACGGTAGTAGTGGTTCAACTACAAATGATTTACTAGATATTGCCACTCCTAATCACGCAGTAATTTCTGTTGGTGCTGATAATAATTACAATCATCCTGCAGGTAAAGTTCTCGACCTTTTGCATTATGCAAATGTAAATATACTTAGAACAGATAAAGTCGGAAATATAGAATTTCATGTGGAGAATGAAGAACTCGTAATAAAGTGTTCAAATTTTAATTAAAAAGACTGTATTTTTTCAAAATACAGTCTTTATTTTTAGTGATTAGCTCTGTCGTTATCATCACAGCAGGTGGCTCTGTTTCGGAATAATAAGGTAATGCACCAAATACCTGCAAGCGCTATGACAATATATATAATTCTGCTGATAAGGGATGCGGTGCCGCCAAAAAGCCACGCTACGACGTCAAACTGAAAAAGACCTACAAGACCCCAGTTGAGCGAACCGATTATTACGAGTGCAAGACAGATTTTATCTATCATAATTTCACCTCCGCTGCTTCTCTTAAAAAAGCGCCCCATCTCAACAAAGTTTAGACAGGGCACCTCATCAAATGTCAATAAAATTAATTATTTCATGCTGTTTTCATAAGATTCAATCATCTTCTTAAAAGTGTGTCCCGTAGTGCAAACATTGACAATACCGTTATCAGAGGGCTCATTTTCATCGGTTTTTTCGGCATTTTTAATAGATTTATGGCGTTTTCGTAAGCTTGACAAATGTTTCTCAACCGTCTCTCCCGAGAAAATCTTTACCGAAATCTCAACTGTACCTTCTTCAATAGGAGTTACATAAATTTTGTCAATATACCTATTTATGAACGCTGAATCGATAAAGTTTTCACTTGCTTCATTTTCGGCTTTTTGCAAAATGTTACGTATCTCTTCAATTTTTTGCTTGTATTCAGCTCGTGAATTTATTTCATATTCTATCTCCTGAATAGTAGAGTAAACCTCAGCAGACTCGTCCGAAATTTGTTTGTTCATCTCAACAAAATCTCGGTCATTGATTTGCCCTGCAATATTGTACTCAAGCAGTTTTGATTTTTTCTTAGCAAGAAAATCAAGTCGATCTTTAAGCTTTTGCAGTTCACCCGATGAAGTGTCTTTTGCTAATACTTCAGCATACATATTTGTATATTCTTCAATAATCAGCCTTGCATCATCGGCAGTGTCTTTGAAAACTTCATTAAGAACTTCTTTGATTTCTTCTTCATAAATGGTGAACGAAGGGCAAGAATCAGTGCCATTGTTAATTTTGCCACTGCATATCCAACGGGATAAAACATTGCCTTTGCGGTCTTTGCTATCCTTGCGGTAGTAAAGTTTACCACAATGGGTGCAGTACATTTTACCGGTCAACAGATTGGGGTGGTTGCATAGATTTTGTCTGTTCTTGACATCACGGCTACGCCTTCTAAGAACAGCGTTGGCTTTTTCCCAAAGGTCTTCACTGACAATAGCGGGAACGATTTCGCCGGTTTCGTCCTTAAACATAACCCATTCCTCAGGTGGTAAGAACTTTTGCTTTTTGGTAAACATATCTATAATCTTTACCTTGTTGCCTACATAATAGCCTTTATACTTTGGGTTTGAAATGGTGTTAGACATTGTGCTATGGCAGATGCGTTTACCGTTATTGTTGCGGTAACCCTTGTTCCAAAAGATTTCCTCAATCTGCTTCATACTATATTGGTCGGTTGCGTAAAGTTCAAATAACTCACGAACCATTTCTGCCTCTTTTTCATCAATAACTAATCTTTTGTTGTCTTTGCGGTAGCCGAATATACGGCTGTTACCAAGGACAACATTTTTCTTTATAGCCTCTTGATGACCAAACTTAATACGGCTTGATAGTTTTCTAAGTTCGTCCTGAGCAATACCTGACATAATAGTTAATCGAAGTTCGCTATCTTCATCAAGGGTATTGATATTATCGTTTTGAAAAAATACGCCTACACC
>SVQC01000047.1 GCA_015065585.1 Oscillospiraceae bacterium
ATTTCACAAATCCCGCAAGGGATTTATTTCGTTGAAAAAGACCTATGCTTTGTATCAAAGCATAGGTCTTTTTCTGGTGGAGGCGAGGGGAATCGAACCCCTGTCCAAAAATCAATTCATATCGGCATCTCCGAGCGCAGACATTTCTTTGAAGTTCCCTTATTTATTCGGAAAATGTCATCCTAATAAATTTGGTAGCTCAAAGTCGTGACAAAAGGGTGAGCAGCCTTTTGTTCATGTGCACCGCTAAGTGACGCCCAAACCTAAGTCGCGGTACTCAAAGGTTGGACGGCTGCCTAATTAGGCAGCAAGAGCAACTTTATTGTTGTCGTTTAATTTTTAATTGTGAGTTTTCAGATGGTCTCACACCATCACTCGCTTCCGATACTGCATAATCCCTGTCGAAACCTTTACGCCCCCATATTTATCGGTTTTGTTCTTTAATTGCTCTGTCAATACTACGGTCGGCATCTTTTTTTGCGGCAACAGCGCGTTTGTCATAAAGTTTTTTACCTTTACATAATCCAACCTGAACTTTAACAAGTGAACCTTTAAAATAAAGGGAAAGGGGAACCAATGTAAGACCTTGTTGTTTTATAAGACCGAGCATCCGCATAATTTCACGTTTATGTGCCAAAAGTTTACGCGGTCTTATTGGGTCTTTATTAAAAATATTGCCAAATTCATAAGGGCTGATATGCATTTGTTTAACGATAAGCTCACCGTTATCAATACTACACCATGCATCTTTTAAATTAACGTTACCGCCACGTATGGATTTGATTTCTGTTCCAGTTAACGCTATGCCCGTTTCAAAGCTTTCAATAACGAAATACTCGTGGAAAGCTTTTTTATTTGTTGCAATAGTTTTTGTTTCCATTTTGAAAGCTCCTTTCGGCAAAATTATTTATAAATTATATCATATTTAGTTTTTAAGTTCAAGTACATATTATAACCAATAATCTCTATTTTATGCAATGTTTTTGCATATTATGCGCTTTTTTAATTCAAAAACTCAAAATTAATGACTAAAACAGTATATAAATGCTAAATATCACTTGAATTATTATGAATAAGGTGATATATTATCAATGTATCAAAAAGATATGGAGGAAAATGTTATGAAAAAAATATTAGCTCTTGTACTTTCTATCGCTCTCATTGTTACTTGCTTTGCCGGTTGTGGCAGCAACGGTTCTGCAAAAGTAAAGGTTATTGACCTTCCTTTAAGTTCTGAAGAATATGCATTTGCTGTTGCAAAAACAGATACCGAATTTTTAGCACAGGTTAATACATTCCTTAAAAAGATTAAGGATAACGGCAAATTTGACGAGATTTGCAACAACTATTTCGGCGACGGTCAGCCTCTTTTAATTACATCTGCTGCTTTAGATGCAAACAAAGACCAGCTAGTAGTTGCTACCAGCACCGGTTTCGAACCTTTTGAAATGGTAGACGAATCGGGTAAATATTCAGGTGTTGACCTTGAAATCGCTTACTATCTTGCTCAGGAACTTGGAAAAGAACTTGTTATTCAGGATATGGATTTCGACGCTGTTGTTAACTCTGTGCAGACCGGTATTTCAGATATAGGCATGGCAGGTCTTTCTGTGACTCCTGACCGTCAGAAAGTAGTAACCTTCTCTGATTCTTACTATAATGCTTCTCAGGTTGTAATTACAATGGCTGATGATACCACATTTGATGATTGTGAAACGGGTGATGATGTTGCCGCTATTTTAAATGCTCTTTCTAAAGATGATAAAATTGGTTGTCAGGCTGGTACCACCGGTGAACTTTACATTAAAGGTGACGAAGATTACGGCTTTACCGCTTTAACTGCTGAGGCATCACCTTACAAGTATGTTGCTCTTGCCATTACAGCTATGCAGCAAGGTCAGGTTAAATACGTTATCGCTGATAACGGTCCTGCTAAAGCTATCTCTGCTAAATTAAACGGCTAATTTTAAAATGAGTTAATATCGCCTTTGGAGAAAATCACTCCAAAGGCATTTTTAAACTTTAAGAGAGGTTAATCTATGGATTATAGTTACAAATTCCAAGTCTTCTGGGAATTGTTTATAGAAAAGGGCGGCTGGAAACGAGTACTTTCTGTCGGTCTTGTTAATACCTTATTAATTGCCGTAATAGGCTTACTTATTGGTATAGTTTTAGGTACTCTTATTTGCGCTGTTAAAGTTATGCCCAAATATAAACTGTTTCCGAAAATTTTGGATAAAATATGTACTGTTTATGTTGGATTTTTCCGCGGCACACCACTTGTTGTCCAACTTCTAATTACATATTACGTTTTATGGCCGATGTTCGGTTTATCAATTTCTTCACTAAATACAAGTATTATAGTTTTTGGTTTAAATAGTGCCGCTTATGTATCGGAAATAATGCGTGGCGGCGTACTATCTGTTGATATTGGTCAGTTGGAGGCGGGACGTGCAGTTGGTCTTAGTTATTCTACAACTATGTTAAAAATAGTAATTCCGCAAGCAATTAAAAATATTTTACCTACACTGGGTAACGAATTTATTGCACTTATAAAAGATACTTCTGTTGTTAGCTTCGTTGCGGCTACCGACCTATATAAAACCTTTACTGAAATCGGTAACGTAAGGTATGAATATTTTATGCCGTATTTAGCTATGGCGGTATTATATATTATACTTGTTCTTTTGATTTCTTGGGGCATTAAAATTATGGAAAGGAGTTTGAGAAAAAGTGATAGAGGTCGTTAATCTCAAAAAATCCTTTGGTAAAATTGAAGTGCTTAAAGGTATTGATATTTCTATTAAAAAAGGTGAGCGAGTGGTTGTTATCGGCCCTTCAGGTTCCGGTAAGTCAACTTTTTTAAGATGCCTTAATTGTATGGAAGACCCCACTTCCGGTAATATATTCTTTCACGGAGTAGATATTGCCGATATGAAGGTGGATATCAACGTTCACAGGCAGAAAATAGGAATGGTTTTTCAACATTTTAATCTTTTTAACAATAAAACGGTTATTGAGAATATTATGTTATCGCCTGTTTATGTTGAAAAGAAGAAAATGAATAAATTAAGGCTTTCTAACCCTAATAAGGAGCTTATAAAATCAGTCAAACAAATTAAAGAAGAAGCCAAAGAAAATGCTTTACAGCTTCTGGACAGAATTGGTCTGAGAGATAAAGCAGAAGCTTATCCGTCGCAGCTTTCCGGTGGTCAAAAACAGCGTGTTGCCATAGTAAGAGCGTTGGCAATGAACCCAGATGTAATTCTTTTTGATGAGCCTACTAGTGCTCTTGACCCTGAAATGGTAGGCGAAGTTCTTGAACTTATGAAAGAACTAGCCGATAGCGGAATGACTATGGTGGTTGTTACACATGAAATGGGATTTGCAAGGGAAGTTGCCGACCGTGTAATTTTTATTGATGAAGGTGTAATTATGGAGGATGCGCCTCCAAAAGAATTTTTTGAAAATCCCAAGGCACCGCGATTAAAGGAATTTTTGTCAAAAGTATTATAAAGTAAAATCCGCACATTGTGCGGATTTATTTTTTTAGTCAAGATTAAATATTTTACATATAATGTACTAATGAATTTATTTGTATTAAATTTCAAGTTATTGGCAAAAATATTAATACAAATATTTTTGGAGTGTGAAATATTAATGAGTATAAAACGCGGTGATATTTATTATGCCGATTTAAGTCCGGTCATCGGCTCCGAGCAAGGTGGTGTGCGACCTGTACTTATTGTACAAAATGACATAGGTAACAGATATAGTCCTACCGTTATCGCTGCTGCAATAACCAGTCAGCATGATAAAACTGATTTACCGACACATATTAAAGTAAACGCCGTTTCGTCGGGACTTGCAAAGGATTCTATCGTTTTACTGGAGCAGGTAAGGACAATTGATAAAAGACGATTAAAAGAAAAAATGGGCACTTTAGATAACAGGTCGATGGGTGAAGTTGACTTAGCGCTATCAGTAAGTTTTGGCCTTAACTCCACTACAGAAAGAACTGCTACATAATAGCAGAAAAAAAGAAGCGTTAAAAACGCTTCTTTTTTAATACAGCTTAACATCAATCCACAGATTTTCATAATAATATCGAATGTCATCGCTTAGATTGCGATAATATTCAGTTTTAGGCATATTTTCTTCTTTTGGATATAAAATTTCATTACCGTAATAGCAATAGTCAGTATTATTAATAACCGCTGTATTAGGGGAGGCATAACCTATATATTCAGCGTTAGCAAGAGCAATTTCCGGTTCTAGTAGGAAATTAATATACAGCATAGCAGCTTCATAATTCTGACAACATTTTGGTATACATACCGAATCTACAAAAATATTTGTGCCTTCCTTGGGATATACAAATGCTAAATCGGGATTGACGTCATACATAGTAAGATAGTCACCGGAGTAATAGGGAGCTATTGCAGCTTCGCCCGTCTCCATTTTACCGTAAACTTCATCCATAACATAGGATTGCAGGTTAGATTTTTGAGATTTTAACAGGTCAGCCGCTTTATCCCAATCAGCCTTGTTCGTAGAATTGACACTTACACCGCTTAAAAATTGGGCGGTCATAAAAGCGTCTCTTGGGTTTGAAAACATTAATGTTTGATTTTTATACTTACTATCCCAAAAAACAGACCAGCTATCAGGAATTTCGTCTACCATTTTGGTATTATAAATAATTCCTACCATGCCAACGTTATACGGTACAGAATATTTATTTTCAGGGTCGAAATATAAGTTTTTGTACGCTTCATCAACGTTTTTATAATTAGAAATCCTATTTACATCAATAGGCAATAACATTTCTTCACTTATCATTCTGTCAATCATATAATCCGATGGAATGATTAGGTCGTATGAAACACCTGCAGTACGCAATTGTGAGTACATGGTTTCATTGCTTTCAAAAGTAGAATAGTTAACCTTTATACCGGTTATTTTTTCAAACTCTTTATTAACGTCAATAGTACCTTCGCTGCCATCAGAAATATACTCTCCCCAGTTATACACATTAAGTACAGTGCCTTGTAGGTTATTGGTATAATCAGCATCAAGCTCTAAATCAAAATATTCGTAACCGCAAGAGCAAAGAGAAAACAATGATAGTATAAGTATAAAAACTATAGAAATTTGAAAGATTTTTTTCATTATGCCATACCTCTTTTCTTTTCGGAACGGCTTAATGTGACATTGTATAAAATAAGCAATGTAAATACTGAAATAAATATAAGGGTAGAAAGGGCATAGGTGTCCGGAGTAACGGTTTTCTTTGTCATATTATAAATAACTATAGGCAAAGTCTGATAATGGCCACAGGTAAAATAACTTATTACAAAGTCATCAAGTGATAATGTAAAAGCCATTATAAAACCGGTAAAAACACCACTTGAAATGGAAGGTAAAACTACTTTAAAGAAAGATTTTAGGGGGGTACAACCAAGGTCCATAGCCGCTTGAGATAATGCGGGGTCGGTTTGCTTTAGTTTAGGCATAACCGATAAGATGACATAAGGTAAATTAAAGGTAATGTGTGCTATTAAAACGGTCATAAAACCAAGTGACTCGGCAAGACCTAAGAGTTTGCCAAAAAATATAAATAAAAGCATAAGCGAAACGCCGGTAACAATATCTGCATTCATCATAGGAATATTAGTAACAGACATAACCAGTGATTTAGCAAACTTGCTTTTTAGCATATCAATGCCTACAGCTGCCGCTGTTCCCAAAATAGTTGAAATAAGAGCTGATAGTATAGCGATAATCAAAGTATGCTTAAAGGCGTCGAGCATTTCGCCGTTAAACACAAGTTCGGCATACCAATCAAATGAAAAGCCTTCAAAAACCCAAACACTAGAGCCACTGTTAAAGGAAAAAAATATCATAACAGCAATAGGGGCATAGAGAAAAAGAATGATGAGTGCCATATAAAGTTTAGATAAGATTTTCATAGCACAACACCCTCGCTTTCTTCATCAGTGAATCTATTCATTATAAACATTGATACAAGAATAATTGCCATTAGCACCATGGAAATTGCTGAAGCAACGTTGTAATAATCTGGCCCAAGGTTAAATAGATATTCAATCATATCGCCTATGAGCATCGTTTTATTACCGCCGAGTTTCTGAGAAATATAAAAAGTACTTACCGATGGCACAAAAACCATAGTGATTCCCGAAACAACGCCGGGAAGACTTAAAGGAAATATAACCTTTGTAATTACGCGCATACGGTTCGCACCAAGGTCTTCAGCAGCTTCGGTTAGTGAAAAATCAATCTTAGACATAACGTTGTATATCGGCAGAATCATGTATGGCAAAAAATCATATACCATACCTAAAATAACGGTACCTGGGCGGTTTATAAGCTGAAATGGTCCAATGCCTAATTTTGTAAGCAGAGTGTTAATTATACCGGTATTAGATAAAATAGTAATCCAAGAATAAGTGCGGATTAAGAAGTTAGTCCACATCGGTAACATCATAAGAATCATCAGCATTCTTTGAGCTCCAGGTTTACATTTTGTCATAAAATACGCTAAAGGATATGCAATCAATAAAGTGATAACAGTTGAAATAAGCGCGTAAATAATCGAAAGCATAAAAGCCTTTTTATATCTACTAAGGTGTGAAAAATTAGCAAGACAAAAAGTACCGTTAGCATCAGTTAAGGCGAAATAAGCCATAATTATTAACGGTATAATTATAAAGAGGGCAGACCATAAAATATAAGGCGCTCTGAGAATAGTAGAACTAAAATATTTTTTCACTCTTCATCCTCCTTTATTTCGGAAAGATGCTCGATTTCGTCACTATATGTACTATAATCACCGTATTTACCTGAGTATTCGGATTTTTTCATAATATGAATAGCATCAGGCTCAATAAAAAGACCTACAACTTCATTAACCTTGTGTTCATCGGTGGTTTGAATCATCCACT
>SVQC01000001.1 GCA_015065585.1 Oscillospiraceae bacterium
TTAAGAATTTGCAATTTAGATATTGACCGTAATTTTAGCGGTGTATGTGAATATATAGATTTAGCTGTTAAAAAATCTCTCCCTCAGTCAGCTTCGCTGACAGCTCCCTCGTCAGAGGGAGCCAAGGGCTAATTTGTCTCTAATTTGACACAAGCATATAATTTGCCAAAGGTGATACAATATGTTTTTTGATGAACTGAAAATAGGAATGACGGTAGATACCCAACCAACTGTTATTGAAAAAGAAAAAATGATAGCTTTTGCCCGTGATTATGATAATATTCCCCTACATACCGATGAAGATTACGCAAGAAAAACTCCTTTTGGGAAGTTGATTGCTCCAGGTGTAATGTCTTTTATGTCTGTTTGGACAAAATATCTTGAGGTCGATTTTTTTGGCAGTGAACTTTTGGCGGGAAAATCTACTAAAATCGAATGGTTAAAACCCGTATTTGCCGATGATGTGTTGACTGGTAAAGCAACCATTACAAAACTTTTAAAAAGAAGCGAAAAAAACGGATTGGTCGAAGTGATGATTGAAGCGTATAATCAGAACGGTCAGCTTGTTTTAACCGACGTTACTGAGGCTATAGTAAAGTGCAGAACGCCGTAATTATTTGGTCTTGTAAATGAGGTGATAAACTTTGAAAAAAACTTATGTAACATCTATGCCAAACCATATAGGCGCTTTTTTGAAAGCTAGTAAGTGTTTTGCTGCATTAAGAATTAATATAACCCGTGTCAGTTATAATAAGGCAGTTGACTCGCACACACTGTTTATAGATGCCGAAGGAACAGAAGAGCAATTAAAGAAAGCTGATATTGAACTTAAAAAAATTGGATATCTTCAAAGTAATACAAACAAGACAAGCGTTGTGTTAATTGAATTTTGCCTTGAAGATAAACCAGGTAGTGTAACCAATGTCTTGACCCTTATTAATGATTTTAACTTTAATATTTCTTATATCAGTTCTCAGGAAAACGGCACGGATTATCAATACTTCAAGATGGGTTTATACGTTGAGGATATTGATAAAATTTCTGAATTTCTCTCAGAAGCTGAAAAGCTGTGTAAGGTTCGCGTTATTAACTATAACAGCTCGGAGAAGGTTTACGACAATAGTATTTTTTACAATACTTACGTTTTAGGACTCGCTCAAACCATGGGACTTTCAGAAAAAGTAAGCCGTGAACTTTTGGTACACGTCAACCTTGCGATGCAAACTCTTGATGAGCAAGGTTTATCTCCCTACAGAACATTTGACAGCATCAGTAAGTTCGCCGAATTGCTTGGTGCTTCTAAAGGAAAATCTTTTGCGCCGCGAGTAAGCACACATAAGGTTTCTGATAACACGGAAATTATTTTGATAGAGCCGCCTTGCGGTAGCAATACAATTATCATTAAAAGCAATGACAGGGTGCTGTTCGTGGATAGCGGATATGCTTGCTATAGCGAGGAAATGCTTGAAGTTATACGGAAGGTAGTTCCCGACTTTGATAAGATTACGAAAACCATCCTTGTAACTCATGCAGACGTTGACCATTGTGGATTGCTGCCGCTTTTTGATGAAATCATAGCAAGTCCTAAAACGGCACATTGTCTAAAGGATGAATATCTTGGGAATGACGGTTACAGAGAAAAGAATCCTCTCCATAAGCCATATATCAATATTTGTAAAATACTTACCTCTTATCAGGCAGTAAATCCTGATAAGATTAAGGTTATGTGGAATGATATTGAAAATTCAATTGAGCCGCTTACTCAAATTGGTTTTTTTGATTTTGAAGAATTACATTTCGAGGTTTATGAAGGAAAGGGCGGTCATTTGCCCGGTGAAATTGTATTGATTGAATACGCTAAGCATATTGCTATTACGGGTGATATTTATATCAATGTGCATGGATTAACACCCGAACAAGCTGAGTATAATCAATACGCGCCTATATTGATGACTTCGGTAGATACTAATCCTAAACTTTGCGCCGAAGAAAGACAAGCAATTATGGGGCGGCTTGGCGTTGGAAAGTGGCAAATTTTCGGCGCACATGGTTTCAAAAAAGATTACTCAGTAAACATATAAAAAGTAATTCAAATTAAAAAAATAGGAAATGGAAAATATGAAAATTATTGCAACCGACTATGACGGGACTCTGAATATGAACGGCATAAATGCTGGCAAAAGGGAAGCTATTTCCCGTTGGCGAAAAGCAGGTAACCTTTTTGGTGTTATAAGCGGAAGAAGCTGGCAGAGTACCTTGGAACAGCTTGAAAAGGATAATATTGAACGTGATTTTGTTGTCGGTAATAACGGTGCTTCGGTTTGTGATAAAGACGGCAGGATTATAAGTGAAATAACCGCATCTTCTATGGTACTAAAGGAATTTTTAGAGTTTGTTTTCCAAAACGGTTGTGATTTTGGACGGGTGCATTGCAGTAATATCTGCTTTGTTGTAAATGTACCGAATAGAGAAATCAAAAAAGGGGAGTACACCCTTGATGATTATCCCGAAACTGAGGATTTTAATCAGGTAAGTATACAGTTTGAGACGCCTGAAGCTTCAGAAGAATTTGCCGAAATTATAAAGGAAAGATTTAAAGGAGTTTTATATCCGCTTCAAAACAGACGTTGGATAGACGTCGTACCGATTGGTGTAAGTAAAAGTCAGGGCATATATAAGCTTATAGAAATTTTCACAGTAGAAAAACAGAATGTCATTACCGTGGGGGATAGTGAAAACGATATAGATATGCTCTTGGAATTTAACTCTTACGCTATGGAAAACGGCGTAGAAATTGTTAAAAAAACCGCCGGCAGAACGGTTGAAGATATCACCGAAATTATAGATAACGAAATATAATACTCAAAAAGCAGGGGAAACCCTGCTTTTAAAATTTTTAGAGTTTATATGATTTAAAATTCCTAATAAAACAAAAAGTCATATTTTAAATAAATTTAATTTTAATTTCACCAATTACATATTTCAAGTGTTATATATTATAGAGGGGTGAAGTGAGCTTGAAAAATACTACTCTCGAAAAAGATGAACTTAAAATAGTAATAGAAAAATATACAGACATGTTATTTAGGACATGCTATATGATACTTAAAAATTATCATGATGCCGAGGACGTGGTACAGGAAACATTTTTGCAATACATAAGGAAAAGTCCATATTTTGAGAATGAAAGCAAGGAAAAATCATGGTTAATGACTGTTGCTATAAATAAATGCAAAAATATAAAACGATACAAATTTTATCATCCTGAAGTTGATATATTTGAGTTAACAAATTTAGTGGCTGATAAAAACAGCCAAAGTATAGTAGAAGAATTATCTTTACTAGCTTCAAAATACCGAATAGTGATGATTTTATATTATATAGAGGGGTATTCGGTTAAAGATATCGCCAATATGTTAAAAATTAGTAATTCTGCGGTAAAAAAACGATTAGAATTTGGGAGAAAAAATTTAAAAATCATTTGCGAGGCAGAAAATTATGACAGTTAATGATATGAGAAGAGCTATTAACCAAATAAAATTGAGTGATTCTGTGAAAAAACAAATATATAACAACTGTAACAGGGCTCCATCAAACAAATATTCAAAACGTTTAATTATGTGTTCGGTTGTTGCTTTAATTATTTTAAGTGTAACTTTGTCAAATTTATTTAATAAAAATTTGTCTTTTGATTTTTCTATAAAAGTATATGCTATAGAACATCAAAATGAGTATTATGAATATAAACTTGCTGATATGTCGTCCTTTATAATAGATGAATCTAATTATTACATAATAACATCTCAAAATGTAATTTTAGAATCTTTTGAAGTGAATTTGATTGATGATAATATAAAGGATATAAAATATACCATAAATAACGGGGAGTTTTTCGAATATCAACAACTTAATGATGCTATTTACGAAAAGTCTGTTCATGAGCTAATTGATAAAAATTATGTATTTGTATATAAAAATAATCAATATTTTTTGTTTGATGACTGCAAGAAAAGCAATTTTTCATCATCTTATTTTTCAAAAAATAATAAAGGAAATGAGGATTTTATAGTAAAAAGAATAGGGAATACCTATATAAAAAATAGTGATTCAAAAGTGTTTTTAGGAGTACCTCTTGAAGACAAAGAAATAAAGGATTGTATTGTTAATATGGATATTTCTTTTAATGATGGCAAACGAATGAGTAAATCAATACTAATCAAACAAGAATATTTACTTGATAATAATATAAAGATTGACTTCATTATTTGTGATTAAAGGAGGATTTTATGAGTAGGAAGCAAATTGTATTTGCTGTGACGGTATTCCTTTTTTTATCTGTGTCGGCTATTGTTATATACAAATTAATACCAACTACAAAACAAAGTTATACTGATATTGATGAACAAAATATTGTTGATTTATCTAAAGATATTAAAGAGAGTACAAAAGTTATCATAGATGATGTCGAATATACTGTTTTGTCTGCTGAACTAAATAGAGAAGGTATAGATAATTTTTTATTGGTTTCTATTCGTATAGAAAATTTGGATTATATGACGAAAACACTTTGTCTTGGTAATCATAGAATTAAAATCTCAGGTACATCTATTGAGCCATCATTATTAAATGATAAAAATATAAGCAGTAAAAACTACTGGCGTTATGATTTGAATGAAAATGAAATTCTTAATGTTAAGTTGGGTTATAAAATTAATGAAGAATACATGAAAGAAAATATTTGTTTAGAATTAAATCCTAAAGGAAGCGGATTGACGGGTATTTCTGATGCTTCGGGCAATTTAAAATATGAATTAAATAATGACGTATATCAGATAGATTTAACAGCATTGTTAGGGGAAAATAATGAAAAGAATATTAATGATTGAATTACAAAGAGCTTTTAAATCAAGCGGGTTTATTTTGTCTATAATTACAGGGTTGCTTATTTCTATGGTTCATTCTTTTTTTATTACAGTTCCATTAGCAATACAATTTCCGGAATACATAAAAACGAATCTTTCTATGATGTTTCCAGGGTGGCTGTACACAGGCGGTTGGTTATTTGGACGTCAGAATCCGTTTTCATATTTATACTTGTTAATACTCCCAATACTGGCTGCACTGCCACATGGAAGTTCATTTTATAACGATGCCAGCAGTTCTATTATATCAAATATCTGTATTCGTACAGACAGAAAAAAATATTATTTTTCCAAGTATGTATCTACATTTATTTCAGGTGGCACTGCCGTAATAATTCCTATTATTTTGAATTTTATAATTGCAGCGATGCTGTTGCCTGCGATTAATCCACAGCCGGCGGCATTTGAATCATTGATTGGTGAAAACAGTTCTTTTCCGTTTTTGTTCTATAATCTACCGTTGTTGTATGTTGTTGTATATATACTAATTATTTTTGTATTCAGCGGATTATTAGCAACAATATCTCTTATCTCATCTTTTTATGTCGGACATGTCTCACTTACCGTTATTTTGCCGATAATAGTTTATTTGTTTATATCAGCATTATTTGCTGTTTTTAACCTGGATAATTGGTGTATAAATAATTTTATAGACCCGTCATATGCAAACAGTGGAATTCTTCCTATGATTGTGGAAGGAGTGATTTTACTGTCAGTAACTGTATATTCGTTTTGCTACAAAACTGCAAGAGAGGATATTTATTAATATGATGCAAAAGCTATGGGCAGCATTATTGTTTACAGATAAATTATTATATACATATTTATTATGTTATTTAATTTATTTTCTTTATCTTGTATTTAATACAAAACAATTTATTGTTGAACATTCCGTAAATTTTATAACAGAAGATTTATTTTCAGTATTTTTAGGCGATATATTTTATGTTCCGATTTTTACTCTAATGATTCTTTTATTTTATAGTCGGGTGATTTTTGGATGTCATAATACATCTGTATTTATTAGACAAAAAAGTAAAGAGAAAATATGGTTGAATGACTGTATTGGTTGTATATATATTACATTAATCCTGTTAATATTTGTTGTTTTAACTGTTGCGATATCGATGTGTGCAGTGAAACCTGTATTTAGTAATTCGACTCTTTTAGTAAATATGTTTGTGAAATTTATAATTGTAGTATTTTTGTATATTCTTTTCCTCACTTATTTATTTGCTTTTATAAAATTTATGAGTGACAGTCGTTTTTTTGCCTTTATCTTTACATTATTTATTTGGTATTTTGATTTTAGTATATTAAAGAAGCCTTTGTTTGTCGGAAAACTCTCGGTTGGAATTAAAAGTCAGTACGATAATTTGCTTATAATTTTCATATATATTTTTTCAATACTTTTTATTATTACTATATTGGGATTTGTGCATTCCAGAAAAAAGGAGTTTTCGAACGAAAACAATGGCTGATTTATGTTTGCTGTTTATATATGATTTTAAACAAGGAATTTTAAATAGATTGAAAAAGTTTGTTCCACTTGCGGTATTTGTGACTATAATCTGCGCTCATTTGTTTGTATTATATAAAAATTATATATTTGTAAACGATATAATATTGAGTGAAATAACTTTTGCCGATTTTCTTATTTATGTGCTGAAAGGTATGGAAATATATAACCCAAACGATAGTTCCTTTGTTCCGGATTTGACGTGGCTGCTGTTGTATACTTATTTATTTTATTTGGTATCTGGATATATTCAAGAGGACCTACAAAGCATAGGTAAACAAATATTACTTAAATGTAAGAGTAGAATCATATGGTGGCTCAGTAAAACATTTTGGTGTATTAATCTGGTTATTGCATTTTATATATGTATCGTTGTTTCAGTATTTATATTTTCTGTTTTTATTAATTCGCGTATAAGCTTTATATGTAATTCAGATATACATATGATATTTTCAGAAATGGTTTTTAATAATATAAACTTAAAAAAACTCTTGTTAGATTTTTTATTTATACCGATGCTTACCGCTGTGTGTTTATCTGTTATGCAAATTTCGGTTTCTTTGATTTGGGGTCAAATAGTAGGATTTGTTTTAAATGTAGTTGTTTTGATACTGTCTATATTCGTTGATACTGACTATTTAATTGGCAATATGCTTATGCCGTTAAGGCAGATTGAAGGCTCTTTATCATTAAATAATATTGGGTTTGTTTTTTTGATGATAGTTTTATTAAGTATTGTTTCAACGGTATATTTCCATAAAAAAGATATTTACTAGGGGTAAGGTAAAATGGTGTTACAAATTAAGAATTTAACAAAGGTTATAAATAAAAATACGGTGCTAAGCAATATATGTCTTGATTTTTCGGGCGGAGTTATTTATGGATTACAGGGTAAAAATGGTTCGGGAAAAACAATGCTTATGCGTTGCATATGTGGATTAGTGCGGCCTACATCTGGTGAAATTGTTATAAACGGGGAGATTCTTGGAAAAGATATATCATTTCCAAGAAGCATGGGTGCTTTAATAGAATATCCGTCTTTTCTTAACAACTATTCCGGTTTTAAGAATCTTAAGTTATTAGCGTCTATACAGAAAAAAATAGATGACAGTGTGATAAAAGCTTGTATGCAAGATTTTGGACTTGAACCTGATTCTAAAAAGAAATTTAAAAAGTATTCTCTGGGTATGAAACAAAAACTAGGGATAGTATCGGCAATAATGGAGAATCCGGATATTTTAATTTTGGATGAGCCGCTTAATGCTCTTGATGAAGCCGCAGTTTTAGTTTTCAAGGAAAAATTATTTGAATATAAAAACAGAGGAAGCATTATAATTATATCTTGTCATGATAGTGAAGAAATGAAAATGTTAGCTGATGAAATTTTTATAATTGAAAACGGACAAATAATAAATCAATAAATGAGGAAAATATAATGAAGAAGTTTATACTTATAAGCGTATCTACAGTTTTATTAATATTAATTGTATTTCGCGTTGTGATTATAAATCAAAAATATCCTGATGTTATTGAACAAAGTTACACTACCAGAGAAAAAGTTCCTTATAAAACTTTTGAATTAACAGTATTGGACTATTATTTGTTGGATAAAGAAACACTAAATACTTTGTTTAATGAGGAAATAAGAGTGCTTGGTGAATATCAGTGTATGATTGTAGATTTACATATAAAAAACATAGATGCTAAAGAACAAGTACTGAATGTTTATACATTTATTCTGGAAACGGGGGCAGCGAAAAACGGTATTAATCTTAATGCATTTTATGCGCTTAATGGTGAAAAAGCTACTCTTTCTCCTCAAATAAGCGCAAACGAAACAATTGTGTTGAAATTGCCTTTTCACTTTACAGAAAAAAATTTTACAAAAAGTAAGTGGATTGAGTTTAGCCAACGTGATTTTTCTCTTGTGCTCAATTTATATCCTAAAAAATTAATTATTAACCTATAAATTTTGTCCCAATTTCAAAATAAAGAGGAGAAGTGATGAAATGTTAAAATCTCGTAAAAATTCTAAATTAGTAAAAATCACAGTTTTAGTGTGTGTAGTGGCTATGATTATTTCCACCTGTATTATTTCTGCAAGTGCTGGTAATTGGAGTGATACACTACATGAACACCGAACACCTACGGGTATGTATTTGCAATTTTAAACACGATTTTTAGAGCTAAGCAAGATTATTCGTCTGCATATGCATATAATTACAAATCAAATACAGATATTGCAACAGTAAATGTTTTAGGTAATTCTATAGAAAGCGCGTATAATTATGATGTTTGCAATTATGGTAATGCTAAAAATTTACCGATAGGGGCGGCATATTATTTGCCAAATACAGTAAAAGAGGAAGGATATAATTATGCGGCGTTACAGATGATTCCAACAACTAAACTAAATGCATATTTGTATGTTTGGTGGAGTCCCGACAGCATCTAAATTATAAAATAATGGGCAAAATATTATAGGTGTTTATATTATGTTGAATAGATTTTAATCTAATATTTTAAAAATATTATTATAAGTTCTTAAATTATAAATTTTGGATTAAAGATTATTTAAGACATTATGTTTATTGATAATACTCAAAAAGCAGGGGAAACCCTGCTTTTTTTAGTTTTAAGGCGTCGCTTTTATTGACTTTTTGTCTAAACAATAGTAAAATAGAATTAATAAAATAATGGGGTTTTAGTGATGAAATTTTTTGAATATGCTTTCGGCGATTCTGATAGTAAAAAAGAATTTTTAAAACCAAATAAACAGCTCGGCATAGCGCGTTGCCTTATACTTTTGGCTGCTATTTCCTGCTTTGTCTATTTTACTGCGGCCAGGTTTATTATGATAGGCATTGCGATACTTCTTTGTCTGCTTAAAGGTACAAGGGATAAAGTTTTTGCCGACAGAAGTAATTTTATAATTTTGCTTTTTACCATTATTACTTCATTAGTTGCTTTCATAAATGGCAACTATATCGGTCTTGGCAGAACCTGTGTTTTTGCCTCTATGATGGTTATCTTTACCGTTACCAGAAAAATTGCCACCAAAAAGTTTTATGAAATGCTTCTTAATGTAATTTGCCTTGGCGGATGTCTTGCCACAGCTTATAGTATTGTTGAAATGATTATTATGAGCAAGAAGGTGCCTGGATACAGATGTGAGGTAACCTTCTCAAACGCCAACTTCTTCGGCGTCGCTGTAATGATGGTTATACTTATCTGTGCCTATAAGGTTGTTAGCAGAGTGAAACGTCCTTTTGTTTATTACATAATTGCTGTTTTTAATGCTGTTGGTCTTTATCTTTCCGGAAGTATGAGTCTTTGGATTATAGCTTCCATCGGAATTGTACTTTTACTTATTTTAAATCATGATTACAAGCTTTTAGCACTGTTTTTACTTGCCGTTGTTGCAGCGTTGCTTCTTGTAATACTTGTGCCTCAGTTTTTGCCGCGTATTAATCAGCTTGGCACTACTACCAATAACCGTATCGCTATATGGAATTTTGCTATTGAACAGATTAAGGAAGCTCCGTTTTTCGGCAGAGGCTTTTTCTCCTATAAGCATCTTTACAATACTATGTCTCCAACCAGACCTGATATATATAAAGCTGCTCTTTCTCATAATTTACTCCTTGACTGTCTTTTGTGTCACGGACTTGTAGGAACCAGCCTTATTGGTATTTATATGATAAACTTTGTGCGTAAAATTTTTATTGTACGTGACTGCTTAAAGAAAAATAAAAAAAGCTATCTTAATACGGTTTTTGCAACTGCTACCTGTGCCGCTATAGCATGCTACGGACTTATGGATACCACATTTGTTTGGGTGCAGACGGGTATGATACTGCTGTTTATACTAAGCGGTGTTGGCGTAGACGAAAGAAAATACCGTCACATAAAAAAGGAAATTAAAGAGGTATAAAAAATGAAAATTGCACTTATTGCCCATGATAAAAAGAAAAATGATATTATAGAACTTGCAAAAAAATACAAAGATGTTCTTGCAAATCACGAACTTTATGCTACCGGTACTACCGGTACGCTTATAATGGGGGAAACAGGATTAAGCATATTCCGTATGAAAAGCGGACCTCTTGGCGGAGACCAGCAAATCGGAGCTATGCTCGCTGACGGAAATATGGACCTTGTTATCTTCCTGCGCGACCCTCTTACCGCTCAGCCACATGAACCTGACGTTTCGGCATTGCTTCGTCTTTGTGACGTTCAGAAGATTCCTCTTGCTACAAATGAGAAAAGCGCTACCGTTATGCTGGAGGCTATGAAAAATAAGGTGTATTTCGCAATGTAGCGAAATGAAGTGAAAAAGTCGCTTTTGTCTAAAAATAGTCTGAATAGACTATTGACGAAAAGGCACTTATGTACTTAAATTATAAGTAGGTGGAATATGTATGAGTTATTTCACTTTTGATTTAAGAGAAACTGTGAAGGTTGCCGTTATGGGCAGGGAACATCTTATCCCACCGACCCTTCACTGTCAACGTAAAATCAAATGCTATGTTCTGTATTTTGTGACCCAGGGAAAGCTTACCTTGATGGTAAATGATGAACCTGTTGAACTTTTACCCGGTGATATTTATATTTTTAACCGTCACGATGTTCAACAGCCAAATGAAACGAGTGACTGTGAATATTTCTTTGTTCACTTTGACGGGGATAAAATTGAAAAGCATCAGGGCGACTATATTGAGTGTGTCAGACGCAAAAATCTTGAGTTTATTAAAGCAAGTCCATATAGTCTTGAACGCTACGATAATTTTAATATATCGGTTCGTCAGCATATACAGATTAAGGACAAAAATAATATTGATTATCTTGTGGAAAAATTTCGGGGAAGCGCCCTTGCTAAAGAAAATAGCAGTATACGACGCAGTTTTGAACTTTGCGCTAATTTTACAGCTATTCTTATCCGCCTCGAAAAAATCTGCGAGAGAAATGTAGTCAGTACAAAGCGAGAAAGTCAAACCTATAATACAGTAAGAAAAATTGCCGACTATATAAACAAAAATTATAACGAAGATATAAACGGAGAAATGGTTGAAAAACTGTTTTCGATAAATTACGATTATGCCAACAGAATTTTTAAAGGTTATCTGGATGTCAGCATAATCCGTTACCGTAACGAGAGAAGAATAGACAGAGCAAAGTTCCTTCTTTCTGCAACTGAAAAGAGCATTGAGGAAATTTCCTCTGAAATTGGTTTTGAGGATAAGTACTATTTTTCCCGTCTTTTTACAAAGCTTGAGGGCATTTCGCCTTTAGCATATAGAAATAAATAATTTATAAAAGGGGATTTTATAATGAAACGTATAGGAACTATTACAAAGGTTAAACCCGGTATGCTTGATGCATACAAGAAAATCCACGACGAAATCTGGGATGATGTTGTTGCCGCTTCTCATGAATGCGGAACAAGAAATTTCACAATTTTCAACGTGGGTGATTATCTTTTCTCTTACAGCGAGTATGTTGGCGACGATTATGAAACTGATATGAAACGTAAGAGCGAAATGCCTGCTATCAAAAGATGGAAAGAGGCAACCGGTGCTATGCTTATGCCTGTAAATGATGAGGCTGCTGCACTTGTTTTACCAGAACTTTTCCATTGTGATTTTTAATTCTTTGAGAGGAGAACAAAAATGAGTAAAATCAGAAACGATTACAAGGTAGATTTCGTACCCGGTGAACGCCTTAAAAAAGTTATTGATTATAATCAGGAACTTGCTTATACCGGTAAAAGAAATCTTTATACTGCAGATACTACACAGCTTGTGTACCACTGGACCGATAAGAGTAACGGCGTTGTACCCCGTACAGGCGAATGGTCTTATCCTCCGGAAATGAACCTTTCTCTCGGTGACCACGGTTGCCGTGTTGATAACGGTCAGGATTTCCCCCGTTACGATGAGGTTCCTTCTCACGTAAAGGGCTATGAGGCTACTCCTGAAAGCTGGGCTGAAGACTATTCCTTCCTTCTTGAAAACACCCCCGTTTCAATTAATCCTTACGAGTCTATCGTTGGTGAATTCCATTGGGAAATGAACGAGGTTAGAAAATATTACTTCGGCGACCATGTTCATGAGCTTGGCAGAGAGGTAAGAAAACTCGGCGCAGGCGGTACCAGCCACGGTCATACCTGTCCTGACTTTAATATCGGTCTTACTCAGGGATGGGGCGGTATCTTAAAGCGTATTGAAGAATCCCTTAAATTATACGAGCGTCTTGAACAGGCTGAAAAGGTTGGCTACTTAAGAGGCCTTAAAATAGTTTGCCAAGCTATTATTGATTATATCAAGAAGTATGCCGATGCTGCTGCTAAACTAGCAGAGGAAGAAAAAGATGCTGAACAGAAGGCTCTTTATGAACTTATTGCAAGCGACTGCGCTTATATTGCTGAAAATCCCCCTGCAACCTATCATCAGGCTATTCAGTGGCTTCAGTTTGCTATCATGACCGACCGTATCGTTGGTCACGGTAATGGTTACGGAAGACTTGACCTGTATCTTAATGACTTCTATCAGAAAGATATCAAGGAAGGCCGCATTACCCGTCAGGATGCAAGAGAATATCTTGCTGAAATGTTCCTCAAAATCAGAGGTCAGCATTTCTCTATCGGCGGTCGTCTTAAGGACGGAAGCGACGCTTCTAACGAAATGAGCTTTGTTATTCTTGAGTCTTACGATATGATAGACGACTATAACAACCTCTTCCTTATGTGGCATAAGGATATCGACCCCAAGCTTATGGATTATGCTTGTGACGTTCTTGCAAGACACGGTGCAAGTGTTCCTTCTATGGCTAACTACGACCTTCTTGTTGACTGTCAGCTTCGTTCGGGCGTTGACCCCGATATCGCATGGAACGTTGCAGTAAGCGGATGCCAGTGGTTCTGTCTCCCCGGCAGAGAATACTGCGACCAGGACGTTAACGCTCTTGTACTTCTCGACCCCATGTGGCGTGCTATTGACAGAGGTATTGAAGAAAACATTACCGATTTTGAACGTCTTATGGAACTCTTTACCGAAGAGTTTAAAAATACCAGCGAAGCACTTCGCGTTTTCAAGGATGCTCAGTATGATGTTCTTGATAAGGTTTGGCCTGAAATGGCAACCTCTCTTAATTGCCACGGTCCTATTGAACGCGGCGTTGATATGACCGGTGCTCGCGGTGTTGATTATCAGTATACTTCTACTAATATTCTTGGTATTCCTAACGTTGCTGACTCTCTCTTTGCTATCAAGAAGCTTGTATTTGAAGAGGGTGCATACACTCTTGCAGAGGTTAGAAAAGCAACCGACGAAAACTGGAAAGACAACGAAGTTATGCGACAGCGTTTCTTACGTCAGAACAAATTCGGTAACGATATTGATGATGTTGACGAGCTTTGTGTTCGTATCTGCGATATTATTGCCGACATTCTTGACGCTACTAAGAACAACAGAGGACAGCAGTATCGCGCTTCTCTCTTCCAGTTCCAAGGTCATACCTGTACAGACGTGCTTCCGGCAACTCCCGACGGAAGACTTGCAGAAGAACCTCTTGCACACGGCTGTAATCCTACTGCAGGAAGAAACGTTAACGGTCTTCTTGCTACCGCTAACTCTGTTACCAAGATTAAGAACTATAAGTTCCAGGGTGGCTCTCTCCAGGTAGAGCTTCAGCCTAAATTCTTTGACGGTAAGGAAAATATCGGTCAGTACATTAAGAACTTTACCGAGGCTTTCTTTGCCAGAGGCGCTTTCCAAATTAACCTTAATATAATTGACCTTGAGAAACTTAAGGATGCTATTGACGACCCCAATAATCCTGAGTACAGAAATATAATCGTTAAGGTTACCGGCTATACTACCAGATTTATCTGTATGGCTAAACCCTTCCAGATTGAATTTGTAGGCAGAAATAACTACGAATCGATTTAACGAGGTGTGCTATGAATAGTTCAGAGGGCTTTATATTTGATATATATCGGGGCACAACACATGACGGTCCCGGTATGCGCACGACGGTGTTTTTTAAAGGCTGTCCTCTGCACTGCGCATGGTGTCATAATCCGGAAAGCATTTCTTTAAATCAGCAAATTTGGTGGGAACAAATGCAGTGTATCGGCTGCGGTGAGTGTGAAAAAGCTTGCTCCTTGTCCGCCGTTAAACTTACTGAGACTGGCGTAAAATTCGACAGAGATAAATGTGTTCTTTGCGGAGGCTGCGCTAAAGTATGTCCTACTAAAGCAATTTCCTTTGTAGGAAGAAATGTTACTGTTGACGCTCTATTTAAAGAGGTTAAAAAGTATCAGGCTTATTATAAAACCTACGGAGGCGGAGTAACCGCCTCCGGCGGTGAGCCGCTGCTACAGCATACCTTTGTTAAAAACCTCTTTGAATTGGCCCATGAAGAAGGGATACATACCGCTCTTGATACAAGTGGCGCTGTATCCTTTGACGCTTTTGAGGAAGTTCTTCCTTTTACCGACTGTGTGCTTTACGACATTAAGACGGTAGATAAGAATTTACATAAAGAGTATATAGGCAGTGATAATAAACTCATACTTGATAATATACTTAAAATTGCTGAGAATATAAGAAACGGCGAAAAGTATGAGCTTTGGATTAGAACTCCTTTGATACCTTTGTTTACGGCAAGCGAACAAAATATTTCGGAAATTGCCGTATTTATTAAAGAAAACCTTATGGATGTTATATCCAGATGGGAAATGTGCACCTTTAATAAGGCTTGCCTTAACAAATATGAAAGACTTGACCTTAATTGGAAGTGCAAAGACGCACCTGTTATCAGAAGCAGTGATATTGAAAATATTAAGAAAACTGTTGAAAATACGGGTTTCGATATGAATAAACTTGTTATTTCCGGTCTTATAGCCGATTAAAACAGGAGATGAAAAATATGAGCGCTGTAAAAATTACACAGCAAAGCCTTGGTAAAATTTCTACCGGCGAAGAAATTATTACCTACCGTCTTGAAAACGGTACGGGTGCTTATTGTAACATCGTAAACTATGGCGGTGCTATTACCAATATAGTTGTTCCAGATAAAAACGGTAAACTTGACGATGTGATTATAGGCTACGATACTGCTGAGTCTATTGAGGCTTGGGGCGGTCATTTCGGTAAATTAGTAGGCAGATTTGCCAATAGAATTGCCGAAGGTAAATTTACCCTTAACGGAAAAACCTATGAACTTGCTAAAAACAACGGAGAAAACCATCTTCACGGCGGTCCCGGCGGTTTTCACGTTAAGTTCTGGGATGGAGAGATAGTAGGGGATAAGCTGGTGCTTACCTTACTTAGCCCCGACGGAGATGAGGGTTATCCCGGTAATCTTAAGGTAAGGGTTGAATATTCCTTTGATGAGAATAATACCTTGTCTATTAATTATGAGGCTGTTTGTGATGAAGATACTATAATTAACCTCACAAATCACGCTTTCTTTAATTTAGGCGGTCTTCACTGTAAAGACGTAACCGGTCATCTTATGAAGCTTAATGCCGACCGCATAACTGCCGTTAAGGACAGAGGCTGTATTCCTACGGGAGAGCTTATGCCTGTTGCCGATACTCCTCTTGATTTCAGGGAGTTCAGAGCAATCGGAGAGAGAATTAATGATTTTGATGCTTGCGAGCAGTTAAAGTTTGGTAACGGTTATGACCATAACTATGTAATTAACGATTGGGATAAAACCCTTAAATGTGCCGCGGTTACTATTGAACCCGAGTCCGGCAGAAAGATGGAAACATATACTGATGCCCCAGGAGTTCAGTTCTACAGCGGTAACGGTCTTGGAAATTATCCCCACACCAGAGGAAAGTTGGGTGTTCCTCATGTGACTTATCAGGCATTTTGCCTTGAAACTCAGTATTTCCCCGACAGCGTAAATCATCCGGAATTTCCGTCTTGTGTTCTTAAAAAAGGCGAAACCTTTAAGACTTCAACACAGTACAGATTTTCGGTAGATATATAAAATATAAGGAGTAATAGGGTATGTTGGATTATAAAGTAAAAATCGGTCTTATTCCTGTAAGACGCGACACAACTCCCAGAAAAGGTATCTTTAACTGGGAAAAAGCTGAAGAACGCGGCAAGAAAAACATCAAGTACATAAAAGAGCATTTTTCTGACGAAAATGTAAGCTTTATCGATTTGGAGGGTATTACCGAATCACAGCTTCTTTTCAGTGAAGATGATGTTCCTATGGTTGCTGAAAAGTTCAGAGAGGCAAAGGTAGACGCCGTACTGTTTATCAATGCTAACTTCGGTCCTGAAGAAACTGTAGCTCTTGCTGCAAAGGCAATCGGTAAACCCGTTATGATATGGGCTCCTATCGATGATGAATTTGAACCCGACGGTTCCCGTTGGACTGACAGCCAGTGCGGTCTTTTCGCCGTAAGCCGTCAGCTTCAGAGAAGAAATATTAAATTCTCTTATATTGAAACCTGCGCTGTTGAAGACGAACCTTTTACCAAAGGCTTCAAGGATTTCATCGCCGTTGCCTGTATGGTTAAGAACTTCAAGGATATGCGCGTAGGTCAGATGGGTCTTCGTCCGAAGCCTTTCTGCTCTGTAATGTTCAACGATGCTGAGCTTTTGCAGAAATTCGGTATTCAGATTGTTCCTATCAACAACGTTGTAATGCGTAAAAAGTTTGATGAGGTTATGGCTGAAGATTCCAAAGAATTAAATGATGGTGCTAAACTTATTCTCAGCAGATATATTGCACAGGATGACTTTACTGAGGAAAAAGCAAAAATGGTATATGCACTTGTTGAAGTTTACAAGTGGATGTTCGCTGAATATAAGCTTGACGTTATCTGCGCTGAATGTTGGTCTGCCCTTATGAAAGATTTAGGCGGTATCGGCGTGTTCCCCTGTATTGCATATTCTATTCTTGCTGATATGGGTTATATCATTTCCTGTGAAAGCGATATGAACGGCGTACTTACAATGGCACTTCTTTCTTGCGCTTCTCTTGGTAAGAATCCTCCTTTCTTTGGTGAATTCACCATCAGAGGACTTCACGACAGAAATGCTGAACTTATCTGGCACTGCGGACCTTTCGCTTATTCTCTTAAAAAAGAGGGCGAGCAGGCTAAATGCTGTGACCAGAAACAGTGGTTTCCCGTTAAAGACGGTCACTACACCGTTTCTCGTATTGACCAAGACAACGGCGAGTACAAACTCTTTATCGGTGAATTTGATACCACTGACGGTCCTTACACCACAGGTACTTACCTCTGGGCAAAACTTGATGATTTTGCTAAGTGGGAAAGAAAACTTATTGAAGGCCCCTATATTCATCATATGGCTGAAATTGAAGGCAGCTACGGCGATGCATTCAAAGAGTTTTGTAAGTTTGTTCCGGGAATCACTGCTGACCCCGTTGAATAATATAAAAATCAAAAAGGAGTATTATTATGGCTGATATCAACAAAATTCAAGAATTAAAAGACCAGGCATATCAGATGCGTCAAATGATTGCAAGACTTGCAAGAAAGGTTGACATCCATATCGGCGGTGACCTTTCTATGACCGATATGATGACCGCAATTTATATGTATAAAATGCGTAAAGACCCTCAAAACGTTAAGTGGCCCGGTCGTGACAGATTCTTACTTAGTAAAGGTCACGGCGCTGGATGCCTTTATGTAGCAATGGCTATGGCAGGTTATGATGACCTTGACGAAATTTATGAAACCTACGGTAAATTCGGTAGCCGTTACGGTGCTCATCCCTGTAAGGTTCAGAACCCTGCTCTCGAAATGTCTTCCGGTTCTCTTGGTCACGGTCTTGCACTCGGTGCAGGTATGGCTCTTGCCGGCAAGCTTAAGAAAGAAGACCATTACGTATTTGTAATGCTCGGCGATGCTGAGTGTGCTGAAGGTTCTGTCTGGGAAGCTGCTCTTTCTGCTTCTAACTTCAAGCTCGGTAACCTTGTTGCTTTCGTTGACCGTAATAAAATGAGTCTTAGTGCTCCCACCGAGGATTCTCCCAACGGTATGAAGATGGAACCCTTTGCTGATAAGTGGAGAGCTTTCGGATGGAATGTAAAGGTTATCGACGGTCACAACATGGAAGAAATCGTTGAAGCTCTTGACAATCTTCCGGCTGAAGATTCTGATGTACCTACTGTAATTATAGGCAACACCATTAAGGGTAAGGGTATTGACTTTATCGAAAACCTTGCTCAATGGCACAACGGTACATTTGATGATGAGCAGCTTGAAGCCGCTCTCAAGTCTTTGGAAAAGACTCGCTAATACGGACAGGAGGACAATAAAATGATTGAAACTTATAACTTAGGCGAATGCATTCGCAGTGCCCGTCCCATAATGGATGAGGTAATTATGGAATATACAAAGCAGAACGACAAGTTTTATCTTATTTCTCCCGATATGACTCGCGCTGCTTTCCCAAAATTTATGAACACTTGCAGTGACCGCAATATAAACGTTGGTATTGCTGAAACTGCTGCTGTTGACATTGCTTCCGGTATGGCTCTTGAAGGTTTCTTACCTTATGTTTACGGTATGTCTGCTTTCCTTAGTATGCGTTCCTTTGAAGCTATCCGTACCAACGTTGGTTATCAGAACCACAATGTTAAATTCATAGCTTGTAACACCGGTGTATCTCTCGGTATGCTCGGTTCTACTCACTATGCTATGGAAGACCTTGCTCTTGTAAGCACTATTCCCAATATGACAGTTATCTGTCCCGGTGACCCCGACCAGACTGTAAAGGCTTTCTATGCCGCTGCTGAAATAGACGGACCTGTTTACATCAGAATGGCTAACGGTAAGAATGAATCTGCTGTTTACAAATCACAGGATTATGAGTTCAAGATTGGTAAAGGTATTACCATTCGCGAAGGCGAAGACCTTGCTCTTATCGCTTGCGGTGTTATGGTATCCTATGCTAACGAAGCTGCAAAACGCCTTGCTGAGCAGGGTATTAATGCTACCGTTATCGATATGCACACCATTAAACCTCTTGATGAAGAACTCGTATTAAAGGTTGCTAAGAATATCGGTAAAATCGTAACCGTTGAAGACCACTTCAAAGCTTGCGGTCTTGGTACAAAGGTTGCATCTATCGTCGCTGAAGCAGGTATTCCATGTAAAGTTAAGAAGTTAGGTATCCCTGATATGTATCCCGGATTCGGTCCTTTCAAAGACCATCTTGAATTTATGGGTTACGGCACCGAAGGTATTATTGATGCCGCTAAGGAAATTGTAAAATAGTTTCAAAGTTATATAGCGAAAGCCCCTATAAAGGGGGGCTTTTAGCTAATTTTAAAACTAGCAATTTTACTAAAAATTATTGTATTGAGGATTAAAATTATGAAAAAGTATATAAGCATAATACTTTGTATGTGTATGCTGTTATCTTTGGTTGTATTCCCAGTAAATGCTATTGAAACTACATATGCAGGGGATACTTATTATAAGTTTACCTTTGGCTCGGGCGGTACGGCATACGGGCAATACGTTAGCGGACAAACCGCTACCCATAAAGGAGTAACTTATTATCCCCTTATAGACCAGATTCCTGGAAGTACTACGGCGTCGGTGACAGCTATTACAGATAAAAATACACAGCAGCCTGTTAACACCTTGCGTGTTGAAGGTTCGAACGGTAGCCGTTGGAAAATGGTTCCGTTAAAATCCGACGGAACGCCCTTTGAGGTAGCACCTAACAGTTCTTATACTGTAAAAATCAAAATGTTCGTTGAAGATAAGGCTAGTTCAAGTCAGTTCTTTATGGGACTTGCTGCGTATAAAACCAACGGTTCAACCAGCCATGACAGCAGAACAACATCTCAAGGTTGGTTTAACGGCAGTTTTGTTACAAGTCAGGTGGTTCATTCTCCTTTCTTATCAGGCACTGTACTTTCAGGCGCGCAAGCGCATTATACTGATTTTGATAGTTCCAGAACTGCTCAGTATATTGAAAAAGAAGTAACTATTGCCACCGGAAATAACGCCGTTTATGATTCGCAAAACAATACGTATAAATTTGTTTTTGACCTTATCGGAAGTGAAAATACCGTTGAAAATACCAATTACTTCTTCCTCTCAGGTTACGGTAAAGAGTTTTCGGTAGAAAACGATGGAACCTATGCTGATACCGTTCATATAGTAGAAATCGAAATTCAGAAGAATCCTGCTTCTGTTACATTTGTTAACGGCGGTAGTAGTTCTTCCAAAGTTTTTGTGTCAGGGTCAAATATAGAGTATCCTACTCTTACTGCAAATAGAAACGGTGACTATGTATGGTCATTGTCTAATGAAGAATATATTCCTGCTCCGGCAAAAATGCCTTTGGAAAGCATTACCGTTTATGCTATGCAGAGAAATATTATCGGTTTTGAAAACTATAAGTATTGCGATTATACTGATATTTCCAACCGTATAGAAGTAAGCTCTGAAAAGGCATATATAGGCGATAAATCACTAAGATATCAAAATGTTGAATATAAGCTTAGCGAAGAGGTAACCGGTGGTAAGCCCTTTAGCTTTGATGGTAGCTATTATAAATACTTCTATACCTATAATGAATCAACAGGTCAGTATGCGATAGTTCCTGAGGGTACTGCTCCTACTTGGCAATCGGGCAAATATTATATTAAACGTCCGGCTGATGCTTTAGAACATTCTATTGAACTCTGGAAACTTGAAAGCAATAAGAATTATAGGGTTTCCTTTAAATATTATTTTGATGAGAGCAGTCAGTGCAGTTTAAAATTAAAACCGTTTTCATCAGCTTCAAGTAATATATGGGGAACTACTGTATTTTACGGTGACGGTAATATTACCTTAAATAAACCTGAAACTGCAGGCTGGCAGGAAGGGGAATTGTATTTCTCTACCGGTAATCTTTCAAGTGCTACCGAGTACCTTTATTTACAGCTCGTTAACGCTGCAAATAATGATACGACTCCCATAACTGTTTATTTTGATGAATTTAAACTTGAAGAAAAGGTGCCTAATCAAGTGGATGACCCAAATGTTGAGTATGGTAGTGACCTTATAAGTTACTGCTCATTTGAAAATACTTCTACAACATCTCCTTACGGATTTGTTGATTACGTAAATAATTATGCTATTGCCCGCGTAGATAAGCATTATATTGAAAACGGCAAAAAAATTATGGGCGAATGGAGCCTTAACGGAAGATACGGTTTTGATTCCACAAACATTTCCGTTTCAAATTCAGGTTATGAAAGTACTCGCAGTCTTGAGTTTAAGCAAGCTAATGCGAATAGCGGTAATTCTGTAGCCTATAAAATTGCCGATATAGGTAACGGTTTTATACTTGAGGATAAAACTACCTATAGATTAAGCTTCTACTATAGAGCAGACGGCGTCAGCGATAAGGATTTAACCTTTAGCTTTGTTAACGCTATGGATAAGGACAGAGTTGCCACTATAAATGCCAGCAACACCTTAACTATCGCCAGCGCAGATGTTAAAAGCGGTTGGACCTTCGTTACCGTTGACCTTACAACCGATTTTGATAAAATTGGTGGTAATATCAGCGGCGAGGCTTACTGTATTCCTGCTATAGTTGTTAATGCTAATATAAATGATACCGTAAGAACTGTTCATATGGATAATTTTGCAATTTGCAAACCACTCAGCAATTCTATGGTATCTGTTCTTAATGATGATGCGAGTCAGAAGGTAGGCGCTCAGGCTCTTCGTTTCTATTTCAGTTACAACGCCGATGCTGACGGAAAGCTTTTATTAAGTGGTAACACCTATGAGCTTAGCGCGAGAGGTATACTTATTTCGATTTCCGGAAGCGGAGAAGAACTTGTAAGGGAAAACTCTAAAATTTATAAGGCTGAGAAAACTGAAAAGCTTGATGAATATTGGAGTTATAATAGCGGTGCACTTACATTCAGCGCATATATTAAGAACTTTGATACAACAGATTCAAGAAAGCTTGAAGTCAGGGGCTATCTGGTTCTCTCAGACGGTTCAATTTTGTACTCTCCTATTTCTGAGTACAGTCTTGATGACGTAAAGGGCTATTACGATATAACTGCAAGTTCCACCTATTATTCTTTAACCGACAATAACGTTATTTCAAAGGTCGGTTTTGAAGGCGCCAACGAAAAGACTTCTAACGGTTATACTTTCGACTGGAACGGTTCTGCTCTCGTTGTTACCGCTAAAACCGCAGGTAAGATGAAGGTGTATTTAAGCGGTAGTGTTGAAGGACGTAACTTTACTCTCTATATTGACGGCGAACTTGTTAGCGATAAGTTAAAACCTGTATATGAAAGTGGTAAATATACTGTTACCTTTGATGTTGGTAATTATCCGACGGTTAAGGAAATACGTTTTATCCGTCAGCAAGAAGCCGCTAATGGTACTGCTGAAATTCACGGCTTTGATATGTGCGGACAGCTTATGAAAACTGAAGATAAAGATATTCTTATTGAATATATTGGCGACTCTATTACCAGTGGTATAGGTGTTCATAGTATTCATCACGAGCATAGTGGCACTGCTGTAAATGACGGTACTAATTCTTATGCTTTCCTTTCTGCTCAATATCTTGGCGTTAACTACAGAATTCGTTCAAGAGAAGGTATCGCGCTTAATCAGGGCTACGCATATTTAGGAGTGAATAAACCGGGCGCTAACTGGATTTCAACCTACAATTATGAAAATTACTGGAGAAATCAGACGGATAATACTTACTTGGAATCAAGGGCTGCTGATATTGTAGTAATATATCTTGGAACAAATGACGTGTTGAGCGGAGGCCTTTCTAGCTTTAATAATGATAGTATACATAGTTTTATTAACATTGTTAAAGAACATAATCCAAATGCTAAAATCGTTTGGATTAGTGGTGGTATGAAAACAGAATACCGTCCTAATCTAGAAATGGCTTTGAATAGTTTAGGCGGAGAGTCTGCCGGATATTATATCTGTGATATGCCCGCAGAATTTGCTTATAAGGATGCAAGTGGTAATTACGTAAATACAGGTTACCACGGACACCCTGGTGCAGAACAGCAAAAGGTTATGGCTCATACTCTAATAGACTTTCTTAAGGCTAAAAATCTTGTAGATTAATTTAAAAAACTTCCGAAGAAATTCGGAAGTTTTTTTATAAAGATTACAATTTTGTAGTAATTAAAAATATTTCTTTATTTTTTGCGGCATATAGTGTATTATTATATATGTATTATTCTGCTATGGGGAGAAATTTATGTCGAAAGAAATAAAAGATAGCGTTTTAGAGGATGATAATGCAGAAATTATTGCAGATTATATAGGTATTGAAAGAGAAAAGAAGCCTATCCCAAAATGGCTTAAAAAATCCCTTATCATATCGGGTATAGTTGCAGGAAGTCTTGCAGTACTTATAACTGTTTTAAATGTTGTATCATATGATTGGAGAAATGGTAACAAACCCTTACCTTCTTTTATTGCCGATATCGGTCTTTTTCAGAGCGCTGATTTCCGCTATTTTGACGGTATTACTGTTAATGGTGTAGATATCGGCGGATTGTCTGAAAAAAAGGCTGCAAAGGTGATTAATAAATCTCAGAATTCAAAGCGTAATGAGTATACCTTGTCCTTTAAATCAGGTAATAAATCCTATACTTTAGAGGGTAAAGATATTGTTTTTGATGTTGACAGTACTTCTGCCTTGAAGGAAGCCAAGAAATATTGCGTTTCAGTAATGCGCGGCGAAGCCATAAAGCATAATAAGAGCTTCAACGCCAATATAAAGGTTGATAAGAAGGCAATGTCAACTACCTTTGAACTTATGAAGCAACAGTTACACTGTGACCCCGTTGATGCCACCTTCGAGGGTATGGATGCAAACGGTCTTGTGTTTGTTAATCATATTGACGGTATTGACGTTGACGAGGACTCACTTTCTAAGGATATTGAAACCTTTTTAAGCAGAAATCAAACATCGGGTCAAATAATCGTTACCCCTGCAAAAACTACTCCTGCTAAAATTAAGGTAGAAAGCCTCAAGGAAAAAATTCAGCTTATCGGTACTCATTCTACTACTGCAGGCAACGTTACAAATTCCAATAAAAATATGAAAAAGGCTATGGAAATGTGTAACGGCTCGGTTATTGCCCCCGGTGAAATATGGTCCTTTAACGCGTGTACTGGAGATAGCAATAAGCCCGAAAACGGTTGGGTTGCATCTACCGTTATTATGGGCGGTGAGTATGTTCAGGGCTACGGCGGAGGTATTTGTCAGGCAAGTACTACTATCTATAATGCTGCTCTTTACGCAAATATGAAAATCGTGTCCCGCTATAATCACGCTTATCCGTCGTCTTATGCAAAGGTTGGTCTTGATGCTACAATTGACTACCCGGGTAAAGACCTTAAGCTGCAGAACACAAGTGAATATCCGATATATATGCATTGTGTAATGGAAGGTAAAAAGCTTACCGTTAATATTTACGGTTGTCCCGATACTTCTTATGAAAAAATAACCCTTACTTCTTATACAACGGAGAGGGTGGAGGGTAGCCATTATATAGTTGCGGCTCAGCGTCATTTCTGGAAGGACGGTAAAATCTTTAAAACCGAGTCCCTTCATAGCTCTCGTTATAAAATAAAGGTAGATAAGGAAGAAACTACAACTCCAACACCAACACCGGCCCCAACGCCTACTCCAACTCCCGAACCGGATGAACCTGATACCCCCGATAATCCCAATGAAGACGGAAACGAGGAAGAAGGCGGAGAAAATAACGATAGCCAAAATCCACCTGACTCATTATTCTGATATTAAAAAGCCGAAGGAATTACCTTCGGCTTTTTTGTCGGTGAATGTCGTATATATTCTTTCTAAAATATAGTCACAATTTAAGGAGGAGTAAAATGAAAAGCGAATTATTAGTCGCGCTTATTTCCTTTTTAGGCACTATGACAGGAACCCTCGGCGGAATTATTACCTCATCAAAACTCACTAGTTACAGAATAGAACAGCTTGAAAAGAAGGTAGAGGTACACAATAATTTCGCAGGACGAATGCCCGTTATAGAGGAAAAAATACGGGTTATAAACCATAGACTTGCCGATATAGAAAATGAAATAAGCACAGAAATATACCCTAAAGCTTAGCAGAAATGTTCTTAACGAACATTTCTGCAACTCTATTCGCCTAACGGCAAGTTATATTGCTTCGCAGTGATATTATGCTACGCATAGTGATATTGTCCTACAGACAGTTTATGGCGAGTAGAATATAACTAAACCGATAGGTTTAATATCACTTTCGCAAAGCGAAAATATCACGCTGACGGTAGTCAGCATATCACTTAACAGACAAAAAGAAAGAGAAGACTCGTTGTAATAAACGAATCTTCTCTTTTCTGCTGTAAGTGGGTTTGGGCTTCTGCCCAAAAACATTTGTACATACAAATGCGATGCTGGTTCTAACACGATATATTCTTCTGTGTTAGAACAAAAACTTCGCTAACGACATTAACCTTAAGCTTTAGGGTTTTCGCTTTTGATTTCTTCTAAAAATTCGCCGATTCTCTGAATAGCGGTTTTTATATGCTCGGTAGAGTAGCAGTAGGACGCTCTGATAAAGCCCTCGCCACTATCTCCAAAAGCTGTTCCGGGAACAACAGCAACTTTTTTAGCGTATAAAAGCTTTTCGCAAAATTCCTCACTGGTCATTCCTGTGCTTTTTATACAGGGGAAAGCGTAAAAAGCTCCCTTTGGCTCACGGCAGGTAAGACCTAAATCATTAAAGCCTTTAACGATGATTTTTCTGCGGATATCATATTCCTCAACCATCTCATTAACCTCAGCATCGCAACTTTCAAGAGCCTCAATAGCGGCATACTGAGAGGTGGTTGGAGCACACATTATAGCAAACTGATGAAGCTTTGTAATCTGACTTATAATTGGTTCGGGACCGCAAACGAAGCCAAGGCGCCAACCTGTCATTGAAAAAGATTTTGAAAATCCGTTTATGACAACGGTTCTTTCTTTTAGTGACTCAATAGAGGCGGGGGAAATATGACGTGAGGCGCCAAAGGTAAGCTCAGAATAGATTTCATCGGAAATGACCAAAATATTCGTATCCTTTAAAACTTCTCCTAAAGCCTCAAGGTCAGCTTTTTCCATAATTGCGCCGGTGGGATTGCAGGGATAAGGGAGAATAAGAGCTTTTGTTCTGGGCGTTATTTTATCTATAAGTTCCTTAGCAGTAACCTTGAAATCGTTTTCTGCTTTAGTGTTTATAATTACAGGCACACCGCCGCAAACCTGAGTTATAGGCTCGTAGCATACATAACTGGGCTGTGGTATGATAATCTCGTCGCCGGGGTCTGTAATTACTCTCAGGGTGGCATCAATAGCCTCACTACCACCAACAGTTACGAGTATTTCATTTTCAGGACAGTATGTAAGGGAATATTTGCGTTTTAAATATTGCGAAATTTCCTCTCTTAAGGCAGAAAGACCCCAGTTGGAAGAATAACGGGTTTTGCCTTTTTCTAAGGTTTTAATGGCGCAATTGCGTATTTTCCATGGAGTAGGGAAGTCGGGCTCGCCGACACCCAAAGAAATAACACCCTCCATAGTATTTGCAATATCAAAAAACTTTCTAATACCCGACCATTTTACGTCCTGTATGGTATTGTTAAGTATTTTGTTATAATCAATCATAGCGAGAAATTTCCTCTTTCATCAACATCGGTTGTGCCGAGAGTAAGGTTAAATTCCTTATATCTTCTCAGCACAAAATGAGTGGCGGTAGAAGTAACCGACTCAATGGTAGAAAGCTCTTTAGCAACAAACTGAGCAACATCGTGGAAGGAGTCGCCCTTAACAACAACGCTTAAATCATAAACACCTGACATAAGATAAACAGATTCTACCTGAGGATACTTTGCAATCTTTTCGGCTATTTCTTCAAAACCGTAGCCTACCTTAGGGGTAACTTTCAATTCAATAATGGCGGAAACAGAGTTTTTATCAATATTTTCCCAATCAATTACAGCTTTATAGCCTCTTATAAGACCGGCTTTTTCCATTTCCTCAATTTCTTTTTGAACCTCAACTTCGGAAAGCCCTACAACCGTGGCAATGTCGGTAACGGTCATACGGGCATCCTTATTTAAAAGCTTTAAAATTTTTGTGTTCATTTTTTTACCTCCTAATCTAATTTGTATACACCGTCATCCATTACGGCAAAGCGGTGGTTTTCGATTTCTAGATATTGTTTAACCGGTGCGGTAAATTCTTCAAAAACTTCAAGGGAATATGTATTAAGGTCAACCTTTAAAATCTGAAGTGAACCGGGATTGCTGATATACGCAAAATTATCTTTAACAAAAATATCGCAAGGGTTTGCAAAAGGGGAAGATACACCTCCGCCGATACGAAGCTCTTCTCGCATAGTATTAATATTATAGCGTACAAGAACATTATGTTCGGGGAATGTCGCCCACAATTTACTTTCAAAAATAGCAATGGAACTCGGGGAGGAATTTTTATATAAAAGCTTGCCCGCCCATAAAAATGAGGCGTCGGTATCAAGAAGTTCTACCGTTCCGTCCTGCTCAAGTACAAGCATTTTTTCGCTTTTAAGTATTATATTCTTACAGGTAAAGTAGTTTTGCACCTGTATGCAGAAAGAACGGTAATTTGCACCGAACTTAGAAAGCTGATATATATTTTTCGCTACGTTAGTAGATTCAGTATTGTCAAAAGGAATCATTTTAAAAGCAACGGTCATTTGGGTTGCTTCGCGTTCTTCGGCATAGGCAACGATTATTCGGTTATCCGCAGGGATAATATGAAGAACGTCTCCCTCAAAAACCTTTGTCATTCAAATCACTCCTTATATTCTTAATTTATAAAATTTTACTACAAAGATATTATAATGTCAATAATCCGTTTTCAAGCATACTCTGCGCGGCAAGTAAAACACCGGTTTGACCGCTGTGAAAATTAAGACCGCCTTGCATCCAAGCGGCAAAAGGCTCTCTTAACGGCGCATCGGCAGAAAGCTCAATGGAAGCACCAAGAGTAAAACTGCCCGCAGCCATAATAACCTCATCGTCGTAACCTGGCATAGCCCAAGGCTCGGGGGAAACAAAGGAATCTATGGGCGCACCGCTTTGAATTCCTTTGCAAAAAGCAATAAGACCTTCGCGGTTTCCTAAAATAACCGACTGAATAATATCTGCTCTGTCCTCATCTGCTGAGGGAGTAACTGCGAAACCGAGCTTTGAAAAAAGGGCGGCGCAGTAAACAGCAGTTTTTAAGGCTTCGCCAACGGTATGCGGTGCGGCAAAAACACCCATATAAAGCTCACGGTTGTGACCGAGGGTTGCACCAACCTCTCTGCCTACGCCCGGGGCGGTAAGTCTGAAAGCGCATTTATCTACAAGGTCACTCCGTCCTGCAATATAACCGCCGGTTGGAGCAATCCCACCGCCTGCATTTTTAATAAGTGAGCCTGCAATAAGGTCTGCGCCTACTTCGGTAGGCTCTTTTTTCTCAACAAACTCACCGTAACAGTTGTCCACCATAATAATAGTGTCAGGGGAGATTTCCTTAACTATTTTGCAGAGACGTTCAATTCTTTCTATGGAAAGACTTGGACGTAGACTGTAACCGCGGGAACGCTGTATGTAAGCAACCTTATAATTATCATTTTTAAGGGTATTGATTATGGCTTCTTCGTCGGGAAGCCCATCTTCTTTTAAATCAACCTGACGGTATTTAACGCCATAATCGGCAAGGGAACCGTCAACGTGCTTGTCTATTCCAAGAACGCCAATAAGGGTGTCATAGGGTCGGCCTGTAAGGCAAAGCATTTTATCGTTAGGGCGAAGCAGACCGAAAAGGGCGACGCACAGGGTATGAGTTCCCGAAACAAAATTGTGTCTTATAAGAGAATCTTCAGCACCCATACAGTCGGCCCATAAACGTTCCAAAGTTTCTCTGCCTATATCGTCATAACCGTAACCGGTAGAAATTCCTAAATGGGTTTCGCTGACTCTGTTTTTTATAAAGGCGGATAAAACCTTTTGCTGATTATACTGAACGATACTGTCAATTTTTTCGAACTGTCCCTTTAAATCAGATATTATTTCGGTATCGAGGCTCAGTAATCGTTTATCAAAATTAAAAAAAGTCTGTTCCATTATTTTTCCTCACAGTAGGCGGCATCACCAAAATAGGTAAAGCCGTTTTTTAAGTAAAAGTTTTTGTTTTTATTTGTACAGCAAGTGTAAACCGTACGGTTTTCTGCACAAGAGAGTAAAAGAGAAATAAGCTTACTGCCAACACCTTTACCACGCTTATCCTTTGGTACGGCAATGCCGTTTATAATAGCAACGCTGTCGGCTGTATAAAGTAAGGCGCCGCCGCCGTCATAGGTTACGTAATCAGCACAGCCGTGGTATTTTCTAAAAGAAACATCGGATACAAAACCGTCGCCATCGGGAATTTCAAGACCTTTTCTTAGGATTTTAAGAAGCTGACGGGGTTCTTTATATTCGGTATTGCTTATTCGCTCAAATGGCGGAAGCTTAAAAAAGCAATGACAAGGTTCGTTTATCTTTAATTTTAAAACCTCGGCAGTTTCCTTTGAAGTGAAAATACCGTTTGGCGAGATAAATTTTAAAAAGGAGAAAACTTCGTCGGGGTAGGTGTTATTACTCCATAAATTTAGATATCCGTTAATACAGCCCATAACAGCAGTTATATTACCATTTTCATCTGTCTGATGCCAAAACTGAGCAATATTATCGTGCTCTTTGTAGGCTTTATAGGCGCATAAAATCTTAACAAGAGCAATATCCTTTATTTCGGGTAAATTTAAAGGCAAACCTGAATTTATCACTTTATTTCTCCCGAGCAAATTTTATTTATCATATACTCTGCCAAAAGTATCGTGCTTTCTATATCGCTAATATCAGCTATGGAGGAAGCAGAATGAATATATCTGCAAGGTACGGATAAAGCAAGAGTTCTGACACCGTTTTTATTTAAGTGGATAGCGCCGCTGTTATTTCCGCCTGTAACGGCAGCTTTTGGCTGACATAAAATACCGCTGTTAATCGCTTCATTATACAGTTCTTTATCATAAAGAGTGGCGCGGTCCATAAAGGAGACGGCGGTGCCTTTACCTAAAGAGCAAACCTTGTTTTCATTATCTATTCCATCAAGGTCAGCGGCAGTAGTCGCCTCAAGACAAAGACAAAAATCGGGGGAAACGGCATATGAAGCGGCTTTTGCACCGCGACACCCTAATTCCTCCTGCACCGTAAAGGTGGCGTAAAAATCGTATAAAGCGTCTTTCTTTAAAAGTGAAATTAAAACAGCGCAGCCTATTCTGTCGTCAATCGCTTTTGCCTTAAAGGTGGTGTCGGAAAGCAGCGTAAAGTCGCTTATAAAGGTGGCAGTATCACCAACATTTACTCTTTTTTCGGCTTCTTCCTTACTGTCAGCGCCGATATCAATATACAAATCTTCCTTCTCTGGAAGCTTTTCCTTTTGCTCTTTACTGCATAAATGAACGGGCTTTATACCAATAACGCCGTTAACAGAGTTGTTTATAAGAACCTTTTTACAAACGAGGGCGGTTTCGTTAATGCCACCCAAGGTTTCAAATTTAAGAAATCCGTCACTTGTAATAGCGGTTATAATCATGCCTACTTCATCGGTATGCGCATCACACATAAGGGTGTATTTAGACCTGTTTTTGCCTTTTTTAAAGACTAAAAGATTGCCCATACTGTCTTTTTTTACGTCGGCATAACCATTAAGCTCTTTAATTATAAAATCGGATACGCTGTCTTCACTGCCGGAGGGCGCATTAATAGAGCAAAGCTTTTCTATTAGCTTTATCATTATAAAGCACCTCCCGATATAATAAATTTATAAAGTAGTTGGACGGTATTTTCAATATCTCTTATATTAATTACTTCACTGTCGGTGTGCATATTTCTAAGAGGTATGGAAACAAGAGCAGTAGGAACACCACATTTCGTAACCGAAATAACATCGGCATTAGTTCCAGTAGAACTGCCCATAACCTCTTTTTGATAATCAATTTTGTTGCTCTCGGCTGTACTTATTAATTTTTCGGTAATAGCCTTGTTTAAAACAGGGGATATGCCAATCATAGAGCCTTTGCCGAGTTTACCGCTTTTGTCAGAAGGTACGTCAGGAGCGTTACCGAAGGAAACGTCAATGACAATAGCAGCATCTGCATCAGCATCAAAAACGGCGGTTTTAGCGCCGCGAAGACCTAGCTCTTCACTATCGCTGAAAAGAAATTTAACGTTAAAAGGAAGTTCTCTATCTCTAAGTAAATTAGCGGTGAGAACAAGAACGGCACAACCGGCTCTGTTATCAAGGGCTTTAGCACAAATTTTATTTTCGCCTAAACTTAAAAAGCTGTTTTTGTAGGTAACGAAATTGCCTACATTTATAATATTTTTTGCGTTCTTATTTGCTGTGTCAATTTTTATCTTGCCGATTTCTTCGGTACAGCTTCTGCCGTCCTTTGCAAGATGTGGCGGTGTACTTATAAAAACACCGGTAACGTCTTTTTTGCCGTGGATAATGACTTCTTTAGTGGGAAGCTGTCGTAAATCAATTCCGCCAACATTGCTAACCGTTACAAAACCGTTGTCACTAACGTTTGTAACAACCATACCAACCTCGTCAATATGAGCATCGATAATAAGGGTTTTGTCGGTTTTTCCACTTAGCGTGGCGCAGAAACTGTTGGCACCTATTTTTTCAGTTTTGCAAAAATCAAGATAACGCCCGATTGTTTTACGGGCGCTGTCTATTGAACCTATATAGACCGAGTCGGTTAATTCTTTTAATAAACTTTTAAGCTCCATTATAAACTGTTTACCAAGTCCTTGAAGTATTTGCCTCTTGCTTCGAAATTCGGGAAAGCATCAAATGAAGCGCAGGCAGGTGAAAGAGTAACAACATCGCCCTTTTCGGCGCGGCTGTGGATTAACTCTACCGCTTCTTTAATATCGGCAGCCCGAACAATTTCAGGACTGCCGCAATAGTCGGGATGTGAAATTACGGCTTCTTCTATAGCCTCTGCAGTAGGACCTGAAAGCGCCATAAATTTAACCTTTTCGATAATGAATGGCGCCAGAGGGTCAAAGGGAATGTGCTTATCATAACCGCCGGCAATTAGCATAACCTTTTTGTCAAAGGATTTAAGACCTGCAATTGTACGGGTAGGACTGGTGGCAATAGAATCGTTGAAATATTTAACACCATTTACTTCGCGGACAAATTCGTTTCTATGCTCCACACCCATAAATTCCTTTGCAACCTTGCGAATATTATCGGCGCTAACGTATCCCCATACGGCAGATATAGCGGCAAGGTAGTTTGCAACGTTGTGGTCGCCGATTATGGAAATATTGTCCCTGTGAAGAACGGGTACGTCCATGCCTCTGTATGTTATATGAATCATACCGTCGGTATCAAGCCACGCACCGTTTTTAACGGGGCGCTCCATACTGAAACGTAGCATTTGACCGCGTACATAACGGGAAAACTCATTGGTAATTTCGTTATCTATATTAAGAACGGTACGGGAAAAAGCATTTTGGTGCATAAGAATATTTTTCTTTGCCTCAACATATTCGTCCATATCCTTGTGAATGTCAAGATGGTTTGGCGCAACGTTAGTAACAACGGCAACGTCGGGACTTTTTCTCATCGAAATAAGCTGGAAGGAGGAAAGCTCAGCAACGACAAAATCATCGGGAGAAATTTCATCAATACGGGGGAGCAAGGGCTTGCCGATATTGCCGCCTATATGGACGGTTTTGCCCTCAGCCTCAAGCATTTTTGCAATAAGTGTTGTTGTGGTAGTTTTACCATCGCTGCCCGTTACGGCAAATATGGTAGCGGGGCATAAATCAAAGAAAACCTCCATTTCACTTGTAACGGCAATACCACGCTTTCTTGCCTGCTCAAGCTCGGGGAGATAGAAGTTCATACCTGGAGTACGGAAAATAATATCAACTTCAAGGTCGTCAAGATATCTTTCCCCAAGACGAAGCTCAACACCAATAGCTTCAAGCTCATCGGCAACAGGACCGATAAGCTGACGGTTTCTTCTGTCACAAGCTATAACACGGGCGCCTTTTTCAACAAAATTTTTGATTAAAGGAGTGTTACTTATACCTATACCGCATATAGCTATTTTTTTTGATGAAATATGTTGCCAGAACTGTTTGCAATCCATAATACAGTTTCCTTTCGCTTTTAAACATAATAATATATATTATTATACTTAATAAGTACTGAAATATCAATAAAAAATAAAAAATAGCCGACAGAAAAATCTGTCGGCTGCTTTTGAAAAGTTTTTAATTAATCGTCTATTGATTTGTCAAGAGCATTTTCGTAAATAGTAAGCACCATTTCATTCGGGGCCTTTGAACACAGAGTAGCTATTACTGAAACGATAGTACCGATGATAAATCCGGGAATAATCTCATAAACTCCAGTGTTGTAGATAATAGCATCGGTTACCGTGCTTGTTAAGAAAATAAGCCAGATGATGTCTGCAGCGGCACCTGCGACAATACCTGAAATGGCACCGGTATAGTTAAAGCGCTTCCAGAAAAGAGAAAGTATAACAACAGGTCCAAAGGCGGCACCAAAAAGGCCCCAAGCGTTTTCAACCATTGCCATAATGTTTGCAGCCCAAGCATTGTTGCTTTTTAATCCTGAAAGGGAAATAAGGAGTGCGATAACAGTAACAATAAGCACCACTAGTCTGCCTACCCAAAGGGTCTCTTTATCGCTAGCTTTGTTCTTTCTGATAATCGGTTTATAAATATCACTTGTGAATGAAGACGAAGCAACTAACAACTGCGAGTCGGCTGTAGACATAGAAGCGGCAATAATTGCTGATAGTAATATACCGGCTACAAAGCCCGGGAAGATGTTATCAACTATTTTAATGAATATATTTTGCTGTGTGCCTGTAGGAATAAGTGCGGCAGCAAGAGAGGAACCGTCGTTAAAGATGAATCCGCGTGCTAAAAATGCAATAAGCACTGCAGCACCTAGGGTTATAATCACCCATATGATTGCGACGGTGGCAGATTTTTTAACCATTGAGGATTTTTTAATAGACATAAATCTTACGAGAATATGTGGCATACCGAAGTAACCGAGTCCCCAACCAAGACCGGAAATAATATCCTGCCAGCTTGCAGTAAAAGGGTTAGAGTTAAATGCAGTAACCCCTTCAGCAAAAGCCTCTTTATAGCTGTTGTCAAAATTGCCGAAAAATAACATAATTATAGGGACAGCAAGTAAAGCAATCAACATTAATATGCCTTGAAAGAAATCGGTCCAGCAAACAGCTTTATAACCTCCCATAAAGGTATAAATAAGAATGATAGCAGCAAAAATTATCATTGCCAATTGTTTGTGGGTTTCAAACCACGGAATAACAGAACAGAAAACAGTAGTACCTGCATTAAAAGCAGAAGCAACATAAACGGTAAATGCAATAAGGAAAATAATTGCGCAAATTACCTTTAAAGCAGGACTTGAAGAGGCAAAACGGTTAGTAAGATACTGTGGAAGGGTAATGGAATCATTGGCAGCTTTTGAAAAACGACGAAGTCTTTTTGCTATAATAAGCCAGTTTAAAGCTGTGCCAATAGCAAGACCAATACCAATCCAAACCTTGCCCATACCGAAAGCAAGGATACTTCCGGGAAAACCCATAAGAAGCCAACCACTCATATCAGATGCTTGAGCACTCATAGCAGTAACCCATGGTCCCATAGAACGACCACCAAGGAAATACTCCTTATCGCCGCTATTATTTTTGGATTTAATAAAGAAAATAAATCCAATAGCCAGCATTGCAATAAAGTAAATTATAAATGCCAGAAGTTTATAGATGTTCATAAAAATACTCCTTTAAAAAAATATAACAGACACAGTATAACACAAACTTTAAAAAAATGCAATAAAGAACGAAGTACAGACTAAATTCCGTACTTCGTTCTTTAAAATCTTTTGATATAAAGGATTAAATTCCAGACTATAGTTTATACTAAAAATAATACGAAAAATAAACTTAAAGGTTTTTGATGCGATTTAAGAAAAACGGGAGTAAATTGGCGGCAGAATCACTTAGGGAATAATCACCGTTGCAAAGACACCAATCATAAATAATTGCTCTTTCGCAAAAGGCGTAGTATTTGACAATATCGTTGACCGACTGTTCTTTTGTTATTGAACCGTTACTTTGACCGTTTATAATAATTTTGCGAAGTAACTTATAATAAACGCGGTTATGGTCGAGAAGCTGCTTCTCACTCTTTGTTAAAAGCTGAGTAGAATATAAACGTTTAATAAGCTCTAAGTCAACGGTAGTTTCTATCATATCAAAAAGTTCTTTATTTAAAAATATAAGAGCATCGATGCAGTTTTCAAACCCCATAACCTGATTTTCAAGTTCCTCGTATTTTTCGTCGAACAAATAAGCGAGAGAACCAAGCAGAGAATCCTTGCTGTCAAAATAATGATAAAAGGAACCCTTTGATGTTTCGGAAGCGGTAATTATATCATCAACTGTAGTATCATCATAGCCTTGCTCGTAAAAGAGTTTCCATGCGGCTGATACAATTTTGCCCTTGGTGTTACGCGAATTTTTCTTTCCCATATAATTCACTCCTTATCACATAAAATATATCACACAAAAGTAAATTTTACAAGAAAAAAGCAAAGGGATGTTTATGGGACATTACACCTTTTATAATAAAAATATAAACAAAAGTAAAAAACACTTGACAAATAAAAAACAACAGTATATAATGAAATTACAGAAAAAGAACAAATGTTCTTTTTGGGAGGAAAACGTTATGTCAGCTATTCTAATCAGTATTTTTGAAGTGATTTTGGTTGCCTTTACAATTTGGTGTATTTTTAATGAAAACAAGCTTATTGCCTTTGAAAAAAGGTTCTTTAAAACTAACCGCCATCGTAGAATGCGCGTAATAAAGGGCGGTAAAAGCGTAGGCAAATATTACGCATAATTTTTTTATGTCATTTCGTTCCTTGTTGTGACTCCTGTTAAGAAAAAGAGGAAGACCGTCGGTCTTCCTCTTTTTCTTATTTCTTGAATTTAAGGGTTATAATTTCAAAGTTTTTAACAGGTAACGTTACACATTTTCCGTCGAAATCTAGCTTTTCTATTTCGTTTTCCATTAGGTCACAAAGGTATGCTTCCTTGAATTTATCGGTAACGGTAATTTTAGCGGTTGTTCTGCTGTCAAAGGCTTCGTACATTCTGACAATCATATCGTCACTGTTTTCTGCCTTTTTAACCGTTTCAATAATTACGCTCTCACTGTCTGTTGAAACAAGAGAAAAGTTATCTTTTATAGTACCGATTTGCTTTTCAACGTTTGAAGCAAACATAGGCTGATTTAGAGCGTAGGCTTCATTAATTATGCCTGCTTCTCTGAAGGAACCTTGGTGTGACAAGAGAGAATAGGTGAAGGTGTGCTGACCGATATCGGCTTCGGCATTAGGATAGGTGCCACACTTGAGTATAGTAAGCTTTAATGTATTACCTAAAGCGCTGTAACCATATTTGCAGTCGTTAAGCAGAGAAACACCGTAATTTGAGTCGCTCATATCAACCCACTTATGAGCGCAGGTTTCAAATTTAGCGGCATCCCAGCTTGTGTTCTGATGAACGGGACGGCTTGTGTGTCCGTACTGAATTTCGTAGGTAGCGTTTTTAACGTAAACATCGAGAGGGAAGGCCACCTTTAAAATCTGATGATGCTGATGCCAATCAATTTGTGTATCGAAATCAATTCGTCCGTTTTCACTGTAGAGCCAGATATTTTGAGAAATGGAAGAATTCATATAATTTCTCTTGACGTTAAAGCCTGCTCGAGAACCGTCAAAAACAGGAGTGATTTCGGCTTTATCGTAAAGTATCCACATTTTTTCTTTGTAGTAATCGGTAATTTCCCAGTTGTCGTATACTTTGGGGTAGTCCTCAAACACCTGAAGCTCATTACCGAATTCACCCTCTTTAAATACCCTGCGGTTAGCGGTTTTATCAAAGAGGTTAACAATGCGTCCACTTTGGTCAAGTTCTAATTTGTAGAATTTGTTTTCTGCAGTTAAGCCGTCAACGGAAACTGTAGACTTTTGAACAAAATCATTAGCGACCGACCAACCAAAAGCGGGAATATCCTCCTTGATTTCAACGGTTTTTCCGTTAAGCGTTACCATACCGCGTCTTGCAAAGCCTGAAGGGTTATATACGAAAATACCGCCATCGGAAGAAATATTACTTTTTATTTTATTAAGCTTATTATCTATAACACCGTTTGTAAAATCAAAAACTTCGGCATAGTCTTTATCGGTTCCGTCATAAACGGTTTTAATTGAAGAACCGGGTATAATATCGTGGAACTGATTGTGGAGTACCTTGTTCCAATTATTGTAAATACCCTTAGCGTTGTAATCGCCACCGAACAAAAGGTCGGTATATGAAAGGGCTTCTGCCTGTCCTAATAGGAATTCGCTCTTGCGGTTGTTACGCTTGTTTTTAGCAATGGAAGTGTAAGTTCCACGATGAAATTCGAGATAAAGCTCTCCAACCCATTTTGGAGTACGCTTTGTAGCAACGCAGGCTTTGTCAAAATCCTCTTTTGTTTTGTCAAGGTACTGAGCAAGGGAAGAAGTTTTTGTGACGGGCATACCGGGGATACCTTTTGATAGTCTGCGCTGAGTTTCAAGCATTTCTTTGGTTGGACCTCCTCCTCCGTCGCCGTGACCGAAAGTCGTCATGGTATCTTTGCCATATTCTTTCTGTTTAAAACGGTTGTAGGTGCCTTTAATATGAGAGGGGGTAAGAAGACCTACGTAAGTAGCAATTCGGTTGGGCTCAACACCTGTGTAATTTTGGGTGGTGATAAAGTTTGTGAAAATTTCACTTCCGTCAATGCCTTCCCAGACAAAACGGTCTACGGGTAAGGTATTGGTCTCGTTCCAAGAAATTTTTGAGGTCACAAAATGTCTGATACCGGCTTTTTTGAGTATCTGCGGCATGGCTGCAGAGTAACCGAAAACGTCGGGTAAGAAAAGAATCTGAGAATCAATACCAAATTCGTCTTTAAAGAATTTTTTGCCCTGCATAATCTGCCGTACAAAGCTTTCACCACTTATAAGGTTGCAGTCGGCTTCAACCCACATAGCACCTTCGGGTTCCCATCTGCCGTCTTTGACGAGTTCCTTGAGCTCTTCATATTTCTCAGGTGCTTCTTCCTTTAAATAACGGTAAAGCTCGGGTTGAGAAAGCATAAATTTATACTCTGGATAACGCTTCATAAGGTTAATTGCAGTAGAAAAACTACGCTGTACCTTTTCTCGTGTCTGAGCGCGGTCCCAAAGCCATTCGACGTCAATATGGGTATGTCCGACACAGTGAACTACGGGTTTGCCATCAACGGTGCAACGCTTGGCGTAAAATTCATTCCCGATGAAATTAATGGCATTAACAACGCTGTCTAAGAATTCTGTGCTTTCCATATCGCGAAAATCTATAAGATTTGCGGTTTGTTCTAGCAAAGGCATAATATCGTTGTATTCCTGACTGTTTTCGTTAAGCATAACTGCACAGTCGTAAGCAACCTTCATATCGTAATAAAGCTGTTCTGTAAGCTGATTTAACTCAAAAAGCTTTATGCTGGGTATGATACGGTAGTTTTGAAGACCTAGATAATAATAGTTGTGTAACTCGTAATCGGTGTCTGGCTCAAGAATTACTTCTTTGTGATTGCCGTCGACACCCTGAATCATTTCACCATTAAGATAGATTATGCCCTGGGGGGTAATGGCAGTCCATGCTTGAGGCATACCGTCATCAACCTTAAGATAGTATGAGATGTTTTCTTTGGCTGGTGGAGTATGAAACTTGCATCTGAACCAGAAATGAGCGTCATTGCCGGTTAAAGCAGTACCTGAAGCGAAGGGTTCCCAACCGTCTTTTGGAAAGGAATTATCGGTTTTATAATTGCTGGATTTGACATATTCAATGTCTTCAATTTGAAAAACAAGTTTATTGGTAGCCGAAAATAAGTTGTCACAGGTTATTTTGATTTTTTCTTTAATAAAACCCATATAAACACACCTTTACTGTTTTTCTTTTATTGTAATATAACAGGGGTTGAATTGCAAATTCTAATGTGATAATATAATTATGGTATTTTGATATTTTGAGGTAGAAATTTATGGAAGCGAAACTGCTTAGGGCTGAAAAATTTGTTGATATGAACACCGAAATATCCTACCGCTATGTTTATAGCGATACCGAGTATTTCAGATATCATTATCACGATTATTTTGAGATTTTTCTTATCCTTGACGGTAGTGTTATGCATATTGTGAACGGTGCTGAAATCCGTCTTGGAAAGGGAAGTCTTGTGCTTATTAGACCTGACGATTGCCATAATTACCGGCTTGATAATGAAAAACAGTTTTCAATGCTTAATATTACCTTTACTGCCGATACTGCAAATTCCCTTTTTTTATACCTTGACAATGGATTCCCAAAGGAAAATCTTTTAAATTCTTCGTTGCCACCAGAAGCCCATCTTGATAGCTTTGAGTTTGAGAGAGTTTGCAAGAGAATGAATGTTATAAGGGCTGCTGACCCAAAAGATTTAGCTGGAATAAAAACTTCCCTTAGAATATTCCTTTTTGATATTTTCGTAAGATATTTTTCAGACGAAATTTCCACTTATGAAAAAATACCTTTGTGGCTTGAGGAAATGTGTTCTAAAGTAAAGAAAAACTGCCGTTTTTCACTAGGAAGTGAATATTTCTTTTCGCTGTCAAATAAGAGCAGAGAACATATTTCAAGAACTATGAAAAAATATACCGGTATGACGGTTACGGAGTATATAAATACCTTAAGACTTAATTATATAGCAAATATGCTGAGAAACAGTAATCACAGTATTTCCGATATTATCTATGACAGTGGTTTCAACAATATAAGCTGGGCAAGTGAACTTTTTAAAGGAAAATACGGTGTTACTATGCGTGATTACAGACAGTCTATAAAAAAATAAGCCCGATAAAACTCGGGCTTTTAAATTATTTATTTGTTTTCTTCTATGTAGGAAACAACATCTCCCACAGTTTTCATTTTTTCAATTTCCTCATCGGGAATATCAACACCGAATTCGTCTTCAAGGGACATAAGCATTTCAACGATGTCAAGGCTGTCAGCGTTAAGGTCTTCGCCAAGTCGGGTTTCGGCGGTGATGGTATCAGCATCAATCTCTAACTGTTCTGCAATAATTTCTTTGAGTTTGTCAAAAATCATTAAAAATACTCCTTTGTTATGTTTTGACCGATAATAAGGTCTACAACAAAATAATATTTAAAATTTTGCGTTTTGTCAATAGTTTTTTTGTAATAGGGCTTTTCCTGGGACTTTATTTTAAAAAAATCTTGCAAAAAAAGGCGTTATGTTTTATAATCTTTATATTATTGATTATTATGGTGATATAAATGGCAAAAGAAAAATTAGTAAAAGAAATTACTTCTATGGATGAAGACTTTGCAAAATGGTATACTGATGTTGTATCTAAAGCTGAGCTTATGGACTATTCCTCTGTAAAGGGATGTATGATTATACGTCCTTACGGTTGGGCAATCTGGGAAAATATTCAGCGTATACTCGACGGTATGTTTAAGGAAACAGGACACGAAAACGTTTCTATGCCTATGTTTATTCCTGAGGGACTTCTGCAGATAGAAAAAGACCATGTTGAAGGCTTTGCTCCTGAGGCTGCATGGATAACTCATGGCGGCAACGATAAGCTTGAGGAACGCCTTTGCGTTCGTCCTACATCTGAAACTCTGTTTTGTGACCATTATAAGAATATAATTCATTCTTGGCGCGACCTTCCTAAACTGTATAATCAGTGGTGCAGTGTTGTAAGATGGGAAAAAACAACCCGTCCTTTTCTCCGCTCCAGAGAATTTCATTGGCAGGAAGGTCATACCATTCACGCTACTGCTGCGGAGGCTAAAGAAGAAACTGTTCGTATGCTTAATATTTATGCCGATTTTGCAGAGAAATATCTTGCTATTCCTGTAATTAAAGGCGTAAAGACTGAGAAAGAGCGTTTTGCGGGCGCTGTTGATACATATACTATTGAAGCTATGATGCATGACGGTAAGGCACTTCAAAGCGGTACCTCTCACTTCTTTGGTGACGGTTTTGCTAAGGCTTTTGGAATTCAGTTTACCGATAAGGAAAATAAGCTTTCAACTCCTTTCCAGACTTCTTGGGGCGTTTCAACACGTCTTATTGGCGCTATAATTATGACTCACGGCGACGATAACGGCCTTGTTCTTCCTCCTGCTGTTGCACCGATTCAGCTTATTATCGTTCCTATTGCTTCTCATAAACCCGGTGTTAACGAAAAGGCTGAGGAAATAAACGCACGTCTTAAGAATATTTGCCGTGTTAAAACCGATAACAGCGATAATTCACCCGGTTGGAAGTTTGCTGAATATGAAATGAAGGGTGTTCCGCTTCGCCTTGAAATCGGTCCTCGTGATATAGAGAATAATCAGTGCGTACTCGTTCGCAGAGATAATGGTGAAAAAATAACCGTTAACCTCGATGAACTTGAAACCGTTGTTCCTGAGATGCTGAATGCTGTTCATGACGGTCTTTATAATAAAGCTCTACAGAATCGCACCGAAAAAACCTACGTTGCAAATAATCTTGATGAGATTATTGAAATTGCTGATACTAAACCCGGCTTTATAAAAACTATGTGGTGCGGCGACCGTGCTTGCGAAGAAATGCTTAAGGAAAAAGCAGGCGTTTCTTCCAGATGTATGCCTTTTGAACAGGAAAATCTCGGCGATAAATGTGTTTGCTGCGGCAAGCCTGCCCAAAAAATGATTTATTGGGGCAAGGCTTACTAATGTTCTTTAAAAATTACCCCCCCTGTTTTTCTTTGAAAAATAGGTGAGCAGGGATGAAAAAGCCCTTTTTCTTACATTATATATATACGCGCGTATATGGGGTAAAAAATCCCTAGAAAATTAAAAATAAAAAAATTAACTTTTTTTAAAAAAACACTTGCATTGCAGGTGTTTTTGTGTTATTATACATAAGTACGCGAATGAATAGGCGTACTGTCATGCGTTGATGTGGGAGGTGGCTGACCTCGAGTCAGGAAATTTCCACGGAGTATGTCCGATTTTAAACCGGGCGAACCAATACCTCAGACTATTAAGCACAATAGGATAACTTGCGAACCTGTTGTGTATCCGGATTCACCGCAACCCCAGTGGTCCGGTTTTATAATGGAGTGTGATGAAACACACGGCACAGTGTGAGGTAGCCCGCCAAACTAACAAGGAGGCGACAAAAATGGCAGTAAAAGAAAAGATTCGTATCAGAATCAAAGGTTACGACCACGCGCTTGTAGACCAGTCCGCAGAAAAGATTGTGGAAACCGCTAAACGTACAGGTGCAAGAGTATCGGGTCCTGTCCCGCTACCTACCGAAAAGGAAGTTGTAACTATCCTTCGTGCAGTTCACAAGTATAAAGATTCTCGTGAACAGTTCGAAACCAGAACTCATAAGAGACTCATAGACGTAATCAGACCTTCCAACAAAACTGTTGAAGCTTTGACCGGTCTTGAGCTTCCCGCCGGCGTTGAGATTGAAATTAAACTTTAATCTTAGCCGTCAGTGGTCATGTTGGGCAACCCCCAACCAATAACTACAAGGAGGAAAATAAAATGCAAAAAGCAATTGTAGGCAAGAAGCTTGGCATGACTCAGCTTTTTGACGCAAACGGTAATGTCATTCCCGTAACTGTTATCGAAGCAGGTCCCTGCGTAATCTCTCAGAAGAAGACGGTTGAAAATGACGGTTATGAAGCAGTACAGATTGGCTACGGCGATCTTAAGGCTTCTAAAGTAAATAAGCCCATGAAGGGCCACTTCGCAAAAGGCGATGTTGCTCCGAAGAAAGTTCTTCGTGAGTTCCGCTTCGATGATACCAGCACTATGAACGTTGGTGACATCATTAAAGCTGATATATTCGCTGAAGGCGATGCAGTAGATGTAAGAGGTACTTCTAAAGGTAAAGGCTATGCCGGTGTTGTAAAGCGTTGGAACTTTAGCCGTCTTAAAGAATCTCACGGTACCGGCCCTGTACATCGTCACGGCGGTTCACTCGGTGTTATTGACCCCGCTCGTGTTTTCAAGGGAAAGAAAATGGCTGGTCACTTAGGTAATGAACGCGTAACCGTTCAGAACCTCAGTGTAGTAAAAGTAGATGCTGAGAATAACATCATCGCTGTTAAGGGCGCCGTTCCCGGTCCCAAGGGTGGAATTGTTATTCTTTTTGACAGCGTGAAAGCCTAAGGGAAAGGAGAACTGAATTATGCCTAATGTAGTTGTTTTAGATATGGCTGGCAAAAATGTGGGCGAAATCACATTAAGCGATGCCATCTTCGCAATTGAGCCTAATGCTGCAGTAATGCATCAGGCTGTAGTTAATTACCTGGCTAATCAGCGTCAGGGCACCCAGTCTACCTTAACCCGTAGCGAAGTTTCCGGTGGCGGTAAGAAGCCTTGGAGACAGAAGGGCACAGGTCACGCTAGACAGGGCTCCACAAGAGCTCCTCAGTGGATTCACGGTGGTATCGTACATGCACCGAAGCCTCGCGACTATTCTTATGATTTAAATAAGAAGGTTAAGAAGCTTGCACTTAAATCTGCTCTTTCCGATAAGGTTATTTCCGGTGGTCTCATCGTTCTTGATGAGTTCAAGGTAGAAACCTATAAAACCAAAACTGTTGTTGATTGCCTTAAGGCCATCAATGCCGGCAAGAAAACTCTTATCGTTCTTGAAGACAACAATAGTTTTGCAGTTAAGAGTTGCGCAAACATTCCCGGTGTGAAGACTGCTCAGGTCAATACCATCAACACTTACGATATTCTCTACGCTGATACCCTTGTTATTGCTAAGGGCGCCGTAGGAAAAATTGAGGAGGTGTACGCATAATGAAAACCGCACAGGATATCATTATTGCTCCGGTTATTACCGAGAAAAGTATGTCTGGCATTGCCGACAAGAAATACACCTTCAAAGTAGCAAAAGATGCTAATAAGGTTGAAATTGCAAAAGCTGTTGAAGAAATCTTCAAAGTAAAGGTTGCTAAAGTAAACACAATAAGCGTTCGTGGTCAGGCTCGTCGTATGGGCCGCTACTCCGGCTATACTTCTTCTTGGAAGAAAGCAATTGTTACTTTGAAAGCGGATTCAAAGACTATCGAGTTCTTTGACGGTCTTATGTAATCCAAGTGCCTAGAAGCGTATGCTTCAGGTGATGTATGAAGTTGAAAATCAACTTCGCTAAGCCTAAATAGGAGAGTGAATAAAAAATGGCAATAAAGCATTATAAGCCGACTACTCCGGGCCGTCGTGGTATGACCAGTATGGATTATTCCGTACTTTCTGACGTAAAACCCGAGAGAAGCTTACTTGAGCCTTTAAAGAAAAACGCCGGCCGTAACAGCTACGGTCGCATCACCGTTCGCCATCGTGGCGGCGGTAATCGCAGAAAGTACAGAGTTATAGATTTCAAGAGAGACCTTATCGGTATACCCGCTACTGTTCTTACTCTTGAGTATGACCCTAACAGATCTGCATTTATCGCACTTGTACAGTACGATAATGAAAATAAGGAAAAACGCTACATTATAGCACCTGTTGGCCTTAAGGTTGGCGATGTTATAGTAAGCGGTCCCGAAGCCGATATTAAACCCGGTAACGCGCTTCCTCTTGCCAACATTCCTGTTGGTACCTTTATCCACAACGTTGAACTTTATTCCGGACGCGGTGCTCAGCTTGCTCGTTCTGCAGGTAACATGGCACAGCTTATGGCTAAAGAAAATGGAATGGCACTTCTTCGTTTGCCTTCCGGCGAACTCAGAAACGTACCTGTAAACTGTATGGCTACCATCGGTCAGGTAAGTAATCCTGAGCACAGCAACATCAACTACGGTAAAGCCGGTCGTAAGCGTCACATGGGTTGGCGTCCTACCGTTAGAGGTTCTGTAATGAACCCCTGCGATCACCCTCACGGTGGTGGTGAAGGTAGAGCTCCTATCGGACGTCCAGGTCCTGTAACTCCTTGGGGCAAACCTGCTCTTGGTTACAAGACTCGTAAGAAACACAAATCGACCGATAAGTATATCGTAAAGCGTCGTAAGTAAGTCAGACGAAAGGAGATAAAATTATGGGTAGAAGCGTAAAAAAGGGCCCCTTTGTGCAGCCCGTTCTTATGAAAAGAATTCAGGAGATGAATGCTGCCGGTGAGAAGAGAGTTCTCAAAACCTGGAGTCGTTCATCCACCATATTCCCCGATTTCGTCGGACACACCATCGCAGTTCACGACGGTCGCAAACATGTTCCGGTTTATGTTACTGAGGATATGGTAGGTCACAAACTCGGTGAGTTTGCTCCAACCAGAACCTTTAAGGGCCATGCCGGTGCAAAGACCACAAAGTAAGCGGCGAAAGGAGAGTTTAATTATGGAAGCTAGAGCAATACTTAAATATGCTCGCATTTCACCGCGTAAGGTGAAGATAGTGATGGACCTCATTCGCAATCAAGATGCAGACAAAGCAATGGCTATTCTCAAGTTCACTCCTAAGTCAGCTTGTGAGTATCTCGAAAAGCTTTTAGCTTCTGCAATTGCTAATGCAGAAAACAATCATCACATGGATGTTTCTAAGCTCTATGTAGCAGAATGTTTTGTATGTCCCGGTCCTACTTTAAAGCGTATTCGTCCTAAGGACCACGGCCGTGCTCACAGAATTTTAAAGAGAACATCACACATGACAATCGTTCTTAAAGAACGCGAGGATTAAGGAGGTTAGACTATGGGCCAGAAAGTTAATCCACACGGATTTCGTGTTGGCGTAATTAAAAACTGGGATTCCCGTTGGTATGCCAAGGATAATGTCTTCGGAGATACTTTGGTTGAGGACTATAACCTCCGTAAGTACCTTAAAAAGACACTTCAGTCCGCAGGCGTTCCTAAAATTGAAATTGAACGCAGTGCGTCCAAGGTCAGAATCCACATTCATTGTGCAAAACCCGGTATGGTCATCGGCAGAAACGGTGCTGAAATTGAAAAGCTCCGTCTTACCTGCGAAAAAATGCTTGGTAAAACCTGCACAATCAATATTGTAGAAATCAAAAATCCGGATATGGATGCTCAGCTTGTTGCTGAAAACATCGCTGTTCAGCTTGAAAAGCGTGTTTCCTTCCGCCGTGCAATGAAAATGGCTATTGGCCGTTCAATGAAATTCGGCGCTAAGGGTATTAAAATTACCGTTTCCGGTCGTCTCGGCGGTAGAGAAATCGCCGGTGCCGAAACCTATCATGAGGGTACTATCCCGCTGCAGACTCTTCGTGCTGATATCGATTACGGTTTTGCAGAGGCAGCTACTACCTATGGCCGTCTTGGCGTAAAGGTATGGCTTTAGAAGGGTGAAATCCTTCATGATGTTAAGAAAACATCTAAGAAGGAAGGGGGATCCCGCTAATGTTATTACCTAAGCGCGTTAAATACCGCAGAGTTCAGCGTGGCCGTATGACAGGTAAAGCTTCCAGAGGTACTACTATCTCTCACGGACAGTTTGGTCTTCAGGCTCTTGAACCGGCGTGGATCACTTCAAACCAGATAGAAGCTGCCCGTATTGCTATGACTCGTTACATTAAGCGTGGCGGTCAGGTATGGATTAAAATCTTCCCGGATAAGCCTATCACAGCAAAGCCTGCTGAAACTCGAATGGGTTCCGGTAAAGGTTCTCCTGAATATTGGGTTGCTGTTGTTAAACCCGGCCGCATTATGTTCGAGATTGGCGGAGTTTCCGAAGAGCTTGCTCAGGAAGCTATGCGTCTCGCTGCCAACAAACTTCCTATCAAATGTAAGTTTGTAACTAAGGAAATGGATGGTGAGCAGTAATGAATACTAAGGAAATCAGAGAATTAACCATCGCTGAGCTGAATGAAAAGCTTGGTAAGCTTAAGGAAGAATTATTCAATCTCCGTTTCCAGCTCGCTATCAATCAGCTCGACAATCCTATGCGCATCACTGAGGTTAAGAAGGACATTGCACGTGTTAAAACAATAATTCGTGAAAAAGAACTTCTTGACTCCAAGGCATAAGGAAGAGGGAGGGTAATCTAATGAGCGAAAGAAACCTTCGTAAAACAAGAGTAGGTAAGGTTGTAAGTAATAAAATGGATAAAACCGTTGTTGTTGCTATTGAAGATAACGTAAAACACCCACTCTACAAGAAGATTATTAAAAACACTATTAAGCTTAAGGCCCATGATGAAAACAACACCTGCAATATCGGTGACAGAGTTCTTATTATGGAAACCAGACCGCTCTCCAAGGATAAGAATTGGCGTGTGGTTGAGATTATCGAAAAAGCTTTGTAGTCTGTTAAGGAGGAAACCACTGTGATACAGCAACAGAGTTACCTTAAGGTTGCCGACAATACCGGTGCTAAAGAAATTATGTGCATTCGTGTACTCGGCGGCTCTAGAAGAAGGTATGCCAATATCGGCGATGTAATCGTTGCTTCTGTTAAAAAGGCCACTCCCGGTGGTACTGTTAAGAAGGGCGATGTAGTAAAGGCAGTTGTAGTTCGTTCTGCAAAAGGTCTTCGCCGCAATGATGGCACTTATATCAGATTTGATGAGAACGCTGCCGTTATCATCCGTGAGGATAAAAACCCCCGCGGAACCCGTATTTTCGGACCGGTAGCCCGTGAGCTTCGTGATAAGGACTATACCAAAATCCTTTCCCTTGCTCCCGAAGTACTTTAATGGAGGATGAACACAATGAACATTAAAACTGGTGATACTGTAGTTCTCCTCACCGGAGACGAAAAATACCGTGGCAAAAGCGGTAAGGTTCTCGAAGTAAGCCCCAAAGAAGGTAAGGTTATTGTTGAAGGTCTTAATGTTGTTAAGAAACATATGAAACCCCGCAAGGCCGGTGACCCTTCCGGTATTATTGAGACCGAAAGCGCTATCTATGCATCTAAGGTACAGCTTGTTTGCCCCAAATGCGGCGAACCCACCCGCGTAGGCGTTAAAATCTACGAAGATGGTAAAAAAGACCGTATGTGCAAGAAGTGCAAAGAAACATTTTAACGAGTAAGGAGGACATGACATGTCATTAATGAGAGAAGAATATGTAAATTCTATTGCTCCCGCATTGATGAAGAAATTCAATTACAAGAGCGTCATGCAGATTCCGAAGCTCGATAAAGTTGTAATCAATGTTGGACTCGGCGAAGCAAAAGATAACCCAAAGGCTATCGATGCTGCTATCGCTGATTTAAGCAAAATCACCGGTCAGAAGGCTATTCCCTGTGTAGCTAAGAAGTCGGTTGCGAACTTCAAACTTCGTGCAGGACAGCCCATCGGTGTAAAAGTTACTCTCAGAGGTGAGAGAATGTATGAGTTCGTTGAGCGTTTGTTCAATGCAGCTCTTCCCAGAGTAAGAGACTTCAGAGGTATTAATCCTAACTCTTTCGACGGCCGCGGAAATTATTCTATGGGCGTTAAAGAACAGTTGATTTTCCCTGAAATCGAATTTGATAAGATCGACAAGGTTCGCGGTATGGATATCAACTTTATTACTACAGCGAAAACCGACGAAGAAGCCCGTGAGTTGCTTTCTCTTATGGGTGCTCCGTTTGCGAAATAAGGAGAATAGATTATGGCTAAAACATCTATGAAAATAAAACAGGCACGTCCTGCCAAATTTTCAACCAGAGCATACAGCAGATGCAAAATCTGCGGACGCCCCCACGCTTATCTTCGCAAATACGGTATTTGCCGTATCTGTTTCAGAGAACTCGCTTATAAGGGTGAAATCCCCGGCGTGACAAAGGCAAGCTGGTAAAAGCAACAGAAAAGGAGGTTGACGGCATGCAAATCACCGATACTATAGCCGATATGCTTACAAGAATTCGTAACGCTTCTTCGGCAAAACATGATTCGGTAGATATCCCTGCGTCAAATGTTAAAAAAGCAATTGCTCAGATTTTACTTGACGAAGGATATATTACAAGCTTTCAGGTTATTGAAGACGGAAAGCAGGGCATGATTCATATCGTACTGAAGTATGGCCCGAAAAAATCTCAGATCATTACCGGAATCCGCAGAGTTTCCAAGCCCGGTTTGAGAATTTACACCAATGTTGAGGATATGCCGAAGGTTATGAGAGGCCTTGGCATCGCAATCCTTTCCACCTCTAAGGGTATTTTGACAGATAAGCAGGCTCGCAGCGCAAACGTAGGCGGCGAAGTTCTCGCTTATATCTGGTAAGGAGGTGCTTCAGGATGTCTCGTATTGGAAAGAAACCCATTGCTATTCCTGCAGGCGTTGAAGTTAAATTAAACGGCAACGAAATGACCGTTAAGGGTCCTAAGGGCGAACTTAAGAGCGCTCTCCGTCCTGAAATGGAAATTGTAATTGAGAATAGCGAAATTATTGTTAAGCGTCCCAATGACGACCAATTAAACCGTTCTCTCCACGGTCTTACACGTACACTTATCGCCAATATGGTTGAGGGTGTTACCGAAGGCTTTAAGAAAGAACTTGATGTAAACGGTGTTGGTTATCGTGTTCAGAAGCAGGGTAAAAATCTTGTTATGAACCTTGGATATTCCCATCAGGTTATCGTAGAAGAACCTGCCGGTATTACTATTGATGTACCCGGCCCCAACAAGATTATTGTTAGCGGTTCCGATAAACAGGCAGTAGGCCAGTTGGCAGCTCAGATTCGCGAAAAACGTCCCCCCGAGCCTTACAAGGGCAAAGGTATCAAGTATGTGGATGAGCATATCCGCCGCAAAGAAGGTAAAGCCGCTAAGGGCGCAAAGAAATAATTTAAAAGGAGTGTATTTTAAATGGTTACTAGACCAGATTCTAACAAGGCACGTCTTAAGCGTCACCTTCGTGTGCGTAGCAAGATAAGCGGTACTGCTGAGTGCCCGCGCCTTGATGTATTCCGCTCCAACAGCAACATTTACGCCCAGCTCATCGATGATGTTAACGGTGTTACTTTAGCTTCCGCTTCTACCGTTGAAAAAGATTTTGACGGTGCAACCGGTAATAAAGAAGCAGCCCGTAAAGTTGGACAGATAATTGCTAAACGCGCTCTTGATAAAGGTATTGAGTGCTGCGTTTTCGACCGTGGTGGTTATATTTACCATGGTCGTGTCTTGGAGCTTGCCGAAGGTGCCCGTGAGGGCGGCCTCAAGTTCTAAATGAAGAGGAGGAATACTTTTGGCTACTAATTTTGACACTAATAATGTAGAATTACAGGAGCGCGTAGTTGCTATCAACCGCGTATCTAAAACCGTTAAGGGCGGTCGTATTATGAAATTCTCCGCTTTAGTTGTTGTCGGCGACGGCAATGGCAGAGTAGGCTTCGGCCTCGGTAAAGCAGGCGAAGTTCCGGATGCGATTCGCAAGGGAATTGAAGATGCTAAGAAAAACATGATTACTGTTGCTCTTAAAGGCACTACTATTCCTCATGAAATCGTAGGCGAGTTCGGTGCAGGCCGCGTACTTTTAAAGCCTGCTGCAACCGGTACCGGCGTTATTGCCGGCGGACCTGTTCGTGCCGTACTTGAGACCGTTGGTATTAAAGATATTCGTACCAAGGCCCTTCGTTCAAACAATCCCTGTAACGTTGTAAGAGCTACTATCGCAGGTCTTGCTGCACTTCGCAATGCTGAAGAAGTTGCTGCTATCCGCGGTAAGTCAGTTAAAGAAATCGTAGGTTAAGGAGGAGCAATGAAATGGCACTTAAAGTTAAACTTGTAAAGAGCACAATCGGCTCCAAAAAAGACCAGATTGCTACTGTAGCAGCTCTCGGACTCAAAAAAATAGGTGATGAATCTATTCAGCCCGATAATGCTTCTACTCAGGGCAAAATCAAAAAAGTCGTACACCTCGTTGAGGTGAGTGAAGCTTAATATAAGCTTCGATGTATATCCGTTGTTTAACGGAAAGAACGGAGAAAATTCCGTCACTAAGCAAGGAGGTGCGAAAAATGAAACTTCATGAATTATCCCCGGCTTTTGGCTCAACTAAAGAGGCAAAACGTATCGGTAGAGGTCATGGTTCCGGCAATGGTAAAACTGCCGGTAAAGGTCACAAGGGACAGAAGGCTCGTGCCGGTCACGGTATGAGACCTGGTTTTGAAGGCGGTCAGATGCCTCTCCAAAGACGTGTTCCGAAGCGTGGCTTCAATAACATTTTTGCTGAAGAGGTTATAGCTATCAATGTTTCTGCTCTCAATGTTTTTGAGGACGGTGCTGTTGTAGATGCTGCCGCTTTGGCTGATAAGGGTATCGTGAAAAAGGCTTCTTACCCTGTAAAAGTACTCGGTAAAGGCGAAATCACTAAGAAACTTACTGTAAAGCTTAATGCTTTCTCTGTTTCTGCTGCTGAAAAAATCGCTGCTGCCGGCGGAAAGACAGAGGTGATTTAACCGTGTTAGAAACTATTAGAAACGCCTGGGCTGTTAAAGATATCAGACGAAAAATACTTTTCACGGTTTTCATCCTGATTGTGTTCCGTATAGGTTCAGTAATTCCGGTTCCCTTTATTGACGTGGAAACCTTAAAAGAAGTTATGGTGGCTAACGTTGGTCTTACCTCTATATCGGTATTGACCGGCGGCGCTCTTGACTACGGTGCAATATTTGCACTTTCGGTTACCCCGTACATTAACTCATCAATTATTATTCAGTTGTTATCAGTTGCTATTCCTGCTCTTGAAAGACTTTCTAAAGAGGGTGAAGAGGGCAGAAAGAAGATTGCACAGATTACCCGTTATACAACAGTTATTCTTGCTCTTCTTCAGAGTACCGCTTTCTTCATTTATCTTAATTCCGAAGGTGTTAATTGTATTAACGCTAAGGGCGGTCTTGTATGGCTTGCTGGTGTGGTTGTGGTTCTTTGCCTTACTGCTGGTTCAACTCTTGTAATGTGGCTTGGCGAACAAATTGACGTAAAAGGTATCGGCAACGGTATTTCTATGATTTTGTTCAGCGGTATTATTGCTAGAGGTCCTCAGGCGGCAGAAGTACTTTGGAAAAACCTTTCCATTAATGCAGTTGCCGTTGTGGCTATCGTTGTACTTTTCCTTTTACTTATTATGTTTGTTGTATGGATGACCGCTGCAGAACGCAGAATTCCCGTGCAGTATGCAAAGCGTGTAGTAGGTAATAAAATGTACGGCGGCCAAAACAGTCATATTCCGATTAAAGTTAATATGTCAGGTGTTATGCCTGTAATATTTGCAAGCTCAATTTTGATGCTTCCTTCCATGATTATGGGCTTTATGAAGAATACTGAAAACAGCTGGTATAAATTCTTCTCACTGTTCAGCACACAAGGTGTGTTCTATGCCATTATCTACTTTGTACTGATTATCGGTTTTGCATATTTTTATGCTACCATTCAGTTCAATCCTGTAGAAATGACAAACAATCTTAGAAAGAACGGCGGTTCTATTCCTGGCATTCGTCCCGGCAAACCTACCACCGATTTTATTTCTAAGATTTTGTCAAGAATTACTTTGATGGGTGCGTTTTTCCTGAGCGTTGTTGCAATACTTCCTATCGTTGTAGGTAGAATTGGTGCTATGAATATTTCCCTTGGTGGTACTTCAATGCTCATTCTTGTAGGTGTTGCACTTGATACAGTTCAGAACCTTGAATCTCAGATGATGATGCGTCATTACAAGGGATTCCTTGATTAATAAAGGAGACCGAATATGAAGCTCATTCTACTGGGAGCACCGGGTGCCGGAAAAGGTACTCAGGCAGAATTTATTTCAGAAAAATGTAATATTCCAACCATTTCAACGGGTAATATTATCCGTGCCGCTTTGAAAAACGGTACTGAAATGGGCTTAGTTGCTAAATCTTATATTGATGCAGGCAGTCTTGTTCCCGATGATGTTGTAATTGGCATCGTTAAGGAAAGACTCAGCGAGAAGGATTGTGAAAACGGTTATATACTTGACGGTTTTCCCCGTACGATTCCTCAGGCTGAAGCTCTTGACGCTATGGGCGATACTGTTGATACCGTTCTCTCTATTGAAGTGAGTGACGAGGAAATAGTTAAACGTATGTCAGGCAGACGCGTTTGCGAAAAGTGTGGAACCAGCTATCACACCGAGTATAAGAAACCTGAAAAAGAGGGCGTTTGTAATCTTTGTGGAGGTAATCTTGTTATCCGTAAAGATGATGAGCCGTCTACTGTGTTAAATCGTTTAGAGGTTTATCACCAGCAGACCGAGCCTCTTATGGCTTATTATGAAAAGCAAGGTAAACTTATCAGTGTTGAAGGTATGGATACTGTTCAGGAAACAACTGCTGCAGTATTTGCCGCATTGGAGATTTAGTTATGATAGTGCTTAAAACCAGCCGTGAACTTATCTGTATGCAAAAGGCATGCAGAATATCGGCAGGAGCATTAAAGCTGATAGGCGAGTCGGTTAAATCGGGAATATCAACCGGAGAACTTGACAGAATAGCTGAAGACTATATAAGAAGTCAGGGCGCTGTTCCTAATTTTAAAGGTTATTCCGGATATCCCGCTACGGCTTGTATATCTATAAATAATGAGGTGATTCACGGCATACCTTCAAACAAGCGTATCCTTAAAGACGGTGACATAGTCAGTGTTGATTTAGGAGCTGCTTATGAAGGCTATAACGGTGATAATGCCGCCACTTTCGCTGTTGGAGAAATCTCCGATGAAGCGAAGCGGCTGATAGACGCGACCAGAGAAAGCCTTTACGAAGGCATTAAGGCTGCTCGCGCAGGCGGTAGAATCGGCGATATAGGAAACGCTATACAGCGTTATGTCGAGGAGAGAGGTTTTTCCGTAGTCCGCGAATTTGTCGGTCATGGAATAGGAACTAAACTCCATGAAGCACCCGAGGTCCCGAATTACGGTACAGCCGGAAAGGGAATCCGCTTGATGCCGGGAATGACAATCGCAATTGAACCTATGGTTAATTCAGGATTGCCTGGTGTTAAAACCTTATCGGACGGTTGGACGGTTCAAACGGTTGACGGTTCACTTTCTGCTCATTTTGAGCATACTGTGGCAATAACAACCGACGGCCCTGAGATTTTAACTGTTGTCTGAAGGTGAAGTTATGTATACCGGAAGAATAGTTAAATCCATAGCCGGTAGAGATAAAGGATATTTACTTGCCGTTATTGGCGAGGATAAGGGTTTTGTTCTTATAGCGGACGGAAAAGAACGTCCCGTAGAGCACCCAAAAAGAAAAAATGTCAAACATATCTCATTTACCGAAAAGCGTCTATGTAAAGACGAATTTATTTCGAATAAATCATTACGAAAAGCACTTAAAAAGTGCGATATTAAGGAGGATTTCTGATTATGTCTAAAGAAGATGTAATTGAACTCGAGGGTACCGTTGTCGAGTCCATGCCGAATGCAATGTTCAAAGTTGAAATTCAAGGCGGACATACAATTCTTGCTCATATCTCAGGCAAACTTCGTATGAATTTTATACGAATTCTTCCCGGAGATAAAGTAACAGTTGAAATGTCGCCGTACGACCTGTCTAAGGGACGCATTACTTGGCGTTCTAAATAAGACGGTCAAAAAAATCAGGGAGGGTAATCCAAATGAAAGTCAGACCTTCTGTAAAAAAGATTTGCGAAAAATGCAAAATCATCAAGCGCAAGGGTAAAATCATGGTAATCTGTGAAAATCCCAAGCACAAACAGCGTCAGGGATAACCCGCGCTATACAGTGGAGGTGTATTAAAAATGGCTCGTATTGCTGGTGTAGATTTGCCGAATAACAAACGTGTGGAGATTGGTCTCACTTATATTTTCGGCATCGGACTTACAACATCCAGAGAAATTCTTGCGGCCACCGGAGTTAATCCGGATACCCGTGTCAAAGATTTGACCGAAGATGATATTTCTAAGCTGCGTGAGTATATCGACCACAACCTTCAGGTTGAAGGTGACCGTCGCCGTACCGTAGCATTTGACATCAAGAGACTTATTGAAATCGGAAGTTACAGAGGCCTTCGTCATCGTAAGGGCTTACCGGTAAGAGGACAGCGTTCCAAGACCAATGCCCGTACCCGTAAGGGTCCGAAGAAGACCATTGCTAACAAGAAGAAATAAGTCAGGAGGAAGATAATATGGCTACTGCTAAGGCTAAAACGACTTCTACTCGTAGACGTCGCGAAAAGAAAAATATTGAACGTGGTGCTGCTCATATCCAGTCAACCTTCAACAATACAATCGTAACTATTACCGATTCTCAGGGTAATGCACTTTCTTGGGCTTCTGCCGGCGAACTCGGTTTTAGAGGTTCCAGAAAATCTACTCCTTTTGCTGCTCAGAGTGCTGCAGAAACTGCTGCTAAAGCTGCAATGGAACACGGTCTTAAAATAGTTGAAGTGTATGTTAAAGGCCCCGGTGCCGGACGTGAAGCTGCTATCCGTGCATTACAGTCTGCAGGACTTGAAGTTACTATGATTAAAGACGTAACTCCTATCCCGCACAACGGCTGCCGTCCTCCTAAGAGAAGACGCGTATAACCGAATTTATTGGAGGTGTAAAAGATGGCAAGATATACCGGTGCAGTTTGCAGACTTTGCCGCCGCGAAGGACAGAAATTGTTCTTAAAAGGCGAACGCTGCTATTCTGATAAATGTTCTATAGCTGTTAGAGCTTATGCTCCCGGACAGCATGGACAGGGACGTAAGAAGTCTTCCGAATATGGTCTTCAGCTTCGTGCTAAGCAGAAGGCTCGTCGTTTCTACGGCGTTCAGGAAGGTCAGTTCCGTCATTATTTTGAAATTGCTGAGAGAAAACAGGGTGTTACTGGTGAAAACCTTTTGAAGATTCTTGAAAGCCGTCTCGATAACGTAGTTTATAGAGTTGGTTTTGCTTCTTCAAGAGCTGAAGCCCGTCAGCTTATCGGCCACGGCCACTTTGAAGTTAACGGTCACCGTGTTGATATCGCTTCTTATCTTTTAAAGGCTGGCGATGTAATCGCTATCTGTGATAAGAGCAAAGCTCTCGAAAAAATGAAGGGCGTAGTTGAAGCTAACGCTTCCAGACCTACTCCCGCTTGGATAGATGTTGATAAAGACAACTGTTCTGCAAAAGTTATTGCTTTACCTGAGCGTGACCAGATTGACGCTCCTGTAGAGGAACAGCCCATCGTCGAATTCTACTCTAAGTAATAGGTTTTCAGTAACTGAAATTATCCGGATATGTTCCCGTAAAATTTATCCGGCAATAAAAATTTATTTACGGAGAATGGAGCTTTTAAATGATAGAGATTGAAAAGCCCAGAATAGAAACGCTTGAAATGTCAGCCGACGGTACCTATGGTAAATTTGTGATGGAACCTCTCGAGAGAGGTTACGCTACTACACTTGGTAATAGTATGCGCAGAGTATTACTCTCTACCTTACCCGGTGCAGCAGTTACAACCGTTAAAATTGACGGCGTTGTTCATGAATTTTCCACTCTTCCCGGCGTTAAGGAAGAGGTTACCGAAATCATACTTAACATTAAAGGTCTTGTACCGAAGCTTCTTGGAGATGCTCCTAAGACCGTTTATGTTGAAGCAGAAGGCCCTTGTGTTGTAACAGGTGCCAGCGTCAAGTGTGACTCTGAGGTGGAGATTTTAAATCCCGACTTGTACATTGCAACTCTCGGCGAGGGTGCTAAGCTCAATATGGAAATGACCATAGACAAGGGCAGAGGCTATGTACAGGCTGACCAGAACAAACCGGCGCAATCAGTTATCGGAGTTATTCCTGTAGATTCAATTTTCACACCTGTATTAAAGGTTAATCCTACTGTTGACAATACCCGTGTTGGTAAGGTTACAGATAAGGGCAGACTTACCCTTGAGGTGTGGACTGATGGCTCCATCAAAGCAAATGAAGCGGTTTCTTTATCTGCTAAAATCCTTATAGAGCATTTCGAACTTTTCCTTGAACTCACTGAGGGTGCAAGTGAAACCGAAAGCTTTATGGCTGTAAAGGGTGACAATGATAATGAAAAGGTTCTCAATATGACTATTGAGGAATTGGATTTATCTGTCCGCAGTTTCAATTGTTTGAAACGCGCAAGTATTAATACGGTTGAAGACCTCATCAATAAGTCTGAAGAAGATATGATGAAGGTAAGAAATCTCGGCCGTAAATCACTTGAAGAGGTTATTGCAAAGCTTAATTCCTTTGGCTATAGCCTTAAGAGTGACGATGAATAATTGTAAGGAGTGAATATCCATGCCCGGTACAAGAAAACTCGGCAGAACCAGTGAGCAGAGAACTGCTATGCTCAGAGCTATGGTAACATTCTTGCTTGAAAACGGCAAAATTGAAACTACCGTAACTCGCGCTAAAGAAGTTCGTGCCATGGCTGAAAAATATATTACACTCGCTAAAGATAACAGTCTTCACAGCAAACGTCAGGCTTTGGCTTTCATAACCAAGGAAGATGTTGTAAAGAAGCTTTACAACGAAATTGCTCCTCGTTATGCTGAAAGAAACGGTGGTTATTGCCGTATTACTAAAACAGGTCCCCGCCGTGGCGACGCTGCAGAGATGGCTATTATCGAGTTAGTATAATCAGCAAACTTCGCCATCACATTGTAAGACATAGCGCTTGTCTTTTGATGTGGCGGCTAAGCAAACAATTAACGCCCCTGTGTATGCAGGGGCGTTTTTCTATTTACTTTTTTGCATTGATGTGGTATACTTTTCCTGTTATGTAAATATTAGTTAATTTGGAGTGAAAAATGAATTCTTTTTATTTAAAACCAAAATTTGTTGAAATCATAAAGGAATATACCGGAAGTCAGCTTGTCAGTGATATAGTTGCAGGTATTATTGTAGCTATCATAGCGTTGCCGCTTTCAATAGCCCTTGCTCTAGCCTCAGGTGTTCAGCCGGCTCAGGGTATATATACAGCAATTGCAGCGGGATTTTTCGTTGCTCTGCTGGGTGGCAGCCGTGTGCAGATTGCAGGTCCTACTGCCGCTTTTGCTACTACTGTTGCCGGTATTGTTGCAACTAGCGGTATGGACGGATTAATTATAGCTACCGTTCTGGCGGGTATAATGCTTATTTTAATGGGCATTTTTAAACTTGGAGGACTTATACGCTTTATTCCTACTGCTATTACGGTTGGATTTACGGGCGGTATTGCGGTAACTATATTCATCGGTCAAATTAAAGATTTTCTAGGCATTACTTATGCTGAGAGTGTTAAACCCATTGAAACAATAGAAAAAATCAAGGCTAATATAGACGCTATCTTTACTTTTAATTGGCAGTCATTGATAATAGGTGCTATATGTCTTTTAGTACTTGTATTTTATCCTAAAATTGAAAAAAGAATCCCACCGTCACTAATTGCAGTAGTTGTGGGAGCGGTTTTAACTGCATTAATTCCTGCACTTAATGACGGAGTTTATACAATCGGTGATTTATATGATATTCCCAAAGGTTTGCCTCAGATAAACTTTGCCGATATGGACTTTTCTACGGATAAAATTATAACTCTTTTACCTAGTGCTTTTACAATAGCTATACTTGCTGGAATTGAATCACTACTTTCTTGTGTCGTTTCCGACTCAATGATAAAGGATAAGCATAATCCTAATGCCGAGCTTTTGGCTCAGGGTGTCGCTAATATCGCCTCGGTGCTGTTTGGAGGTATTCCTGCTACCGGCGCTATAGCTAGAACCGCCGCTAATATTAAAAACGGCGGCCGCACACCCGTATCAGCTATGGTACATTCTGCAGTTCTTTTATTGGTCCTCGTTTTGCTTATGCCTTTTGCAAAGCTTATACCTATGCCAACAATTGCGGCAATATTGTTTATTGTAGCTTATAATATGAGTGAATGGCGTCATTTTGTCAGGATAATCAAAAAGCGTCGTATTGGTGAAATTTTAATACTTTTAGTAACCTTTGTGTTTACTGTAGTCTTTGATTTGGTTGTGGCTATTGTTGTGGGTATGGTACTTTACGGTATTATCTCTATAATAAAAATTATAACGAAAAAAGGAGATGTTGAAAATTAAAGAAAAATTTTTAAAGGCGCTAAGCCTCTTCATCACTTTTTTTAAGATAGGCGCATTTACTTTTGGCGGAGGATATGCTATGATACCTCTTATTCAAAAGGAAATTGCCGAGAATAAAAAATGGGTTACCGATGATGATATACTTGAGATTATTGCTATTGCTGAATCTACCCCCGGTCCTATTGCTATCAACTCTGCTACATTTGTAGGTTATAAGGTTTGTGGCTTTTGGGGAAGCTTTTTTGCTACTCTTGGTGTTGTACTTCCGTCATTTGTTGTAATTCTTATTATATCCTTTGTTCTTGAAGGTTTTGGCGATTATCCTGTTGTAAAATACGCCTTTAACGGTATCAGAGCCGGTGTTTTGGCGCTCTTGTTTAAGGCTCTTTATACTATGTATAAAAAATGTCCTAATGGCATCGTTTCTTATATAGTTATGGCTTTTTCATTCTTGCTGACGGCATTCTTTGATATGCCTGTTTTATACGTACTTATAGGCTGTGCCGTTTTCGGTCTTGTTACTTCTTTGATAATTTCAAGGAGGAATAAGGTATGATTTATTTAGAACTGTTTTTAACCTTTCTTAAAATAGGTGCTTTTACCTTTGGCGGCGGCTATGCTATGCTGCCTCTTATTCAGCAAGAGGTTACTTCTAAGGGTTGGATGCCACTTGAACAGCTTGTTAACTTTATAGCGGTTAGCGAATCTACTCCCGGTCCTTTTGCGATAAATATCGCCACCTATGTGGGAAGTCAGGTGGCTCCAATCTCGGTTTTCGGTTCTGCTTGCGCTACCTTAGGAGTTGTATTTCCGTCCTTTATTATAATTCTTATTGTGGCAAAGGTGTATGAGAAATTTAAAACAAGCAGTATCGTAAAGGGTGTTATGACAGGACTTAAGCCTGCTGTTGTAGGTCTTATAGGAAGCACTATAATTTCTATCGCATTAACGGTATTTTTCCCTGTGGGATTATCACTTTCTGTCTTTAAAGACATTCAGGTTTATATAAGTCTTGGAATTAGTGGTGTGTGTACTATACTAGCATTCAAAAAGGTGCATCCCATAATTATAATTTTACTTTCGGCTGTAGTGGGTATTGCCGTAGGATATCTAATCTAACAAAAAACTGTAGTCGCAAGACTACAGTTTTTTAGTTATCCGAATTTTTCAATACATCAATAACAGCGGACTTGAGTAGGGGATACTCATTTAAATCAGGGCTTTCTTTAATAATTTCCTTTGCGCTGTTTACCGCTAACTTAACAAGTTCCATATCACTGCTCAAATCGGCAATTTTGAGTTCTGGAAGTCCGTGTTGTCTTTTACCCATAAATTCGCCAGGACCACGCATTTTAAGGTCCTCATTGGCAATTTTGAAACCATCTTGGGTTTTGCACATAATTTGGAGGCGCTCGTTGTTTTTACTCTTTGATATGAATATACAGGTGGATTTATAACTTCCCCTGCCAATTCGTCCTCTGAGCTGATGAAGCTGACTCATACCGAATCGCTCGGCATTTTCTATAACCATAACGGCGGCGTTAGGTACGTCAACACCAACCTCTACAACTGTAGTACAGACAAGAATGTCGATATCACCATTGGCAAAGGAACTCATAACAGCTTCTTTTTCATTACTTTTCATTTTGCCGTGTAAAAGTCCAACTTTATAATCTTTGAATTCGTTTTCTTTTATTTTTTTAAAATATTCCTCGGCGCTTACAAGGTCGCTGTCGTTTTCTTCTACAAGGGGACAAACGATGTAGCTCTGACGACCCTCATCAATATGTTTCTTTAAAAAGCTGTAAACACGTTGTCTAAGTGACGGAGAAACAGAATAGCTTTCAACAGCAAGACGGTTTTTTGGATATTCGTCAATTATGCTTACGTCAAGTTCACCGTAAATTATAAGTGCTAGGGTGCGGGGAATAGGGGTAGCCGACATAACAAGACGGTGGGGAATGTTGCCCTTTGCAGATAGCTTTGCACGCTGAGTAACACCGAAACGATGCTGTTCGTCGGTAATAACAAGACCTAAATTATTAAATTCAACGTTATCGCTTATAAGAGCATGAGTACCGATTGAAACGTCTATTTTACCGTTTTTAAGGTCAGCGAAATTCTGAGCTTTTTGTTTTGCCGTTAATGAACCGGTAAAAAGACGACATTTTATGGCGGTTCCTTTAAAGAACTTTGAAAAGGTTTCAAAATGCTGTTTTGCAAGAATTTCGGTAGGTGCCATTATAGCGGCTTGATAGCCGTTTTTAACGAGGGAGTAACAAAGGGCGGCGGCAACGGCTGTCTTTCCGCAACCAACATCGCCCTGAACAAGACGGCTCATAGGTTTGCCCGACATTATATCGGAGCTACACTCTTTAATAACTCTTTTTTGAGCAGAAGTCGGTTCAAAGGGTAGAAACTTTAAAAATTCGTCGGTAAAATCCTTTTTGACTATTATACCCGTTGCTTCTTTATTTTTAGATTTAAGTATGGAAAAGGCGGTAAACAGAATAAAAAGTTCTTCGAAAACAAGACGTTTTTTTGCCGCTTCTTTTGCTGATACAGAGATGGGAAAATGAATATTTGATATAGCAAATTCATACTCGCAAAGCCCATATTTTTTTCTGATATGTTCGGGCAGAATATCAGTCGGAGTATGAGAACTCAGGGCACTTTTGACAGCGCTTGATATTTGTTTGGAAGTCATACCGCCTTTAAGGGCATAAACAGGCTGAAGTCGACTTTCGTTTTCAAAGACTACGGCAGGGGAAGACATAACGAGGTCAAAAAGATTGCCGGAAGCCTTTCCTGAGAAAATATACTGGGTATTAGTTTTAAGATAAAAGGGAATTTGACGCTTATGAAAAAGCACTACGGTGATACTGCCGCTGTTATCACTCACCTTAAAGGTAGAACGTGAGATAGGTTGTCGGTAGAGATTTTCGGTTTTAACTTCTCCCTTTATTATACCTTTGATATTAACTAAAACCTCGGGCATAACTTCACTTATAGGGGTAATGTGTGTATAATCCTTATAATCTCTCGGATAGTAACGCAAAAGGGCATCGACAGAATCAATGCCCAGCTTTGATAGCGTGGAAACCTTTGTTTTGCCGATACCCTTAACAGTCAGTAAATCGCTTTTATTATTCATATTATTCAACGGAAAGGAAGAAATAATAAATAGGCTGACCACCGTTAATCATAGTGATTTCTACCTTATCACCATATTTAGCGTTTAAATCGGCTTCTATTTTTTCTGCCTGTTCATCGCTTATATCTTCGCCGTAAATAACGGTTAAAAATTCGCTGTCACGCTTAAGCATAACCTTTACGAGTTTAGAAACACTTTCCTCAATGTCAGTATCAACAAAAGCAATCTTGCCGTTATTCATACAGAGAAGTTCGCCTTTTTTGATTTTATGACCGTCAAAATCAGAATCTCTGGCGGCAAAGGTAATAGAGCCGGAGGAAATTTTTTCACAGGCCTCTGCCATATTTATAGCGTTATCTTTGTCCTCGGATTTGGGGTCAAAGGAAAGCATAGCGGCAATACCCTGAGGAATTGTACGGGAATGAATAACGATAACCTTACGGGTGCTAAGGGGAATAGCCTGTTCAGCAGCCATAATGATATTTTTGTTGTTAGGAAGTACAAATACCGTTTCAGCAGGAGTAGATTCAATTGCTCTTAAAATATCGTCGGTACTGGGGTTCATAGTCTGACCGCCGCTTACTATAGTATCAACAGCAAGGTCTTTAAAGAGTGCGGCAAGACCGTCACCGGCACAAACAGAAACAAAACCTACGGGATTGGTTTTTTCAGCAGGGGTAAAGGTTTCGGTGCGAGTGCTGTTTTGAGCAGGCTTTTTAGCAGCATTATCGCTGTCGTGTTTTGCTCTTTCATGTTGGTCGCGCATATTTTCTATTTTAAGATGCACAAGCTGACCAAAAGTAAGAGCCTTTTCAATAGCATTACCGGGATGGTCGGTGTGAACGTGAACCTTTATAATTTCTTCATCGTCAACTACGACTACGCAGTCACCGATAGTTTCAAGATAAGCACGAAGGTCAGCGGGTTGATTTTCATTATCTGCTTCGCGGTTAACAATAAATTCGGTACAGTAGGTGAAGGTGATTTCGCCCTCAAATTCAGCGGCGGCATTTCTTGAAATTTCGCTTTCTGCTTCATTGGATGAAGTATTACTCATAGAAGATTCAATAATTTTACCGTCTTTAAATACTGAAAGCATACCTTCAAGGATTACAACGAAACCTTTACCACCTGCATCTACAACACCAGCTTTTTTAAGCACGGGGAGAATTTCGGGGGTTTCGTCCAAGGCTTTTTTAGCACCCTCTAAGGCTTTTTCGAATACGCCAAGTGTATCAAGGCCGTTTTCGTAAGCCTCGGTTGCATATTCGCTTGCAACTCTTGCAACGGTAAGTATCGTTCCTTCGGTAGGCTTCATAACAGCCTTGTAAGCGGCTTCAACACCAAAAAGGAATGCGTTTTTAAGATTTTCAGGCTCGACATTTTCATAACCCTTAAATCCGTTTGCAAAACCGCGGAAAAGAAGGGAAGTGATAACACCGGAGTTGCCGCGGGCACCTCTTAGCAATGCGGAAGCGGTAACGGCAGAAACCTTTTCGGCAGTTTCACCGTTAATACGTGATAATTCACGTGCGGCATTAGAAAGGGTCATAGACATATTTGTACCCGTATCGCCGTCGGGGACGGGGAAGACATTAAGTTCGTCAACCTGCTTTTGCTGGTTAGCAATATTGTTGGCGGCAGAGATAATAGCATCTCTTAGAATATTTCCGTTAAACACTGTAGACACCTCAATTATTCTTTTATACCGTCAACCTTGACAGTTACTTTTTTCACTTCAATACCTGTAGTTTCTTTAACCACATACTTCACCTTATGAACAATGCTTTTTGCAATAGCATTAATGTTCATACCATAGGTAACCACAATATGAAGCTGAACATTAATAGAATCGGCATTGCCAGTGACGGTTACACCTTTTTCTATCTTTTCCTTCTTGCTTAGAAGACCGAACAAATGCTGTTTTGTGCTGTTAGGCTTCATGCCCGCAACACCGAAACAGGAAGTAACCGCATGACCGATAAGCTTAGTAAGATAATGCTTGGAAATGGTTACGGTTCCGGTCATAGTTTCGTAAGAAATCATAAATAAAAACCTCCGTGGTTAAATTTTAATTTTGAATAAACATATATAAATCGTCAGCCGAAGCATTGTTCAGCCTATCAATTTTTTCACTGTAAAAAATCATACCCGAGCAGTAGCAAATGGGAATAATGGGCATTTGAGAACCGACAGACGTAATAACATCGGTGATAACCGCCTGACCTGATTTGTATTTATTCACAATATCGGTAAGACTTTTATTGCTTTCGTCGTCTGCTATACCGTAGGCACAACTGCCACCGGCTACGACAAGAGGACTGATGTCAAAATTATTATTAAGCTTTACCTCGGCAAGATAAAGGACGAAACTTTTTTTGTTTAGCGCGGCTACATAATCATTATAGTTTAGAGCAGTTATGTTAATTTTAATACCCACATTTGAAAGCTGGGCTTTTATAAGCTCAGCTGCAAGAGCGTGGGATGAGTTTTCCTTATTGATAAGCAATGAAAAAGAAAGGGGAGTGCCGTGAATATTTTTCCTTGTTCCCCCATTATCTATTATATTATAACCTATCTGTTCCAAATTCTCAATAGCAATTTTGTTATTATCTGAACTTTCTATGGTTTGGTAGCTTTCAGTTTCTTTAAAAAAAGGTGAAAAAGGTCCGTTCGCGGCAACGGCATTGCCGTAAAAAGCTGTTGAAGCAATATTGCTTCGGTTAAGGGCGGCGGAAATAGCATAGCGCACCTTAACGTTACTAAGTATAGGATTGCTCATATTAATACCGAGATAGCAAAGGCGGTTTTGGTTAATGGAAAACTTTTTACCGTCCATTCTGAAAATCTGTCCCTCGGTAGCGTTTGAATAATAAAAATCAGTAGCGCCAACCGAAGCGTAATGGGAAACAGATTCGCTATTGGGGGCATTTAAAAGAGCAATGGAATTATATTTTGGAAGTTTGTCGTAATATTTGTCGTTTTTAATAAGGGAGGTTTGATTTTCATCCAGAATATATCTTCCTGCGCCAATAGGGGTAAGTAAAACTGAGTCTTCGTTGCGAATATTATCACTGCCCGATTTTATAATAGGAAAGTTTAATAAATTTATAAAATATGGGTCGTTTATGTTTAGGGTAAAGGTAACGGTATTGCCGTCAGCCGTTACGCTTTTAACGTCTTTGAGGGCAGAACGGAAATTACTGTGGTTTTTGGCAAGATTAAAGGAATAAACGACGTCATCGCCCTTTATCGAGGAGTTGTCCGAAAAAACGGCGTTTTTGATGGTTACAGTCCAAGTATTGCCGTTTTGGACGGCACTTTGGGCTAGTTTATATATGGGTGAAAAGTTGTTGTCAAGAGAAATAAGGGGGTCGAAAAGAAGCTGACAAAGCTCAAAATTTATTTTAGTTTTTACCGTATACGGATTAAAGGTATCATTACTGCAGTAGAGCAAGGTTATAACGGTGTTTGCTGTAGCATTTTCCGAGTTTGTGCCATTTTGGGCAGAACCCGGGTCGTTTTTACAGCCAGTCATACAAAAAAGCAAAACAGCAAGTAATAAAGCTACAATTTTTCTTGCGTTCAAGAAGATTTCTCCTTTAAAGAATATTTATTATTTCAACAGAGGTGGTTTGTCCTGTTTTAGTATCTACGTCAAAAATACAGCCGTTAAGCATACATTCTCCATCAGCCAGTGTGAATTTTTCGGTGGCGTTTTTATCCTTGAGGCGTGAAATGATTATAGAACTTTTAACACCTAAAACTGACTGAATAGGGCCTGTCATACCAAGGTCGGTAATATATCCCGTACCGTTTGGCAAAATCTGAGCATCATTAGTCTGAACGTGGGTGTGAGTTCCAAAAAATGCAGAAATCTTACCGTCAAGATATAACCCTAATGCCCGTTTTTCGCTGGTAGCCTCGGCGTGAAAATCAATAAGAATGATTTTTGCACCCTGATCTTTTGCAAACTCAATAAGCTTATCTGCCTTTTCAAAGGGAGAAGTGGCGTTTAAGTTTTCGAGATATATAGTTCCTGAAAGATTTATAACCGCAATACTGGTGTAACCGCAGTCTACAAAGCAGTATCCGCTTCCACAAAGGTCATCGGGTAGATTATCCGGACGGAGAAGAAAATAATTTTCCTCCATCATTGAACAGATTTCTTTTCTTCTCAGCGAATGGTTTCCGCCGGTTATAACGTCAGCACCATAGGAAAAAAGCATTTCGGCGCTGGAAGGTGTAATGCCGTTTCCGTCGGCAGAGTTTTCACCGTTTATAACTACAAAATCAATATTTTTTTCTTTTTTTAAGGAGGGCAGTATTTTTCTGACGGTATTGCAACCAATACTTCCACATACGTCGCCTATTGCAAGGATTCTCATATCTTTATATTCTTTCTATATATAATTATGCATACACTATTATTTTATATCTTTTTCAGCAAAAAGTCAAACACTCTGTAAAAAAATAGTGACTTTTTATTTTTAGTGTGCTAAAATTAAAAAAAGGGGGACTTTAAAATGAGTAAAGTAAAAAATGAACCTAAGTATAAAAACGGTCTGCTTCAGGCTGTTCGCGCTCAGCTTGAGCATCGTGCTTTTTGGCTTTATCTTCTTTGTGATGAGGCTAGCAAAAGGGGATTAGACCCAAAAGATTTCGGTAGCGCGGCGGTTAAAAGATGTGGTCTTTCCCAAGGTGCTGACCTTGTAAAAAAGGGCAAAACCGATAGCCTTAAGGGACTTAAGAAAACACTTTTCACAAAGGCAGCTCAGCTTGTTTTTGAAATGGACATTCTTGAAAGCACCGACGATAAGCTGTCTATTGATTTTCACTATTGTCCACTGGTTAAGGCTTGGCAAAAGGCGGGCTGTAGTGATGAAGAAATTGCTATGCTTTGCGATATAGCAATGTGTGGAGACCACGGTATAGGAGAAAGTTATAAAAGCGTATTAGACTTACCTAAATGTATCGCTAAAGGCGATGATATTTGTTCACTTCGCTATCATAAAAAGGATAAATAAAATTGGTAAAAGGAGGCAAAAGCCTCCTTTTTCATTTTGAAATAATGTCTTTAATCACTTCTCCTGCAATAATAAGACCAGCTGTGGCAGGTACAAAAGAAATACTGCCAGGTGGTGTAGCTCTGATAATGGGTTCTTCCTTTGAATAAACGCATTTAAGCTTTTTGATTCCAACCTTTTTAAGTTCATATCTCATTGTTTTAGCAAGGGGACAAACGCTGGTTTTGAAGATGTCGGAAACCTCAAACATAAGTGGGTTTAATTTATTTCCTGCGCCCATGGCACTTATAATTTCTGTATTTGTTTCCTTTGCAGAAAGGATAAGCAGTATTTTTGATTTTACGCTGTCTATGGCGTCAACTATATAGTCATAAGATAATAGGTCAAAACTATCTTTTGTGCTTTCGTCATAAAAAACGGGGAAAACGTTTACCTGTGCTTCGGGGTTAATATCGCAAAGCTTTTCTTTTAATACCGATACTTTGCTTTTACCTACTGTGCTGTGCAAAGCAACGGCTTGACGGTTAATGTTTGATAGGGAAACGACGTCAGGGTCTATCAAATCAATCTTACCTATGCCTGCCCTGATAAGCGCTTCCGCGGTATGACCGCCTACTCCTCCTACTCCAAAAACGGCAACCCTTGCATTATTAAGTTTTTCTACATTCTCGTCACCTATAAGTACGGCGGTGCGGGAAAATTCTTCTTTCATAGCCTTTTCTCCTTAAAAATATACATATACATGATACAACATTTTTGTAAAATATGCAATAATAATTACTTGACATATACCCTATGGGGGTATATTATTATTTTATAAAGGAAGTGTTTTTATGGAGTGCAAACACAAGATAAAGGTACGAAGTGAAGAAGAACTAACCGCCCTTGTTCATCGCCTTAACAGAATGGAGGGGCAAATCAAAGGAATAAAAGGTATGCTTGAAAACAATGCTTACTGTGAAGATATTTTGATTCAGGTTTCGGCAGTTAATGCGGCACTTAATTCTTTTAATAAAGAGCTTTTGTCGAATCATATAAACACCTGTATTAAGGATGCCGTAATGTCTGATGATAAGGAAACTATTGATAAATTTATAGCTACCTTAGGGAAGTTGATGAAATGAGAAAATTTAACGTTACCGGAATGAGCTGTGCTGCCTGCAGCACCAGAGTGGAAACAGCGGTTAAAAAGCTTAAAGGCGTTGATGAGTGCTCTGTTAATTTGCTCACGGGAATTTTAACCTTTGAGGGCAATGTAAGTGATGAGGCTGTTATTACCGCTGTCAAAAAAGCCGGTTATGGTGTGAAAGAAGACCAAAATAAAAAGCAAACAACTGCTGATAAACCTTTGGTACGTATTATATCTTCCATATCTTTACTGCTTTTGTTAATGTATATTTCTATGGGGCATTTAATGTGGGATTTCCCGCTACCGTCTTTTATTAAAAACAGTCCAGAAATACTAGTATCGGTTCAGTTTGTTCTTGCTTTTTGTATACTGGTAGTAAATAAAAAGTTTTTTATAAACGGTATTGGAGCTTTTCTTAGAGGCGCGCCTAATATGGATACGCTAGTAGCTCTAGGCACGGCCTCTTCTTTTATTTACAGCAGTTATCAGACGATTAGAATTTATATAAACGGTTCAGGGCATCTTCTGCACAGCCTTTATTTTGAAGGTGCGGCAATGATAGTGACCATTGTTTCGCTTGGTAAATTGCTTGAAGCTTTAAGTAAGGACAGAACCACATCCGCTATTAAAAAACTTATGGAGATGGCGCCGGAAACCGCTACCATAATACGTGATAATATAGAAATAACCGTTGATATAAGAGAAGTATCAGAGGGAGATATATTTATTGTTAAAGCGGGTGAAAGAATTCCTGTTGACGGCAAGGTAATATGGGGAGTCGGCTCGGCTGACCAATCTGCATTAACGGGAGAGAGTATTCCTGTCGACAAGAAAGAGGGAGATACGGTACTTGCCGCTACGGTAAACACTACGGGTGTACTAAAGTGTGTGGCAACTAAGATTAGCAGCGAAACCGTATTTTCAAAAATTATTGAAATGGTTAAAGACGCTACCGCTACAAAGGCGCCTATTGCAAGGATTGCCGATAAGGTGTCGGGAATTTTCGTGCCAACTATAATGATTTTGGCGGTTATTACGGTACTTATCTGGCTTTTGCTGGCTTATCCATTTTCTTATGCTTTAGAGAAAGGAGTGTCGGTGCTTCTTATAAGCTGTCCCTGCGCTTTAGGACTTGCAACCCCTGTTGCCATAATGGTAGGAAGCGGAGTGGGGGCTAAAAACGGCATACTTTTTAAAACTGCTACGGCTCTGGAAAATGCAGGAAAAACAGATATAATAGTCCTTGATAAAACAGGCACAGTAACAAAAGGAGAACCTGTTGTTACCGACGTTTTAGGGGAAGATAAAACTCTTTTACTGAAAATCTCGGCATCAGCCGAAAAAAACAGTCAACACCCTATAGCAAAAGCAGTTTTAAATGAAGCAAAGAAGCAGAAAATTGACCTTTATGATGTAAAAAAATTTAATGTTTTTTCAGGAAGCGGAATATCTGCAGAAATAAGTATTGGAACTGTTTTCGGTGGCAATATAGATTTTATAGAAAAATACGCTAAAATCAGCAAACAAGAAAAATTAATCTCCGAAGAACTGTCAAAAGAGGGTAAAACACCAATGTTTTTTGCCCTTGATAGTAAATTTCTCGGTATTATTGCAGTTGCTGATGAAATAAAAGACGATAGTAAAATTGCTATAGAAAATCTTAAAAAAGCAAGCATCAGGGTGGTTATGCTTACTGGCGACAATGAAATAACCGCTAATGCCGTTGCGAAAAAAATAGGAATAGAGAATGTATTTGCGGGCGTTCTTCCCAATGAAAAGGAAGAAAAAATAAGTGAGCTTATGAAAAAAGGCAGGGTAATGATGGTTGGCGACGGTATTAACGATGCCGTTGCCCTTAAGAAAGCCCATATAGGCGTTGCTATGTCAAGAGGTTCAGATATAGCCTCGGACTGTGCTGATATAATACTGACAAAAGACCGCCTTACCGATGTTTTCGGAGCAATGAATTTAAGCAAAAAGGTTATAGTTAATATTAAAGAAAATCTTTTCTGGGCATTTTTCTATAACTGTATCGGGATACCCTTGGCGGCAGGTGTTTTTGAAAAAATACTCGGCTGGGGATTAAGCCCTATGTTTGCCGCGGCAATTATGAGTGTATCAAGTGTTTTCGTGGTTACCAATGCCTTAAGGCTCAATTTTATAAAGATATATTCGCAAAAAAATACAAGAAAAAAGGAGAAGAAGTATATGGAATTAAGTTTTGTTGTTGAAGGTATGATGTGTCATCACTGTGAAAACAGAGTAAAGGAAGTTTTAGAAAAAAACAGCGCCGTAGAAACTGCAGAGGTTGATTATAAGGAGTCGTCTGCAAGGGTTGTTTTAAAGAGAAATATCAGGGCAGAAAAGCTTGTGAAATTAATCGAGGAAGCCGGATATAAGGTTATAAGTTTTTCTTGATTTCTTGACATTAAGTTTTTATTTGTTTAAAATATAAGAGGTGAGAAATATGAAAATTTACAGTGATATAAGTCAGCTAATCGGCAATACTCCTTTGCTTTGTGTCAGCGATTATAAGGGCGAAAAGACCGGTGCTGAAATTTATGCTAAGCTTGAATATTTAAACCCTGCCGGAAGTATTAAAGACCGCGCTGCTTTATCTATGATTGAAGCTTACGAAAAAGAGGGCAAACTCAAAAAAGGTTCGGTTATTATTGAACCTACAAGCGGTAATACGGGTATAGGCCTTGCTGCCGTTGCGGCTTCAAGAGGATATAAGATAATACTTACAATGCCTGATACAATGAGTATTGAGCGCCGTAAACTTTTAAAAGCTTATGGAGCTGAGATTGTTTTGACAAAGGGTTCCGAGGGAATGACTGGTGCTGTTTTAAAGGCTGAGGAAATAGCTGAAAATATCCCTGACAGTATAATAGCCGGGCAGTTTATAAATATGGCGAACGCTATGGCTCACTATAATACAACCGCCCCCGAAATATATGCAGATACCGATGGCGAGATTGATATTTTCGTTGCCGGTGTAGGTACGGGCGGAACACTTACGGGTGTTGGAAAATATTTAAAAGAGAAGAACAAAAATATAAAGATTGTGGCTGTAGAACCTGACCTTTCTCCCCTTATTTCAAAGGGAATTTTCGGAGCTCACGGTATACAGGGAATAGGGGCAAATTTTATCCCTGAAATTCTTGACACTTCTCTTATTGACGAAACCGTCGCCGTGTCAGTAGAAGAATCCTACAGTGCAGCAAGAAAACTAGCTAAAAGCAAGGGAATTCTTGTTGGAATTTCTTCTGGCGCTGCTCTTTACGCCGCTACTGTTTTAGCTGAAAATCCTGAAAATAAAGGCAAAAAAATTGTTGTAATACTTCCCGATACGGGGGACAGATATCTGTCAACAAATCTGTTTGAATGAGGAAAAATATGGAAACTATATCAAGCTTTAAAGTAAATCATAATACCCTTGAAAAAGGTATGTATGTTTCCCGTATAGACGGGGATGTAATAACCTACGATGTGCGTATGAAAAAGCCTAACGGCGGTGATTATCTGCCCTATGACGCTATGCACACATTTGAGCATCTTTTTGCAACCTACGCCAGAAACAGCACCTTTAAGGACAGCGTTATTTACGTTGGCCCAATGGGCTGCAGAACGGGTTTTTATTTGCTGATGCGAGATAATGTAAGTATCGAGGACACCATAAAAATGGTTAATGATGCCTTCGGTTTTATTGCTGAATTCGAGGGTAAAATCCCTGGTACTGACCCTATAGAATGCGGTAATTATAAGGAGCATAATTTAGACGAGGCTAAGAAAATAGCCAAGGATATGATGACTGTCTTAAGAAACTGGAAAAAAGAAAATACTGCTTATTGAATTTTGCGGCTGAAAGTCTTTCAGCCGCTTATTTTTTATGGTTATTCGACTTGCATATTCAACAATTATATAGTATAATAATTATAATTATTTTCTAAAGGAGTTTATAACTTGAAAGTTAAGGATTTTATGGCAGAGCAAGAGGGCTATATTTTACGTATGCCGTCTTTGCTTTTTAGTATATATAATAAGATACCTAAAGCCTGTGTTATGACCTATGGCTGTCAGCAGAATGTCAGCGATTCCGAGCGTATGAAGGGTATGCTAGAAAAAATGGGCTATGAAATTACCGAAGAAGCTGAAAATGCTGATTTTGTTCTTTTTAACACCTGTGCTGTACGCGGACATGCAGAGGATAGAGTTCTAGGTAATATCGGAGCTATGAAAAAGTTAAAAAAAATCAATAAAAATATGATTATTGCTGTCTGTGGCTGTATGGCTCAACAGGATATAATAATTGACAAGCTAAAAAAAAGCTATCCTTACGTAGACATTGTTTTCGGTACTCACGTTCAGTATCGGTTACCCGAATTCTTATATAAACGCCTTAAAGGTTCGCCAAGAATATTTGAAAACAGTCAAGGTGATTCTATTATCGAGAATATTCCTGTTCACCGCGACGGTACTTTTAAGGGCTGGCTGCCCATTATGTACGGCTGTAACAATTTCTGTAGTTACTGCATAGTGCCTTACGTTCGCGGCAGAGAGCGTTCCCGACATCCCGACGAAATTTTAAAAGAGGCAAAAGAACTTATAGCAAAGGGCTATAAAGATATAACCCTTCTGGGTCAGAATGTTAATTCCTACGGTGCAGGTTGCGATTTTGGCATTAATTTCGCTAAACTTTTAAGAAAAATTAACGCCATTGAGGGCGATTTCCGTATCCGCTTTATGACATCTCACCCCAAGGATTGCACTACTGAACTTCTTGACGCTATGAGGGACTGTGAAAAGGTAAGCCGACATTTGCATTTGCCTTTCCAAAGCGGTAGCAATCGCATTTTAAAGCTTATGAATAGAAAATATACGAGGGAAGATTACCTTTCTCTTATAAAAGCAGCAAAGGAAAGAATGCCTGATATTTCTCTTACAAGCGATATTATCGTAGGCTTCCCAGGGGAAACCTATGAGGATTTTAAGGAAACCCTTTCTTTAGTGAAAGAGGTTGAGTTTTCTTCACTTTTTACCTTTATCTTTTCTCCACGTAACGGCACACCCGCTGCTCAGATGGAGGATACCGTCAGCCGTGAGGAAAAAGGTAAATGGTTTGATGAACTTTTAAAAGTTCAGGAGGAAATAGGCGACAAAATCAATGACTCTCTCGTGGGTAAAACAGTAAGAGTGTTGTGTGACGACTATGGCAGAAGCCAAGGAAAAGTAGCCGGTCATACAAACGGTACTGCTGTGGTTGAATTTGACGGTGACTGCTCTGATTTGGGCAAGTTTATTACCGTGAAAATAGAAAGAAAATCAAACGTGCTTGAAGGCACAAGAATAAAGGAGTAAAAAAGATGGACGTTATAAAATCAACAAGAGAACTTGGAAAAGCAATGCAGGAAGACCCTCGATTTGTAGAGTATGCAAAATTAAAACTTTCTCTTGATAAGGACGAAAAGCTTCAGGCTTTGGTAGGCGAATTCAATATTGCAAGAATGAATATTGAGCGTATAAGTACCGAAGAGAACCGTGATGAAGAAAAGTTCAAAGAAGCAAATTTGAAGCTTCGGGAAATATACGACAATATTATGAATAACGAAAATATGAAGGCGTTTAACCAAGCTAAAGAAAAAGTTGATAAAATGTTAAGTGACATTTTTGCCTTAATTCAGCTTTGCGCTGAAGGTTCTGACCCCGAAACCTGTGAGGTTCCCGAGGGCTGTACAGGCTCTTGCAACACCTGTTCGGGTTGCCACTAAGTTTAAAAGTTTTTGGTAGGTGTAAAAAATGGCTGAACTATCGCCAATGATGCGACAGTATCTTGAGATTAAAGAAAACAATAAAGACTGTATTATCTTTTTCAGAGTAGGCGATTTCTACGAAATGTTTTTTGAAGATGCCGAAAACGTGTCAAGTGAGCTTGACCTTGTGCTTACTGGAAAAGATTGCGGTTTGTCTGAACGCGCCCCAATGTGCGGTGTTCCTTTTCATGCCTGCGAAACATATATTCAGCGTCTTGTGGAAAAAGGATACAAGGTTGCTATCTGTGAACAGGTAGAAGACCCAGCCACCGCAAAGGGTCTTGTTAAAAGAGATATAATCCGCATAATTACCCCCGGTACCGTAATTGATGACAGTATGCTTGATGAAGGTAAAAATAATTTTCTTGCAAGCCTTTCTGTAATGGACGATAATGCTGGCATTTGCTTTACTGACGCTTCAACGGGCGAGGCTTATCTTACCGAGGTTTCAGGACAGGATATAGCTTCTTTAGTTCTTGATGAGCTTTGCCGTTTTTCGCCAAAAGAACTCCTTGTATGCGATAAAGGAATAAACGGCGTTATTGATACTGTTTGCGAAAAATATGACGGTGTTATTACAAGACGTGAAGAAAGTGAATTTAATATTACCGTTACCGAGCCTGCCGTGTTAAAGCATTTTAAGGTAATCAGTATTGAAAATCTTGGCATACCTGCAGGTACTGCCGCCGAAAGTGCTCTCGGTGCCGTTATAAAGTATCTTTATGAAACGGGTATTACGGGCAGTATTTCGGTAAATCAGATTAAATACTACGTGGGCAGTCAGTTTATGCGCCTTGATATGAATGCGGTGCGCAATCTTGAAATAGTTGAAACGATGCGTACTAAATCCCGCAAGGGTTCGCTTTTGTGGGTGCTTGATAAAACTCAGACTGCTATGGGTAAACGTCTTATAAAAAGCTGGATTGAACAGCCTCTTATGACCTTTAATCTTATAAATAAGCGTCAGAATGCCGTTGAAGAGCTTTATACTGATACAGTGCTCCGCGGTGAGCTTTTTGAATCCTTAAGGTCTATACGTGATATTGAACGTATTATGTCAAAGGTGGTTTATTCTACTGCAAACGCCCGAGATTTAAGGGCGCTGTGCGCTACCGTTGGTGCTATTCCCACCGTTAAACATACCATAAGAAATGCTCAAAGTCAGATGATAAGAGAAGCCGATAATGAAATTGACTTACTTGATGATATTTATGCTCTTATTGACGGCGCAATTGCCGAAGAACCTCCAGCACTTTTAAAGGAGGGCGGCCTTATTAAAAAGGGCTATAACAGTGAGGTTGACTCTCTGCGTGAAATTATGAATAACGGCGCAGGAGTCCTTGCCGAAATTGAAGCAAGGGAAAAGGAAAGAACGGGCATAAAGACCCTTAAGGTTAAGTACAATAAGGTTTTTGGCTACTATATTGAGGTTACTAATTCCTTTTTAAATCTTGTTCCCGAGGATTACATACGAAAGCAAACCCTTACAAACGGCGAACGCTTTATAACCGAGGAACTTAAAATACTTGAGGGTAAGCTTCTCGGCGCAAAGGATAGGGTTATTTCCCTTGAGTATGAGCTTTTTGATAATATCAGACGTCAGATTGCGGCTAATATTTCCCGTTTTCAGCGAACCGCAGCGGCTATTGCCCGTCTTGACGTTTTAAATTCCTTTGCCAAGGTTGCGTCAGAGAATAATTACTGCCGTCCACGTCTTAATGATGACGGAACTCTGCTTATTAAAGCGGGAAGACATCCAGTTATTGAAAAACTTACAAATACCCCCTTCGTATCCAATGATACTTTTCTCAATAATGGTGACGACCGTTGTGCTATTATTACCGGTCCTAATATGGCGGGTAAATCCACTTATATGCGTCAGGTTGCCATTATCGTACTTATGGCGCAAATTGGCTCATTCGTACCTGCACAGAGCGCTAATGTTTCAATTTGTGATGCTATTTTTACGAGAGTCGGTGCCTCCGATGACCTTGCTTCAGGCCAGTCAACCTTTATGGTGGAAATGAGCGAGGTTGCTTCTATACTTAAAAATGCCACAGGCAAAAGTCTGCTCATTCTTGACGAAATAGGCAGAGGTACATCTACCTTTGACGGTATGTCTATTGCTAAGGCTGTTCTTGAATATGTTGCCGATAAAAAGAAAATCGGTGCAAAATCACTTTTTGCTACTCATTATCACGAACTCACTCAAATGGAAAACGAAATAAAGGGTGTTAAAAACTATAATATTGCCGTAAAAAAACGTGGCGATGATATTATTTTTCTTCGCCGCATAGTACCAGGCGGTGCTGACCAAAGCTACGGTATTGAGGTAGCAAAGCTTTCGGGGATACCGTCAGGAGTTATTAAACGGGCTAAAGAAATTCTTGCTGAAACCGAAGAACAGGGAATCGTTTCCTATAGAACTATCGTGGAGAATAACGTTCAGATTCCTATTTATGAGCAGCAAGCAAAAGAAATACTTGATGAGCTTAAAGCTATTGACGTTAACACTCTTACACCTATTGAATCAATGAAATTACTTTACGATTTGGCAAGTAAAGTAAGAGAATAAAAAGAGGAAAAAGTATGCCGCAAATTAATGTTTTGCCTAAAAATATTGCCGAGAAAATCGCTGCAGGCGAGGTGGTTGAAAGACCTGCCTCGGTAATTAAAGAAATAATAGAAAACGCTATTGATGCGGGAGTTACCGATATTACGGTAGAAATCCGTTCGGGCGGAATTTTATATATGCGTGTAACCGATAACGGTTGCGGAATTGAGCGTGAGCAGGTGCCCACTGCTTTTTTGCGTCATGCTACCAGTAAAATCGTAAAGGAAGACGACCTCGACGCTATAAATACTTTAGGCTTTCGCGGCGAAGCTCTTGCAGCGATTTCGGCTGTTAGTAAGGTTGAACTTATAACAAGAAGAGAAGGCGATGAAGCCGGCACAAGATACGTAATTGAGGGCGGAGAAGAAAAGACCTTTGAGGAAATCGGCTGTGAAGCGGGTACTACCATTATTGTCAGAGATTTGTTCTTTAACACTCCGGCAAGAATGAAGTTTCTCAAAAAAGATACAAGCGAAGGTAACGTAATCGCAGATATAGTTGAAAAAATTGCTCTATCGCACCCCGAAATTTCAGTTCATTTTATAAGGGATTATAAACCTCTTATAAATACCTCGGGCGACGGTAAGATGGAGTCGGCAATTTACTCGGTTTTGGGCAGAGAATTTGCTTCCACTTTAATAAAAGCCGAAGGTGAATTAAAAGGTGTTGTAGTTGAGGGATTTATTTGCAAGCCGGTTCATTGCCGTCCGAAAAGAACGGGACAGTATTTTTTCCTAAACGGCAGACTTGTCCGCAATACCACTATCATGTCGGCTTTGGAAGCGGCATATAAAAACAGTGTTATGGTGGGTAAATTCCCTGCCTGTGTGCTGTGTGTTACGGTCAATCCCGCTACGGTTGACGTAAACGTTCACCCCGCCAAAACTGAGGTCAGATTTTCAGACGAAAAGGCTGTTTTTGACGCCGTGTATTTTGCCGTTAAAAATGCCATAAATCAAGGTGACCAGCGGCCTCAGATAACCATGAAGGCACCACCGTCTTATAAGACCTTTGATAAAATGACGGCTGAAGAATATAAACAGAGTGTTATTCCTTACGCTAAAGAGGGGGAAAAGGAAAAAGTTTCATTTGAATATCCCGTTCATATTGAGCCACCCGTAAACTCTATAGTTTTCGAAAATGCAAGACTTAGCGAAAAGTCTCGAGAACCGGAAAAAACAGAAGAAAATGTGAAAAAGCAGAACATTGTTACTGAAACGGTTGACGTAAATATTGAGCCGACAGAAAAAATTGAGGAAGACGAAATAGACGTAATACTTATTGGCGAGGCTTTTGCTACTTACATTGTTGTTCAAAAAGGGGATAGCATTTTCTTTATTGATAAACACGCTTCTCACGAAAGAATAATTTTCGAACAGCTTAAAAAAACTCAGAAAAGTGAGTGCCAACAGCTATTGCTTCCTATTACTGTAAAGCTTTCGTCACAGCAGTACAACTCAGTAATTGAGGCAGGAGAACTACTTTTAAAAAGCGGTTTTGAGGTAGATGATTTCGGAAATAATACCGTTATTGTCCGCGGTGTGCCGTCAGCTCTTGTTGATGAGGATATTTCGGGTATTTTCTATGAGGTTGCCGAAAATCTTTCACTAAATTCGGGTGTCGAAATAGAAAGACTTGAAGATATTTACCATACCGTTGCCTGCAAAGCGGCGATAAAAGCGGGATATAGAACAAGTGACGCGGAAAAATTGAAACTTGCCAAAGTGGTTTTATCCAGGGACGATATTTTTTATTGTCCTCACGGAAGACCTGTGGCTTTTGAAATAAAAAAACGTGAACTTGAAAAACAGTTTGGAAGGATACAATGAGTCAGGAAATAAAAAAAATCCCCGTAGTTGTCATTGTGGGACCTACCGCTTCGGGTAAAACGGGACTTGCTATCGAGGTGGCGAAAAAATTCGACGGCGAAATAGTTTCGGCAGATTCTATGCAAGTATATAAGGGCTTTCCTATAGCCTCTGCCGCACCTACTGAGTACGAAAAAAGTATTATTCCTCATCATCTTGTGGAATTTCTTGAGCCAAGCGTTAAATTTTCAGTTGCCGATTATGTTAAATTTGCAAGTAAATGTATTTATGATATTAACAGGCGCGGTAAGCTTCCCGTTATAGCAGGGGGTACAGGGCTTTATATAAACAGCCTTATTGACGGTATTCCCTTTGGCGAAAAACAGGAAGACGAAAAACTTCGCCAAAGCATTGAAGAAGAATATGACCTTTTAGGCGGCGAAAAAATGCTTCAAAAAATGGCGGAATTTGATAGTGAAACAGCTAGCCGTCTTTCAAGTGGTGATAAGCGCCGTATTGTACGTGCTTTTGAAATTTATCGGTCAACGGGAATTACCATAACTAAGCAAAATGAACTTTCTAAATTAAAGGCAAGTCCCTATAAACCGACAATTATAGGAATTACCTATGAAGACAGACAAAAACTTTACGACCGTATAAACAGCAGGGTAGACCTTATGCTCAAAAATGGTTTAATAAATGAGGCTAAACAGTTTTCAGAGGATAATGTAACGGCCTCTCAGGCTATCGGTCATAAGGAATTAATGCCGTATTTAAGAGGTGAAATTTCCCTTGAGGAAGCTGTTGAAACTTTAAAAAGAGAAACTCGTCGGTATGCTAAACGTCAACTCACTTGGTTTCGCAGAGACACCCGTATAAATTGGATATATGCTGACAAGGAAGATGTTTTAAAAAAAACATTTTCGATTATAAAGGAAGGAATGAAATAAATGCTGAAAAGTCGTATGACACGAATATTAATTATTGCTTTATTAGTCGTTTTTTTGATTTATCAGATATATTCCGTACTTTATAATCCAATAACTACGAGTAATGCTCAGTTTATAACCGAAACAGAGGGTATTAATTTTACCGGAATGATTATACGAAATGAAAAGGTTATAGACAGAAATGTAAATGGTGTTATTCATTTAAAGGTAAATAACGGCGAAAGAATATCTAAGGACGGTGTCATTGCTGACATTTATACCAGCGAAAACGATTCTCTTGCCGTAAACCGAATAGAAGAATTAAAGGATAAAATCCAGAATATAGAAACCATTCAAAGCTATAACGACCTTGCGGCTGTTGATATTAATCTGCTTAACAATAAAATAAGTTCGACTCTGGGCGAAATGCTTTATTTAAGTGCAAACGGTAATATAAACGGTGCAAGAAAACAGAGCGATAACCTTCTTACCATGATGAACCGTAAGGAAATGGTTATAGGCAATAAAGCTGATTTTACGGTACAGCTTGAAGGTCTTAAAAATGAGCTTTCATCTCTTGAATCGTCTTTATCGCAACCTGTAAATAAAATAACCGCTGAAAAATCTGGCTTTTTTGTTGCTCAGGTTGATGGATACGAAAATGTGCTATTAACCGATGACCTTGAAAAATACACCCCCGAATTTTTAGATACCGTTACTCCCGAAAAGGTAAACAGTACCGAAAAAACGGGAAAAATAGTTTCGGACTATACGTGGTATATTGCCGCAAGTATTACGGCTAATCAGGCACTTTCATATAAAGAGGGGGATAATGTCAAAATTAAAACCCTTCTTAAAAGTAATCCTTATTTAAGCGTTACGGTAGCGAAGATTAATTACTCGGCGGATAAAGAAAGGGCTACGGTTTTATTTTCGTGTCAGGAAATGAATTCCGAACTGGCTGTTATGCGTACAGGCTCTATGATGATAATAAGCGGTGAATATGAAGGTCTCCGTATAGAGCGAGGCGCTCTAAGAGTAAATGAAAATCAAACTGGTGTTTATATCGTTTCGGGTATGGAGCTTAAGTTTGTTAAGGTTAAGGTGCTTTATCAGACCGAAGACTATGTAATTTGTGAAAAATTATCGGCAAGTGACAGTACTTCCTTAAGGCTTCACGATAAGGTGGTTGTTAAAGGACGGAATTTATATGAAGGAAAAATTATTAAATGAGTCATTTGACTTAAATTACAGTGAAATTAAAGGGAAAATTTCAATCGCTGCTCTTAAAAGTGGCAGAACTTATGAAGATATAACCCTTCTCGGCGCTGTTAAAACCGTTTCGCCAGAGCTTATAAATTATTCGGTAGAAAAGGGGATTCGTGTTATCGGCGATAATAGAGTACAGGAACTTATTTCAAAGGAAGCAGATGTCACAAAAAATGTCGAGAAGCATTTTATCGGCCATCTGCAGACAAACAAGGTTAAAGATATAGTGGGCAGGGTTAACCTTATTGAATCGGTAGACAGTATTAAACTGGCTGAAGCTATTTCAAAACAGAGCAAAAAGCTTAATATAACTACCGAAATTCTTCTCGAAGTAAATATCGGCAGTGAAGAAAGTAAATCGGGTTTTGCCCCGGAACAGTTAATGGAAAATATAGAAAAAATTTCAAAAATTGAGGCTATAAAAATTAAAGGATTGATGGCTATACCTCCCATTTGCGACGATAATAGCCAAAATCGTGAATATTTTTTAAAAATGCATCAACTGTTTATTGACATACGGGATAAAAAAATGGATAATGTAAGTATGGATATTCTGTCTATGGGTATGTCTGATGATTATGAAACTGCTATCGAATGCGGTTCGACTCAGGTCAGGATAGGCACTTTGCTTTACGGCACAAGAAATTATAATACAATAAAGGAGATATAATTATGGGTTTATGGGACGGAATTAAAAATATTATGAATGTTTCCGATGAAGATTTTGAAGAGGAAGCGGCAGTAGAAGAGGAAACTGTTGAATATAGCGAGCCGATTAAAAAGGAACAGCCTAAACGTGCAGAGCGTAAAGGTAAAACTGTTCCCTTTAATAATGGTAATATGCAGCTTGTTCTTGTAAAGCCTGAACGTTTTGAGGATGTTACTGCTATTGCTGACCATTATTGCGCAAAGAAGACTGTTGTGCTTAATCTTGAAAAGGCTGACAGAGATTTATCCAGAAGAATTCTTGATTTCTTTATGGGTGTTGCTTATGCTAAAAACGGAACTCTTAAAAAGGCAGCTTACAACACCTTTGTTATTGCTCCTGCAGACGTTGACGTTAACGGCGACACATTTGCTGAAGAATATAGCGACAGTAATTATTGATGGAGCAACTGCTGATTGCTAAAATCCGTGATGCCCTGCGGCTTAAAAATAATGCCGATACCTTTAAAACTGTAGGCTTTTTAAGTGAGTCTCAGGCGGCGGAGGTTTCTGCTCTTTCTGAACTAAAAGGCGAGAAATATATCTTTTACGGCGGTTACGAGGAAGCGCAAAGGCGTTTTTTCGTTGCGCTTCCAAGCTGGTGCGATACGGCAGAGAATCTTGATATAGTCTCGTCGGTTACCTTTACCTATAGAGATAGCGATAAACTTTCCCACAGGGATTTTCTCGGTACCTTTATGTCCCTTGGGATAAATCGTGAATGTGTTGGGGATATTCTCTGCTCTAATGGTAAGACGGTTGCCTTTTTTGATTCTAACGTGGCAGAGTATATTGTTTCGCAGGTTACTAAGGTCGGCGGTGTGGGGGTTACTATAAAAAAAGGATATACCTTACCTTTGCCTACGTTAAATGAAATAAAAGATTTTACCGTAACGGTAGCGTCGCTACGCCTAGACTGTGTTGTTGCTTCTTTAATAGGCACTTCCCGAGAAAAAGCTAAGGAAATAATTACTGACAAAAAGGTGTCGGTTAATTCCCTGATGGTAGATAAACTGACATATATTGTGGGCGAAAACGCTAAGATTTCTATTAAGGGCTACGGTAGATTTATTTTGCCGTCGGAATTTTTAGAGAGTAAAAAAGGACGCGTAATTTTAAACTACAGTAAATATGTTTAAGTTAAGGAGTTTTATAAATGTTGAGTTATATTTTAGCTATTATTTCCGGTATAGCACTTTTGGTGTTTGACCAGGTAAGTAAGTATATAGTAGTAAAAACGATGCCACTAGGCTCGTCAAGCGAATTTTTGCCGGGTATCATTGATTTCTGGCATGTTCATAATAAAGGCGGCGCTTGGGGCTTTCTCTCAGGATATACCTGGATTTTACTTTCAATTACTATAATTGTAATGCTAATTTGTATTGCTCTGCTTTTAAAACACGGAATAAAGAATAAACTTCTCTTTTGGGCAATCACACTAGTGCTTTCGGGCGGCATTGGTAATATGATTGACCGTATCTTCAACGGCGGAAGCGTTGTTGACTTTATTCATCTTGATTTTATGGATTTTCCCGTTTTCAATATTGCCGATTGCGCCATTGTAATTGGAGCAGGTCTTTTAGTACTATACTTTGTTATGGACATAATAAAAGAACGCAAAAATCATGAGAGAAATTAAAATAATATACGGCGGAGGAGTCCGTCGTATTGATATTATAACGGCTGAAATTGCCGAAATAACCCGTTCCTATGCGGCAAAACTTATTACTGACGGTAACGTGTTTGTTGCTGGTAAAACTGCCTCAAAGAACGCAAAGGTTAAAGAGGGCGAAGAAATTAAAATTCTTATTCCAGACCCTGTAGAGCTTTCGGTTTTGCCTGAAAATATACCTCTAGATATTGTTTATGAGGATAAGGATTTATTAGTTGTAAACAAGCCTAAAGGTATGGTAGTTCATCCTGCGGCAGGGCAGTATGCCGGTACGCTTGTTAACGCTCTGCTTTACCACTGTAAAGACAGTCTTTCAGGTATCGGCGGTGTAACCAGACCAGGTATAGTTCATAGAATTGATAAGGATACAAGCGGTTTGCTGATTGTGGCGAAAAACGATAACTCCCATAATTTTTTGGCCCGGCAAATAAAGGAGCACTCATTTACAAGAGAGTATGAAGCGATAGTTTATGGCAACCTTAAAAAAGATAAAGGAACAATTAATGCTCCTATCGGAAGACATCCTACCAGAAGAAAGGAAATGGCTGTAACACCCATAGCTTCAAGGGATGCTACTACCCATTATGAAGTAATTGAGCGTAAAGACGGTTTCTCCCATGTTGTTCTGAGGCTTGAAACAGGCAGAACCCATCAGATACGTGTTCATATGTCATATATCGGTCATCCTGTTGCCGGCGACGGTATTTACGGGCCCAGAAAGGTAATAAAAAGCCTTAACGGTCAATGCCTTCACGCCCGCAAAATTGGCTTTATACACCCAACTACAAAGGAATATATGGAGTTTTCAAGTGAACTTCCTGAATATTTTACTAAGTTTTTAAAGGAGATAGATAAAAATGAAATTTGATAACTGCTTGTTGGTTTCTGATATGGACGGAACCTTAATGGATAAAGGGTATATTAATCCCAGAAACTATGCTGCAATAGAAGAATTTATAGACCTTGGCGGTACTTTTGCTATTGCTACCGGACGTTGCTCAATGGCTATTGACCATCTTGTTAAAAATTTCAAAGATTTAAAATATTCCATAGTTTATAACGGCGGTATGGTTTATGATTATACTATCGACGGCCCCGTGGCAGCCAGCTATCTTCCTGAGGAAGATAAAACCTTTTTTAAAGATGTTCTTGAAAAATTTCCTGATATGGGTGTTGAGGTTTTCTGTGATAAAACTGTATATCTAATAAATTTCAGCGAGCCTTGTAAAGTACACTGCGATTACGAGCATTTAAAACCTGTAACTGCTACATATGATGAAATTAAAGACCTTAAATGGAATAAGGCTATGTGTATGTATTATGCCGGATTCCCTGAGGAAAAACTTGAGGAAATGTCTAAAGAAAGAGCTTTTGTTAATTCAAGCTTTACCTGGGCTACCTTTGAACTTGACGGTATAGTTTACCGTGGCTTTGAGCAGCTTCCGGGTGGCGCTCACAAGGGCTACGGCCTTGAAAATTTAAGTAAGATGCTTTCTATTCCTAAAGAAAACACCTTTGCAATCGGAGACTTTTACAACGATGCCGAAATGCTTAAAACAGCAGGTGTGTCTTCCTGCCCTGCGGCAAGTCCTGACGATATCAAGGCTCTTGTTGATTTTGTTTCTTGTCCTTGTGACGATGGTGCAGTAGCTGAGTTTATTGAATATTTAAAGAAAAAATAAAATAATTTTAATAAAAAATACGGTAACACTTAAGGCTACCGTATTTTTCTTTTATTTAAAGGTATTAATGGCTTCTTTTTTATTGCAAAAGCGTACTATATATGTTAAAATATTAATTAATTATATTTTATATTGGGTGATTGTTTACTTTTTGAAAGGAGGAGATATGCAATATGAGAAAATGGGAAATTTCTAAAGTGGATAAACAACTCGCTAAAGTTCTTGCCGAGGAATGTGATATCGACCCTTTCGTTGCTATGCTTGCTTCTTCAAGAGGTTATGATGACCCTGTCTTACTTGAGCAGTTTTTGTCTGACGAGACTGTTTTTGCCGACCCGTATGAATTGAAGGATATCGTTAAGGCGGCAGAGTGTATTAACGGGGCTATTGAAAATAATGAAACCATAGCCGTTTACGGTGATTATGACTGTGACGGTGTTACTGCAACTGCTCTGCTATACTCTTACCTTTTAGAAAGAAATGCAAATGTTCTTTATCATATTCCTGACCGCTTTGAAGAAGGATACGGTATGAACATTACGGCTATTGATAGTCTGAAAGTTAAGGGTGTCAGCCTTATTATTACGGTTGATAATGGTATTTCTTGCTATGATGAAATTGAATATGCAAAAAAACTTGGTATAAAGGTTGTTGTAAGCGACCATCATTTACCGCCTGAAAAAACACCTGATGCAGAGGCTGTTATAAATCCCCACCAAAGTGATGATATAAGCGGTTTTAAAGAAGTGTGTGGTGTTGCCGTTGCATTTAAGCTTGTTTGTGCTATTGAACACAGTATGCCTGAAGAAATGATTTGGCGCTACGGCGACCTTGTTGCCCTGGGTACCTTAGGTGATGTAATGCCTCTCGTTAATGAAAACCGTTCCTTTGTTAAAGCGGGTTTTGGTATGCTTAAAAACGGTAACAGGCTAGGTGTTAAAACTCTGTTGCAGGTTGCAGGTTTAAATAAAGATGATTTTTCGGTAAGCCGAATTACCTTTGGTCTTGTTCCGCGCATTAACGCTGCCGGCAGAATGGGAAGTGCTAAGCGGGCTCTTGAACTTCTTATTTGTAAGGATAATGAAAAGGCACTGCTTTTAGCTGAAGAAATAAACGGGGAAAATATTTCCCGTCAGGAAATCGAAAAAGAAATTTATAAAGAAGCAAAAAATCTCATTGAGGTTCAAGGTCTTTATAGACACAGAGTTATAGTTGTTGCAGGTGAAAGCTGGCACCATGGTATAGTTGGAATAGTTGCCTCCCGAATTTGTGAGCATTACGGTAAACCTGCTATAGTTCTCAGTACAGACGGTGAGATTTCTCACGGCTCTGGCAGAAGTATTGAGGGTTTTTCCCTTTATGATGCTATAAATAGCGCCGCCTTATATACAGAAAAATTTGGTGGTCATGAGCAGGCGGCGGGTATGACCATAAAAAGAGAAAATATTGAGGCTTTCAGAAATGCGGTTAATTTATATGCCTCTCGGTGTAAACCCGTTATACCCGTACTAAAGCTTGACTGTAAACTTAATCCTGCCGCGATTAATCTCGACCTTGTTTATTCCTTAAAAGAGTTAGCACCTTTTGGTACGGGAAATCCTGTTCCCGTTTTTGGAATATATGGGGTTCAGATTGAAAAAATAACATCAATAGCAGGGGATAAGCATTTGAAAATCTCCTTTATTAAGGGTGCGGTGGTTTTTCAAGCTGTGCTGTTTTCCTGCGGCGAAAAGGCTTTCCCTTTTTCTAAGGGCGAAATTATTGATATTGCGGTAACCCTTGATACGAATTTTTATAACGGAAAAGAGTATTTGTCAATTCAGATAAAAGATTACCGTTATTCAGGTGTAAAAGACGATGACCTTGCATTTCAGCGCGCTGTTTACGATGATTTTAGTAATGGGGTTAATGCTGATTATAAGGCTTTTGCACCCGAAATTGACCAGTGCCGCGCGGTATATAAATATATGCTTCATAAAGATGTTGCCTGTGAAAATGTTATTCAACATTTTATGAATGATATAGGCTATGCCAAGGTAAAAATAATTTTAGATATATTAAAAGAAATGTCACTTGTTGACGTTAATATTACCGCTAATACTGAAATTCTCTCAGTTGCAAACAAGGGCGGTAAGGTTAAACTAGAGGATTCAAAGATATTAAAAAGGGTAAGGGGGTGAGTTTTATGGAATGTATTTACGAGAACGAATATAAAGAGTTTGAAGCTTTTCTTAAGAGTCAGAATATATCTTTTGATTTCGATATGATTAAAAAGGCTTTTGAGTTTTGCTGTAAAGTTCATAAAGGGCAGCTACGCCGTTCTAACGAGGAGTATTATATACATCCCGTAAGTGTGGCAAAAATTGTGGCTCAGTTGGGTCTTGACAGCGAGGCTGTGTGTGCCGCTTTGCTTCACGATGCAGTTGAGGATACCGACACAACGGTTGAGGAGATAAGCAAAAATTTTTCAAGCGAGGTAGCCTTGCTTGTTGACGGAGTTACAAAAATCGGTAGACTTTCCTTTATTTCAAAAGAGGAGCAACAGGCGGAAAGCATAAGAAAAATGCTTATTGCTATGGGTAAGGATATAAGGGTAATTCTTATAAAACTCGCCGATAGACTTCATAATATGCGAACTATTGAGTTTATGCCATCCCAAAAACAGAGAGATAAGGCTCTTGAAACCTTAGAGGTATATGCTCCTATTGCTCATAGACTTGGTATCCGTCCCATTAAGGAAGAACTTGAGGATATTTCTATTGCGCACCTTGACCCTGTTGCATACGGTGAAATTGAAAATTTACTTACGGGTAATAATGCATACCGCACTCAGATGCTTGAAACAGTTAAATTAAGAATAAAAGAACGTCTTGAAAAGGATATACCCGATATAAAAACAGAATTCCAAAGCCGCGTTAAATCTATAAACGGTATATACAGAAAAATGTTTGTACAGGGAAAGAGCTTTGAAGAAATATACGATATTTATGCGGTTCGTATTATTACCGATACTGTGGCTGACTGTTATAATATTCTCGGTATAATACATGATATGTTTCGTCCTATACCAAATAGATTCAAAGACTATATTTCTACTCCAAAGCCTAATATGTATCAGTCACTTCATACTACTGTTATAGGCAGAGAGGGCGTACCCTTTGAAATTCAGATAAGAACAACTGCGATGCATGAAACGGCAGAGTACGGAATTGCTGCTCATTGGAAGTATAAGGCAGGTATACACGGCACTGACGAGAGTATGGAAAATCAGCTTGCCTGGATAAGACAGATACTTGAATCTCAGAGCGATACGGGTGATGCTTCCGAAATTATAAGAAGTATCAAGGTTGACCTTGCTCAAGACGATACCTTTGCCGTTACACCTAAGGGAGATGTTATAAATCTTCCTGCCGGCGCAACGGTTGTTGACTTTGCTTTTGCAATTCATTCTGCTGTGGGAATTAAAATGGTGGGTGCAAAGGTAGATGGACGTATTGTTCCTATAAATCATGTTATAAAGACGGGCGAAATTATCGAAATATTAACTACTAATCAGGCGGGTCATGGCCCTAGCCGTGATTGGATGAATATTGCCGTTACAAATCAGGCAAAATCAAAAATCAGAAGTTGGTTTAAGAAAGAAAAACGCGCCGAGAATATTGAAAGCGGACGAAATGAGCTTGAACGCGAGTTTAAGCGTAACGGTATTGCTTTTGAAGAAGATAATCAGTATGAAGAATTTCTCCTTGATATTGCCAGACGTCAGCATCTTGAAAATATTGATGAGCTTTATGCGGCAATCGGTTACGGCGGTGTTGTTCTGGCTAGAATTCTGCCTAATATTAAGGAGAATTTCAACCGTATAAATAAGCAAAACAAGGTTGTTATTACTGCACCTGAAACTGTACAGAGCAGGCGCTCTAAGGCTACCGATGGTGTGATTGTTGAGGGCGTTGATAACTGTCTTGTAAAGTTTTCAAAATGCTGTGCGCCACTTCCGGGGGATGATATAATCGGCTTTATAACAAGGGGTCACGGTGTTTCTATTCATAAACGTGACTGTATTAATGTGCCTAAGAATATTGAGGAAGCGGCGGAGCCTGCAAGGTGGATTCCGTCTTATTGGGCGGATAATACTCCTTCTGATTTCTTGGCATCAATTCAGATAACTGCTATTGACAGACAAGGTCTTATTCTTGATATTTCGCAGACCCTTGTTAATATGCGCGTTGCGCTTCACGGCATTAATGCACGTCCAACCAAAAACGGCAACAGCATTACGCTTATTACCGTTAGCGCAGAGGGTGTAGAACATCTTAAAAATATTATAAGCCGTATCGAAAAAATTCACGGCGTATTTCATGTAGAAAGGCTTAATCAGTAATGAAAGCTGTTATTCAGAGAGTTAGTAATGCACAAGTAAAGGTGGACGGTAAAACTGTCGGCAAAATAGGGAATGGACTTCTTGTGTTGCTTGGTGTATACGAAGATGATACATCTTTTGATACTGAAATTCTTGCTAGTAAGGTGCCTTCGCTCCGTGTTTTTTGTGATAGTGACGATAAAATGAATTTATCGGTCAAGGATATAGACGGAGAAATCCTAGTTATATCAAACTTTACCCTTTGTGCTGATACCAAAAAGGGTAACCGCCCTTCGTTTACGATGGCTAGGTCACCAAATGAAGCTAATGCTGAATATGAAAAATTCTGTAGCCTTTTAAAAGATAACGGGATTAAAAATGTGCAAAAAGGAGTTTTCGGCGCCGATATGCAGGTTTCTCTTTTAAACGACGGTCCCGTAACCATAATTCTTGATACTCAAATTTGGAGAAAATAAAAAATGAAGCTTATAACCGTAAATGTTTCCGATATGGATGTTAATACATATCTTATCGAAAGTGAAAAAACCGCCCTTATAATTGACCCCGGAGTAATGTGCGAGGAAATAGAAAAATTTATAAAAGATAACGAGGGAAAGGAAATCGCCATCCTTTTAACTCATAATCATTTTGACCATATTGGTGGAGCAGATTTGGCGCGTAAGCTTTCAAATGGGAAAATTTATATTCACGTTGCTGATGCAACGGGCCTTAGCAACCCCGAAATAAACCTGTCTTCTAGATTTGGTCTGGCACTTGAACCTTTTGAGGCTGATGTTGCTTTTAAGGAAAACGAAAGTCTTAACTTTACTGATTTTACGGTAAAAACCATGCTGACTCCCGGACATAGTGAGGGAAGCGTATGTTATATAATCGATGACTTTATGTTCAGCGGTGATACACTTTTCAGAATGAATGTCGGCAGAACCGATTTTATTTTCGGAAGCAGAACAAAACAAATAGAGTCTCTTAAAAAGCTTTCTTTATTAGACGAAGATTTTGAAGTATATCCCGGTCACGGCCCTGCAACCCGACTTTCTTTTGAAAAGGAATATAACCCCTATATAAAGGAAATCAAATAATGAAGCTTTGTTGTATAAATCATAATTTTAATTATGAATGTGAAAAGATTTGCAGACTGTTTCTACCCTTTGAGAAAATTGAGGTAACTGATACTTGTTTTTCTGGCGACGGCGTAGCGTTTACTGAAATATGTGACGGAATAATTAAAGCAAGTCTTAGCCTTAACGGTATTTTTGCTGAGCGGGAGAGGGAAATTTCTTTTAACCAAGATGATAGAGAAAAGGAACTTTTAACCGCCTCTTTGCTTTTTGAATGTTTTGCAGAAATTACCGATTATAAGCCCAAATGGGGTATATTAACCGGCATAAGACCGACAAGACTTTATTCAAGCGTTTTATCCGAAAAGAAAAATGAAGAAGATACTGAAAGATATTTCAGGGAAAACTTTTACGTTGATGATGAGAAAATTTCTCTTTGCAGAGAAACCTATAAATCAGAGGCAGAAATAATAAACCTTTCAAAAGACAATTCTTTTAGTCTTTACGTTTCTATTCCTTTTTGTCCCACAAGATGCTCTTACTGTTCTTTTGTATCCCACGCTGTAGAAAAGGCGACAAAGCTAATTGACAGCTACTTTGAGTATCTCTTAAAGGAAATTGAAATAACTGCTAATATAGCTAAAGAAAATAATTTACGGCTTGAAACAGTATATATAGGTGGCGGTACTCCCACAACACTTAGCGCACAGCAGCTAAGAAAACTCATAGAACATATCATAAATAATTTTGACTTTACCTTTGTCCGCGAATTCACGGTGGAGGCGGGGCGCCCCGATACCGTAACTAAAGAAAAACTTCAAGTTCTTAAGGAATTTAACGTTGACAGAATAAGTATTAATCCGCAGACAATGAGTGATGAAGTTTTAATTAATATAGGCCGCGCTCATACTGCAAAGCAGACCGAGGATGCTTTTTTACTTGCAAGAGAAGTGGGTTTTAATAACATTAATATGGACCTTATAGCCGGACTTCCGGGGGATACCCTTGAAAACTTTAAAGCTACCATTCAAAAACTTATTTCGCTTTCTCCTGAAAGCATAACGGTTCATTCTCTGTCAATGAAACGTTCTTCCAATATGAATGTTAAAGGACAGCTTCCCGAAATTGAGGTTGGCAAAATCGCCGATGAAATGGTGACCTATGCAAGAAATGAGCTAACAAAAGCAGGCATTTTGCCTTACTATATGTACAGACAAAGTAAAACTGTAGGAAACCTCGAAAATATCGGATACGCGGTTAAAGGGAAAGAATGTCTTTATAATATTTATATTATGGATGAAACTCATACTATTTTGGCTTGCGGTGCTTCAGCAGTAACAAAGCTGAGAGCGCCAAAATCAAATTATATTGAGCGTATTTTTAATTTTAAATACCCGTATGAATACATAAACCGCTTTGATGAACAAATTGAACGCAAGAGGAGAATCGGTGGATTCTATACCGAATATCCCCATAACTTGAAATAAATACTATATTATGATAAAATGTATAAAAATATGAGGTGAATGTTATGGCTTTTGATGACGTAATGAAAAAACTTGGTGAGGTTGCCGATGTAGTTGCTTCAACTACCGAAAAAACCGTAAATATAGGAAAGCAGAAATATAATGTTGCGGTTCTTGAAAATAAGCTTAAAAAATGTTACGAGGAGCTTGGCAAGGTTTATTATAATGAGGCTGTTAATAATCCTGAAATAAGCGGTGAAATAAAAGAAGTTATTGACCGCATTAACGGGCTTATTATTGATATCGAGACGGCAAAAGCTGAAATAGAAAATCTTAGATAGAGGATTTGTTATGAAAACTGTAGGAATAATAGTTGCTGACAGCGGAGAATTTGCTCCTCTTATTTCAAAACTTGAAAATGCTGAAAACGTTGGATTTTTTGGCAGGGACTGCTACTCTTTTACCGTAAACTCGGTAAAGGTTTTAGCATTGCTTTCGGGTATTGGTAAGGTTAATGCCGCCGCCGCCGCAATGTACCTTTACTCTAAGGGTTGTGATGTTATTTTGAATTACGGCTATTCTGGCGGTATAAGCGGTGTAAAAAAAGGCGAGGTAGTTATTGCAAATAAATTTTTAGAGCATGATTTTGACCTTGTTTGTTTAGGATACAAACCCTGTCAGAAACCCGAACAGGAGTATGTTTATGATGCAGACGGCGAATTAGTTACAATGCTTAGTGAAGTCTTTAATGGCGCTAAAACTGGACTTGCTGTATCGGGTGATTGCTTTGTAAGTGATGATAATTTACGCAATACCTTGAAAAATGAATTCGACGCTCTTTCCTGTGATATGGAAACTGCGGCTATCGCATCAGTTTGCTGTCAGACAGGTATAAAGTTCGCCGCTGTAAGACAAATTTCAGACGATGCGGGTGATGATGCAAAGGATAGCTATAAACAAGAGGCTTATAGCGGCAACTTATCTCTTTGCGACGGAATACTTGAAGTTATTTCTAAACTAAGTTAAAGGAGAGTTTATGAGTAATAAAACAAAAACTCAGAACTTTGAGCGGGGTGCAGTAATTCTTCTTGCATCAGCTATAATAGTTAAAATAATCGGTGCCATATTTAAAATACCTCTTCAGCGTCTTATAGGCGATATAGGCTTCGGCTACTTTTCGTCGGCTTATGACCTGTTTTTACCTATTTACACTCTTTCTATGGCGGGTCTTCCTATTGCGGTTTCGCGTCTTACTGCAGCGTGCGTTGCGGAAAATAGATTTAAGGACACTAAAAATACGCTGAGAATAGCTAAAAAGGCATTTCTTGTTACCGGTCTTACCGGTTTTATAATTATGCTAGGCGCAACCTATTTTTATGCTAAATATACTACCGATAATAATACTGATGCTAAATATGTTGCTGTATGTGTGCTTATGGTTGCGCCTACTGTACTGTTTTGCTGTTTAATGTCGGCTTACCGCGGTTATTATGAGGGACTCAGAAATATGTATCCTACTGCTATTTCTGACGTTATAGAAGCTCTTGGAAAACTGATTTTAGGCTTTTCCTTTGCATATATTATTCTTAAAATAACGGGCAAGGTGGCTTACGCTGCTGCAGGTGCTCTATCAGGTATAACTGTGGGCACTATAGCTGCGCTTTTGTATCTTTCCTTACGCCATAAAATTAAGGGTGATACCATAACTGAGTACAGCCTTTGCGCTAATCAGGAAACCAGAACAAGCAAACAGATTTTAAAGGCCTTAATAGTAATTGCTGTTCCAATAGCCCTAAGCTCAATAGCAAGTAACGTTACGCTGTTTATTGATGCTTTTATGGTAAAATTACAACTTAAAAACGTAATGGAAAACTCCTTTGATTTTGTGCGTGATATGTATATTAACTCGGTTAACGATTATAATGCCTCAGCGCAAAATCTTGGCAGAGATGTTCTTACTGCTTCAAATATGCCCACCTTCCTTTACGGCATCAGGGGAGAGGCTTATGTTTTTTATAATCTTATTCCGACGCTTACGGGTACGTTTGGCATCGGCTCTGTTCCTTTTCTGACTACTGTCTGGGTTGCAAAAGATAAGTCTGCTATTAAGAAAACTATTGAAACCATAATAAGAACTACGGCTGTTATTGCTTTGCCGGCAGGTATCGGCATGGCTTCAATTGCACCTGAGATTATGGGACTGATTTATGATGGTGTTGCTCCTGTTGAAATTGGTGGACCGCTTCTTAGAATGCTTGGTATCGCCGCTGTCTTTGCAGGACTTTCGGTTCCTATGACAAATATGCTTCAGGCTATCGGTAAACCTATTTTGCCGGTGAGAAATATCGCTATCGGTGCATCTCTCAAGATTATAGTTAATCTTTTGCTTGTGGGCAGACCGGAAATAAATATTATGGGTGCGCCAATCGGTACGCTAGTTTGTTATGTATTTATATTCGTATCAAACACCCTTTGCCTTATAAAGTATACCGGAACAAAAATAAACTTCTATGCTGTACTTGTTAAACCGGCTATAGCGGCTATTTGCTGCGGCGTGTCTGCATTCCTCTTATCTTTACTTTTAAGTAAACTGGAAGTATCTACAGTTATTACGGTAGTCCTCTGCATTGCTGTCGCCGGAGTGGTTTATTTGTCGGTAATTTTTGCCATTAAAACCTTGTCGAAGGAAGATGTTCAGGGCTTTCCTAAGGGCGAAAAGATAGCAGAAATTCTCGAAAAGCTACATTTGATTCGTTAAAGTGCACAAAAATTGTTAAAATGGTATGTTTTTAACCGTTAATATTAAAAAATCTATTGATTTTCAGGTGAAAATATGGTATATTTAAAAGCAGATAGCGCAAAGAACAAATACGATATGGAGCAGTTTATCAATATTATGAAAATGCTCCGTGCTCCTGACGGCTGTCCTTGGGATAAAGAACAAACTCATAGCAGTATTCGTAATAATTTTCTTGAGGAAGTTTATGAGGTTGTAGATGCCATTGACAGAGACTCTACTGAGGATATGCGCGAGGAGTTGGGTGATGTTCTTATGCAGGTTGTCTTTCACGCGGTAATGGCTGAGGAGGAAAACCGTTTTGATTTTTCCGATGTAGTAAATGAGGTTTGCCAGAAACTTGTTTATCGTCACCCTCATGTTTTCGGTGATGTTAAGGCTGATACTAGTGAAAAGGTGCTTGATAATTGGGAAAAGCTTAAACGTACCGAAAAATCCCAATCCACATATACTGATACTTTAAAAAGTGTTCCTTTGGCTTTCCCGTCGTTAATGCGCGCTCAGAAGCTTCAGAAACGAGCATCTAAAGCGGGATACGATTGGACAAGCGCTGAGGAAGCTTTTGGAAAGATTAATGAAGAAACTACTGAACTAAAAGAGGCTATGGCTGATGCTGATAAGGCAGAGATAGCTGAAGAAATCGGAGATTTGCTTTTCTCGGTGGTTAATGTAGCAAGACTTTTGGGCGTAGACTGCGAAGAAGCGCTTCACCGTTCAAACGATAAATTTATAAGTAGATTTTCAAAGGCGGAAGAAACCATTATCAAAGATGGAAAAAATATCAAACAACTTTCGGCCGCAGAACTGGATGAATATTGGCAAAGCGCCAAGAAAAATGATTTCATACAGTAATATGTTAAATAATACTGTTGAAAATAAATTAATGGAGGTTTTTACAATGAAAAAGTCAGAATTAATTTCAGCTATCGCTGAAAAAGCAGGCATCTCCAAGGTTGCTGCTGACAAGGCTCTCGCTGCTTTTATTGAGACCGTTGAAGGCGAACTCAAAGCAGGCGGAGAAGTTTCTTTGGTTGGCTTCGGTACTTTCAAGGTTGCTAATCGTGCAGCAAGAACTGGTATCAATCCCAAAACAAAAGAAAAGATTAAGATTGCCGCTTCTAAGGCTCCTGTATTCAAAGCAGGTAAAGCATTCAAAGACGCTCTTTAATTTTTCTGTAGGCCGCTCGGTTTTCGGGCGGCTTGGCTTTTGGTGATTATGAGACTTGATAAATTTTTAAAAACTGCACGAATTATTAAACGCCGTACCATAGCTAACGAAGCTTGTGATGCCGGCAGAGTATCGGTTAACGGCAAGGTTGCCAGAGCATCCTATGACGTTAAGGTTAATGATGTTATCGAAATAGCTTTCGGTACGAGAAATGTTAAAGTTAAGGTAACTTCGGTTGTCGAAGCAATAAAAAAAGAAGATGCCGCGAATTTGTATGTTGTTATTGAATAACAAATTTGCATAACCTATTTCCCTTCGCAATATATTTATTGTGGAGGGCGTTTTTTATGCAAAATTTAGAAAAAGAAAATAGAGAGCATTCCCTGTATATGAATAACCGTCGGGAAATTTCTTTTACGGGTGTACGTGACATCTTGAGCTTTGACGAGGAATCTGTGAACCTTATTACCGCTATGGGAAATGTTGCTATAAAGGGTAAAAGTATAAAAATAGGCAGTTTTAATACTGATACGGGTGATATGCAAATGGAGGGTAGATTTAACGCTATAGTTTATCTTGACGATAGCAGCACAAAACAAAATTTCTTTAAAAGGCTGTGGAGATAATATGTGGGAAATAAGTCTTTACTCCCAGATAATTTCCTTCTTTTGCGCTATTTTAATTGGTGCAATGCTCTCGGCTTTTTACGATGCTTTCAAAGGAATTAGAAAAACATTTTACTTTTCAAAAACAGCCGTGTTTTTTCAGGATATTACCTTTTGGCTTTGTGTCACCCTTACTACATTTTTATTATTGATTGCGCGATGTAACGGTGAAATACGCGGTTATATAATAATAGGCGAGCTTATTGGTTTTTTTGCTTACAGATGTACTTTGTCCCGTTTATTATTGCCGATTTTTCTTATGTTTCTTAAAAAAATACGTAAAATTAAATGGTCATATAGCCGTCTTGTTAATAAAGCGTCGGTGCAATTAAGCAAAATGATAGTGAAAATATGGTCTAATAAAGGTAAAATTATAAAAAAACTGCACTTTAAAAGAAAAAAGTCTTGAAAGTGAGTGTAACTTTGTTGTATACTTACTGTGATAGAGTATTATATTTTTTATTAATATTAAGTGGGAAAATATATGAAAACGAAAAAAGAAAAAAGCATACTTCTTAGGGTTCTTTTATTGTGTGTAGCAATATATTTTGTGTGTTCTCTTTCTGTTTTATGGAGCGACCTTATAAAAGGAAGAGAGAACCTTGAAAAAATCAATAATGAAATTGAGACTACCGAACAGATAATAGGGGAGTATCGCGAACTCCTGTCTAGCGGTAACGAAGCTAAAATTATTGAAAAAGCCGCAAGAGAAAGACTTGGCTATGTATTTGAGGACGAGCAGGTTTATATTGACGTTTCGGCTGACTAAATTAATTTATAAAACGGCTTTTTGCTGTTATGATATTTTCTTAAGTTTTAAGGGGGAACTGCATAGTTTATGCAAATCGAGGTAGGACAAATAGTTGAGGGGAAAATAACGGGCATTACAAATTTCGGTGTGTTTGTTGACCTTGGCGATTCAAAAAGCGGAATGGTACATATTTCTGAGGTTGCAAGAAGCTATGTAACCGACATTCGTGAACATGTTAAAGAAAACGATGTTGTTAAAATGAAGGTTTTAAACATAGATGAAAACGGCAAAATCAGTCTCAGTATAAAAAAGGCTCAGGAAGAACAGCATAAGGAACGTGTCTTCTCTAAGGCTAAAGGCGAAAAACAACCTGCTAAAATAGAGCCTAATTATACATGGACCCCTAAAAAGCAGGAGCCTGTTTCGTTTGAAGAAATGATGAACAAATTCAAGCAGACCAGTGATGAAAAATTCTCCGATTTAAAGAGAAAAAATCCTGAGAACCGACGGTCAAAACGCGGCGGTGTAAAATAATTATCGGCGGCAGACCTCGGTCTGCCCTTTTTACTGAAAGGAAAATTTACGGTGAGAGAAATATCTGTTTTAAAGGTTCGTGACCTTATAGCTGAGCTTTGCATTAAGGCAAATAAAACTTTACCTTGCTCGGTTATGGAAAAAATCTCTGAATATAGTAAAAAAGAAACCAATTCTGTGGCTTTTTCTGTTCTTAATGACATTGCTTTAAATGTTGAGGCCGCAAGAGAGCTTGACATTCCTATTTGTCAGGATACGGGGATGACGGTTATCTTCCTTAAAATAGGTCAAGAGGTTCATTTCACAGACGGTAATCTTTACGAGGCTGTAAATAACGGTGTGCGTAAAGGCTATACTGACGGACTTCTTAGAAAAAGCGTTGTGTCTGACCCGCTTTTTAGAATTAACACCGACGATAATACTCCTGCTGTTATCCATACCGAAATAACTGATGGTGATATGGTTGAAATAACCGTTGCTCCCAAGGGCTTTGGTAGTGAAAATATGAGCAAAATTTTTATGCTGACTCCTGCCCATGGCAGACAGGGTGTTATTGACGCTGTTATAGAAACCGTAAAGTCTGCTGGGTCAAATCCTTGTCCTCCTATGGTTATCGGCGTTGGTATTGGTGGCGATTTTGAACAATGCGCCTATCTTGCAAAAAAAGCTCTATGCCGTGACGGTAATATCAGAAATGATAATAAGTATTATAAGGAATTGGAAGCGGAGCTTCTCGAAAGAATCAACGGTCTTGATATCGGTCCTCAGGGCTTTGGGGGCGATACTACGGCACTTTACGTAAATATTGAAACGGCGCCAACCCATATTGCAGGGCTTCCTGTGGCAATAAATGTCGGCTGTCATGTTACGCGACATATAACAGCAACTATATAGAGGTAAAAAAATGAGTAATATAAAAATGGTCGCACCCTGTATTTTTGGAATAGAGGGAATTGCGGCTGATGAATTCAAACGAATGGGCTTTGAAAATGTAACCGCTGAGAACGGCAGAGTTTTGCTTGATGGTAATGAAAATATGCTGGCCAGAGCAAATATTAATTCCCGTTTTGCTGAGCGTATCCTTATTAATCTTGGAGAATTTGACGCTTTAACCTTTACTGAGCTTTTTGATAATGTAAAAAAAATTCCCTTTGAGGATTACATAGGTATAGATGATGCTTTCCCCGTCAACGGTTGGAGTATTAATTCTCAGCTCAGCAGTATACCTGACTGTCAGTCTATTATTAAAAAGGCTATAGTAGAACGCCTTAAAGTAAAATATAATGTTTCGTGGTTCAATGAAACCGATACTGAATATAAAATTAGATTTTCGATTCATAAAAACCGTGTAACTATGATGATAGATACTTCGGGGGAAGGGCTTCACAAGAGAGGCTACAGAAGAAATTCAAACGCCGCACCATTAAAGGAAACCCTTGCTGCTGCAATTTGCGATATGGCAAGAATCTATCCTGATACAAAGGTTTTTGACCCATTCTGCGGTTCGGGTACATTACTTATCGAGTCGGCTATGATGGCTAAAAAAATGGCTCCAGGTCTTCGTCGCAGCTTTGCCTCCGAGCGTTTCCCTTTTATACCGGAAACTGTTTGGCGTGAAGAAAGGGCCAGAGCGCAAAGTATGATTCTGACCGATATTGATTTTAGCGCTCAAGGGTTTGATATTGACCCCGCGGCTGTCGAACTGACTTTAAAAAACGCAAAATTTGCCGGTGTAGATAAATATGTAAAAGCAAAGGTGGCTGATATAAGAGATTTTTCTGCACCGAATGAGCGTTGTCTGGTACTTGCTAATCCGCCTTACGGTGAGCGACTTCTGGATGTTAAGGCAGCAGAGGAACTTTATAAGGTGATGGGGGAAAATTTTATACAAACTGACGGGCAGAAATATTTTATAATAAGTCCTCATGATGAATTTGAAAAGTTTTTCGGAAAAGAGGCCGATAAAAGACGTAAACTTTATAACGGTATGATTAAATGTCAGCTGTTTATGTATTTTAAAAAAAGGTAAGGGAACACAGGGATGAAATATGCTTTTATTATTAATCCTGCCGCGGGGAAAGGCAAACTTATAAACGAGCTTGGCATGGAAATTGCTAAATACTGTTCTGAAAACAGCCTTGAGTATGCCGTGCAGATTACTACTGCACCGGGCGATGCAAAACGCTTTGCCAGAGAGCATGCCGAGACCGGTAAACCCGTTACCATCTTTTTAGCAGGTGGCGAGGGTACTGTGTTTGAGGCGCTTAATGGAGCTTTCGGATATGATAACGTAACCTTGGGCGTAATTCCTATAGGCTCGGCAAATGATTTTCTTAAGTTTTTCAAAAAGGAAGAAAAAACCGCTTTTGCCGATATTGAGGAGCAGATAAACGGCGGTACTATTAAGATGGATGTGATAAAAGCAGGGGAGTATTACTGCCTTAATAGCTGTTCTGCAGGTATGGATGCTGTTGTGGCTGGATATATGTCACAGTTTAAAAGACTGCCTTTTGTCAGCGGTAGTATGGCGTATAATCTTGCAATTGTTAAATGTTTTCTGGGCAAACTCGGTTGTAAACTCAGAATTATTGCAGACGGTAATGATTTGGGTGAGAGAAATTGCCTTTTTGCTGTTGTTGCAAATGGTCCCGCGTACGGAGGCGGATACCTTGCGGCGCCTGGGGCTGTTCCTTTTGACGGTGAGCTTGACTATACTATAGTTGAAAATATAAGCAAACTTAAAATTCTTAAATTTATAGGCAAATATAAATCGGGAGATATTGACGGACTTCCTTTTATACATAGAGGCAAATGTGTATCCTATACTATTAGAGGACAAAAACCCCTTCCCGTAAATCTGGACGGCGAAATTTATAAAATGAAAGAAATTAATTTCGAAATAATAAAAAACGGTATTAATTTCCGCCTTCCGTCTTCGGTTATGAAGAATTTTTTAACAAAATAAAAAATATTATTAAATGTACTTGATTTTTAGAAAAAAATGGATACAATATATATTAGCACTCGAAATACCAGAGTGCTAATGATAAATTGATAATATAATTTTGGAGGAAGTATTATGACTATTAAACCTTTAGCCGATAAGGTTGTTACTCGCTTTGTTGAAGCTGAGGAAACTACCAAAAGCGGTATTATACTTACTGCTGCCGCAAAAGAAAAACCTGAGGTAGCTGAGGTTGTTGCGGTAGGTCCCGGTGCATATGATAAAAACGGCAATCTTGTTCCTATGACGGTAAAGGTAGGAGATAAGGTGCTCACCAATAAGTATGCAGGTACTTCGGTTAAACTTGACGGCGAGGAATTCAGTATTGTAAGTCTCGGCGATATTTTAGCTATTGTAGAATAAGGAGAAGATAGATTATGGCTAAAGATGTTATTTTCGGCGAAGAAGCCAGAAAAAAATTACAGGCAGGCGTAGACCAGCTTGCTGATGCAGTTAAAGTAACTCTCGGTCCTAAGGGCAGAAACGTTGTGCTTGATAAAAAGTACGGTTCACCCCTTATTACTAATGACGGCGTTACTATTGCAAAGGACATCGAACTTGATGACCCCTTTGAAAATATGGGTGCCCAGCTTGTAAAAGAGGTATCTGTTAAAACCAACGATGCTGCCGGTGACGGTACTACTACTGCTACCGTTTTAGCTCAGGCACTTATTTGTGAAGGCATGAAAAACGTTGCCGCAGGCGCTAATCCTATGGTAATCAAAAAAGGTATTGCAAGGGCTGTTGATACTGCTGTAAATACAGTTGTTGCTAATTCTAAAAAGGTTACTTGTAGTGAGGATATTGCGCGAGTTGCTACCGTTTCTGCTGGGGATGAATTTATCGGCGGTCTTATTGCTGAGGCTATGGATAAGGTTACTGCTGACGGGGTAATTACAGTTGAGGAGTCTAAAACTGCCGAAACCTACATCGATGTGGTTGAAGGTATGCAGTTTGACAGAGGCTATATTACTCCTTATATGGCCACTGATACCGATAAGATGGAAGCGATTATTGATGATGCTTTAATTCTTATTACAGATAAGAAAATTTCTTCTATTCAGGAAATATTACCTTTACTTGAACAGATAGTTCAGACCGGTAAAAAACTTGTTATTATCGCTGAGGATATTGAAGGAGATGCTCTTTCTAACCTTATTATTAATAAGCTTCGCGGCGTGTTTACTTGTGTTGGCGTAAAAGCACCCGGTTTTGGCGACAGAAGAAAAGAAATGCTTCGCGATATAGCTATTCTTACCGGTGGTGAGGTTATAACTGAGGAACTCGGTCTTGACCTTAAAGAAACAACTCTTGACCTTCTTGGCAGAGCTGCTCAGGTTAAGGTTGGTAAGGAACTTACCGTTATCGTTGATGGCGCTGGCGATAAGGCTCTTATAAACGACAGAATTAATCAGATTAAAAATCAGATTGAGGTTACTACCTCTGACTTTGATAGAGAAAAGCTTCAGGAGCGTCTTGCTAAGCTTGCCGGCGGTGTTGCTGTTGTTAAGGTTGGCGCCGCAACTGAAATTGAAATGAAGGAAAAGAAACTTCGTATTGAAGATGCTCTTTCTGCAACTAAGGCTGCAGTTGAAGAAGGTATCGTTGCGGGTGGTGGTGTTGCCCTTGTTAACGCTATTTCTTCTGTAAAGGCGCTTCTTGATACTACCGACGGTGATGAAAAGACCGGTGTCAAAATCGTTCTTAAGTCACTCGAAGCTCCCATTCGTCAAATTGCCGCAAATGCTGGTCTAGAAGGCTCTGTAATCGTTGATAAAATCGTAAGCGCAGGAAAATCAAATTATGGGTTTGATGCTTATAAAGAAGTATATACCGATATGATTGAAGCCGGTATTGTAGACCCAACTAAGGTTACCCGTTCTGCATTACAGAATGCCGCTTCTGTAGCTTCGATGGTGCTTACCACCGAAACTCTTGTTGCTGATAAGAAGGAAGATGCTGCCGCAGCCAATGCTGCCGCTGCAGCCGCCGCAGCAGCCCAGGGTGGAATGTATTAATTCACAAAATGTGATAAAATAGCCGTCTGTTTTTCAGACGGCTATTTTTTTGCCAAAAAACTAAAATTTATGGTTGACAAACAAAGATGCTTATGGTAATATAATAAAGTCGCAAATGCGAGTGTGCTGGAACTGGCAGACAGGCACGTTTGAGGGGCGTGTGTTGCACGACGTACGGGTTCAAGTCCCGTCACTCGCACCATAAATTCGACAGGCTTCGACTTGTCGAATTTTTTTATTGTTTTAGTTAGGGTGAATTACAATTAAAATTTTATATATGGTATGTTTAGTTTGCTTTTTTACAATTTTATATAAAAATGAAAACGCCGTGGAAATAATCCACGGCGTTTTTTTCGCAGAGTTCTACACTCTG
>SVQC01000048.1 GCA_015065585.1 Oscillospiraceae bacterium
AGTTCGTTGCTTAAAATTCAATTTTTAATACCATAGGGGTTCTTTTTGTACTGTCCGTACAAATTGGGGCAGTTCAATGTTGAGCTGAGGATATTGATTTAATTAGATTTTTTTAACACCGATAGTAACTTCTTCGCCATTTAAATCCCACTTTTTGGTAAAGCCGTCCATAGAATCAAAATCAAATTCATCGGCAAGAGTATCTGTAGAAATTTCCATAGCGTTATTTTCAGTGATATCGGCAATTTTTTCATTATCCTGCATAAACACGACGATATGGTCGGTAACCTCAAAACCTGCTTCCTTACGCATAGTCTGAATTTTGCTGGTAATTTCTCTTACAAAGCCTTCTTCAATAAGCTCATCTGTAAGTACGGTATCGAGTGCAACGGTTACGCCGTTATCAGAAAGAGTGAATAAGCCTTCCTTTTGTATAGTTTCAATAAGCAGGTCTTCCTCACAAAGAACAACGTTTCCGCTTTCAAATTCAAATTCAAGCTTACCGTCGGCTTTAAGCTTAGCGTAAGCGGCAGTACCGTCAAGATTCGCAAGAGCATTTCTGATGTCACCAAGCTGTTTTCCGTATTTAGGACCAACCGTACGAAGCTGAGGCTTAAAGGCATAGCTTACAAGGTCACCGGTATCCTTAACAAAGGATACATTTTTAATATTGAGTTCTTCCTCAATAATTCTGACAGCTTCTTCACCCAGTTCTTTTTCGCATTTTACATACATTACACCAAGAGGCTGACGGTTTTTAAGATTTGCACCGTTTCTTGCGGCACGGCCAAGTACAACAATATCAAGAACTGCTTCCATATCTTTTTCAAGTTCAACATCAATTGCTTCTTCACATACTTTCGGGAAATCGCAGAGATGTATACTCTCGGGAGCATTTTTATCAAGATTCTTGACAAGGTTAAGATAGATGTTTTCTGCCATGAAAGGAATCATAGGAGCGGCAGTTTTTGCGGTAGTCACAAGAGCGGTATAAAGGGTCATATATGCCGCAATCTTATCCTCGGGCATACCCTGAACCCAATACCTTTCTCTGCCACGGCGAACATACCAGTTACTAAGCTGGTCAACAAAGCTTTCAAGAACGCGGGCAGCTTCGGGAATTCTGTAATTAAAGAGGTTTTCATCAACAGCTTTAACCATAGAATTCATACGTGAAAGCAACCACTTGTCCATTATCGAAAGTTTACAATCAGCAAGGCTATATTTAGTGGGGTCAAACTGGTCTATTTCAGCGTAAAGCACATAGAAAGCATAAGTATTCCAGAGAGTTCCCATAAACTTACGCTGACCCTCGGTAACAGCTTTACCGTAGAAACGGTTAGGAAGCCAAGGTGCAGAGTTGGTATAGAAATACCAACGCACAGCATCGGCGCCATAGGTAGAAAGAGCTTCAAATGGGTCCACAGCGTTCCCTTTGGATTTACTCATTTTCTGACCGTGTTCATCCTGAACGTGACCGAGAACTATAACGTTCTTATAAGGTGCTTTATTAAAAAGCAATGTAGAAATAGCAAGAAGTGAATAGAACCAGCCTCTCGTCTGGTCAACTGCTTCGGAAATAAAGTTTGCGGGGAACTGAGCCTCGAAAAGTTCTTTATTTTCAAAGGGATAATGGTGCTGAGCAAATGGCATAGCGCCTGAGTCAAACCAACAGTCAATAACTTCTGGAACACGCTTCATCTCGCCGCCGCACTCAGAACATTTAATAGTAACGGCATCAACGAAAGGACGGTGAAGTTCTATATCGTCAGGACAGTTAGAACTTAGTTCCTTAAGTTCGGCAATACTGCCGATAGCGTGACGGTGACCGCATTCACATTCCCAGATATTAAGAGGAGTACCCCAATAACGATTACGGGAAAGACCCCAGTCCTGAACGTTTTCAAGCCAATCGCCAAATCTTCCCTTGCCTATGCTCTCGGGAATCCAGTTAATTGTATTGTTGTTTTTGATAAGGTCATCTCTGACCTCAGTCATTTTTATAAACCAAGATTCTCTGGCATAGTAGATAAGGGGTGTATCACAGCGCCAGCAGAAAGGATAATCATGCTCAAACTTAGGAGCATCAAAGAGAAGTCCTCTTTCATCAAGGTCCACAAGCACCTTGGGGTCGGCATCCTTTACAAAAAGACCCGCAAAAGGAGTTTCCTCTGTAAGATTACCTTTGCCGTCAACGAACTGAACAAAAGGTAAATCGTATTTTCTTCCAACCTTGGCGTCGTCTTCACCAAAAGCAGGAGCAATATGAACAATACCTGTACCGTCGCTCATAGTTACATAGCTGTCACAGGTAATATAGTGACCTTTTTTCTTCTGCTTTTCGGCAACCTTAGCAGCGCAATCAAAAAGAGGAACATATTGTCTATGTTCAAGGTCAGTTCCCTTCATAGTATCAAGAACGGTATATGCAGGGGTATTTTCATCGGCAAGACGGGATAAAACCTTATCGGCAAGAGCCTCGGCAAGATAATAAACCATACCGTCATTAGCCTTAACCTTAATATAAATATCATCGGGGTTTACACAAAGTGCAACGTTTGAAGGAAGTGTCCAGGGGGTAGTTGTCCAAGCAAGGAAATATGCGTCTTCGTCAACTACCTTAAAGCGAACAACGGCACTTCTCTCTTTAACGGCTTTATAGCCCTGAGCAACTTCGTGGGAAGAAAGGGGTGTTCCGCAACGAGGACAATAAGGAACTATCTTAAAGCCTTTATAAAGAAGATTTTTATTATAAATTTCTTTTAAAGCCCACCATTCAGATTCGATAAAATCGTTATGATAGGTAACGTAAGGATTATCCATATCAGCCCAGAAACCAACAGTCTGAGAGAAATCCTCCCACATTCCTTTATATTGCCAAACGCTTTCTTTACAGTGGGAAATAAAGTCACAAAGACCGTATTTTTCTATCTGCTCTTTACCGTCAAGACCAAGCTTCTTTTCAACTTCAAGCTCAACGGGAAGACCGTGGGTGTCCCAACCGGCTTTTCTGGGCACCATATAGCCCTTCATGGTACGGTATCTGGGAATCATATCCTTAATAACGCGGGTTAACACGTGACCGATATGAGGTTTACCGTTAGCAGTTGGAGGACCATCATAAAAAACATAAGGCTCTCCTTTTGCGCGGCTTTCTATACTCTTTTCAAATATTTTTTCATCGCGCCAGAATTTTTCAATTTTCTTTTCTTCTTCGACAAAATTTAAATTAGTGGATACTTTATTGTACATTACAATACCCCTTTCGAATAAACATAGATAATATACCATATAAAGCTTAAAAAAGCAACTGTTTATTGATGAAATAATGTGTTTTTGGATGAGTTTTCGGGAATCTTTTCTTCAAGTACAGTCATTTTAGCAAGAACAAGGAACCGACCGTTATCATTATTATAAGCGCAGGTTGAAAGAACAACAATTCTGTCCTGCTCGGATACTGTAACATCAGCCTTTACTTTAGACTTTGAAAACGCATAGGAAATTATATCCGAATAGTCTTTCTGATTATACCCTGCCGAATAAATTTTATCGGCATCAGTAGTTTCAAAAGCCGAGAAAACATCAAGCTTATATTTTCCGTACGGTGTATAAAGGTAAAAGGACGGATAAGCATTGTAATAAGATTGATTTCTATAACGAAGCAATGAAGCAAACATCGTTCCGTTTTTCATACTGTGACCGTAAATAAAGGTTAATTTATCAGTAAAATTACCCTTGTTTTTATAGTTCATAAAAATCGAACCATTAACATTTTTGGTCTTGTTTATTGTGTGGTTAAGGTAATAATCGTTATTTACAGCCTGCATAATGGGATAATTTATAATACCGTTCTGATTAAAAATCCAACCGACAACCTCACTGTTTTTCTTTTTAAGTTTTTGAAAATCCACCGATTTCGGTATAGTAGCAAAGGTATATCCTCCGCTGGAAGAACTGCTGTTTTGACTAACGGTAGGTAAACTCGGCGTCGACACAACCTCGTCAATTATGGTTTCATTCTCACTTGTACTGCGCCATCCCTGCCAATAATACGAGCCGATTTTAAAGCCGCAAAATACGATGACAAGGCTGAAAAATACTAAAAGTATATTATAAATTACAGCCAGTTTCTTTTTCTTGCCGGTCATTTTTCTGGCCGGTCTTATCTTTTCCTTATTAAAATCTTTCATATCAAAAACCTTTCTTAAAACTTAAATACCGTTTTGTTTTCCTCTAATATAAGCCTTGCATTAAAGGGTTTACCCGCCTTTGAAACAAAGCCTTGAATTTCACTTGTAGCACCCTTTTCCAAAAGCATTTTAGCGTTTTTTACCGAAATTACCCTTTTACAGATAACACCGTTTATTCTGAAGTTACAACCCTCTTTATAACCCGAACATCCATAACCATACCGCCCCTTAACAACCTCTTTACTGCATACGGGACATTTACCGATTATCTGACCGTAAAAGCCGTTATCAGTATCGGTTTCGGGTGGCATATCAGTCACATTGAAGACCTCGGCAATCTCTTCTTTTGCCATGTTAACGCTGTCATTAACGCTTATAGCACCCTTGAATACCTTTTTTAATGCCTGTCCTAAAATGCTGGTTTTATATTTATCCATTGAAATTCCCATATAGGTTAAAGATTCAATCAGATATTCGCCGTCAGGAAGAATAGTATAAACGTCTTTTTTGAGCTGTATATATTTGCTTTTTATGGCGTTATCAATAATGCCTGTTCTGGTAGCCTCAGTGCCGAGTTCAAGACCCTCAAACATAGCCTTATATTCCTCGGCATCGTCTTCTTCGCCAAGTTCTGCGACGGCAACTTTATCCTGTCTAAAGGGATTTTTAAGATAATGATTAAGGGTTTCTATGGTATAGTGCTTCGGAGGCGAGGTTTCCTTTTCTTTGGGAACAAAATTTATATTTACATTGTCCCCAATGCTTAATTGAGGCAGTACCTTATCCTTCCCCTTATACTCATCATACTTTGTCCAGCCCTTTGTCAGAATAACGGTGCCTTTAAGTACAAATTCCTCATATTCACCGACCTGTATAGTAATCTCGGTTTTTTGTGCAAGACATTCTTCACTACAGAAAACAGCAACAAATCGGCAGAAAACCGTTTGATAAACCTTAAATTCTTCTTCGCTAAGGTCAGTTTTTTTTGGAATTTTATAGGTAGGAGTAAGGGCAGAATGAGATTCGATTTTGCTGTCATCAAAAATAGTTTTCTTATCCTTCATAACAACGGGGTAACCCATATTTTTGATATTAGAAATAATCTTTGAAATTTTGTCTTTTTCGGCGGTAGCAAGATATTCCGAATTGGTACGTGGATAGGTTAAATATCCTCTTTCGTAAAGAGTCTGGACGATTTTCAGACTATCGTCCATTGACATTTTATATTTTTTGCCAAGCACATTCTGAAGTTTTGAAAGTGAATAAAGCTTACCAGCCGAAAGGCTATCTTTTTTACTTTTGACATTTCTTACAATTGCGCCTGCGCTATTATATTTTTCGCAAAGTTCCTCTGCTTTTTTGCGCATATTTTTATCAAATTTCTGCTTTGAAGTAAGCTCAATTTCTTCTCCCGAGGTTATTTCCTTACTGTAAGGCGCAAAATAGGTGTCAGGCACGAAATTTCTTATAGCCATATCTCTGTCGTATATAGCTTTTACGATAGGCACGATAACCCTGCCAACACGAAGTAAAACACCGGTTTTAAGGGTTGCATATCTGGTAAGATTAACGCCGTAAAGCCAGTCCATATATGTTCTTGCATAACCCTCGTTTGCAAGATTATCATACTCTTTTTCTTCCTTTAAATCGCTAAGGGCGGCTTTAACCGTTTCGGGAGTCTGGTCAGGAAGCCAAAGTCTGAGCAATTTTTTCTCATTTTTTAAGGCATGGGACACACAAAGGCGAATTATTATTTCACCCTCTCGGTCAGCATCTCCTGCATTAACAATGGCAGAAACATCATCTCTGTTACAAAGAGCTTTTATCAGCTCAAACTGATTTTTAACCCCGGAATCCTCGGCGCCGTCAGCATTTTTACGAAGTCTGAATTTAAAATTTTCAGGAAAACAAGGCAGATTCTCCATACTCCATCTGCCCGTAGAGGTAGGACCGGTATAATCTTCAATATCACAAAGGGAAAAAAGATGACCAAAAGCCCAGGTTACTATATAGCCGTTGCCCTCATAATAATTGCCAGTTTTCTTCATCTCACCAATACCTGCAACAATATTACGTGCAAGACTTGGCTTTTCTGCAATTATCAAAATCATTTCTCTCTCCCCTTCCAAATCAATTATATTTTATTATATAATTTTATTGTAAAAATTACAAGTATAAAAAACTGTCCGAAGTTTACTTCGGTGTAGGTTTACAATAGATGTGTTACAGTAGGCAAAAAAATAAGTGACGAATGGAAAATCCTGTGTTACAGTTAAGTT
>SVQC01000018.1 GCA_015065585.1 Oscillospiraceae bacterium
TGCTATCCAACTTATCTGCAGTAAGACGTAACGCTTCGCCAAAGCGTTGATAATGGACAATTTCACGCTGACGAAGGAATTTAAGGGGGTCTCTTACATCAGGGTCGTCAATTAACCTTAATAGGTTATCATAGGTCACTCTGGCTTTTTGTTCTGCTGCAAGGTCTTCGTGCAAATCCGCCAAAATATCGCCTTTTGCCTGAATATACTCAGCCCTCCAAGGCAGTGCCGAGGCAGCTATGGGATAAACGCCGGTTGTATGGTCTACGAAATACTTATCAAACCCGCTTTCCATAATCTGCTTTTCGGTAAGATTTTTGGTTAGCTGATAAACCATAGCGCAAACCATCTCTAAGTGAGCAAGTTCCTCTGTACCTATATCGGTTAAAATCCCTTTAACCTCGTTGTATGGCATACTGTAACGCTGGGTTAAATATCTCATTGAAGCGCCAAGTTCACCATCTGGTCCACCGTATTGCGAAATTATAATTTGTGCATACTTAGGGTTGGGATTTTTTATATTAACGGGATACTGAAGTTTTTTCTCATATTGCCACATTATACTTCACCCTCCTTCATTTCCCAAGGCCACGGGGAGTCTATCCAGCGCCAATGCTCACTTGCGGGGGCATCATGGGTTGTAACGATATAGGAACCGAAGCGCTGTTCATAAGTGTCAACCGTTTCCTTACGCTTTCTCCTCAGTTCTTCCAGCAAGGCTAAAGCTCTTTTGCAATGAGGATGAACATCAAGATAGAGTTCCATTTCCTTGATAGAAAAATCAAATTCATGAATTCTTCTCTTTAATCTGTATTTATCATTCATATTTTCATTCCTCCGGGGCAAAAGGGCTTATCAAGATTCGGGAAAGCCGTTCCGCGAACTAAAGCCGTTTCGGGCTCATATACCTGTTCAATTTCCTGATTTTCGATAAACACAAGAGTCAGTGCCTGTTTACAACCGCTGTCAAATTCGTCCTGTGCTTCTCTGGTTTTCCAATCAAACATCTGTGTTTTTCTCCTTTCGGGTATAATACCCGTTAACAGTATATGAAAAAAAGCAGGATGGAGTTCCATCCTGCTTTTCTGATTAATAGTAGCTTCTGTATCTTTCTTTTTTAACGTCATTAAGTTCTTTAAGCGCTGTTTTATGTTTTTTTGCAGTATAACAGCATTTAAGACAATAATACAAATCTTCCTTAGACGAGTATCTTAAGGTAGCGTCAATATCCTTTACAAAACACCATGGGCACCTCACGGTTACTTGAGGTTTCTTATTCTTAAACATACGCTTGACTCCTCTCCTGCTTTAACGTATTGTGTAATACACATTGAATAATAAGGCTTAGCCATAGCGCCCTCGCGTATTTCACCAACAGCGCCCTCCAAATCACTCTCAAAGGTAAACTCGGTGCCTAGCATTGGAACTTTCGCGCTAAGTAAAGTTGCATTTTCAAGGGAGGTTTTTCGGTCGTTATATTCACAGTTATAAACCGCTGTTTCTCCGTTTTTGTTCTCAGCATACATTGTTATACCCGACATATCCTCAGGATACTCGGTTCTGCCAAGAGTACCGTTCATATTTTCAATTACCTTAACCTTACCATCCGGTGTTGCAGTTTTCAGTATCTTTTTCTTAAGGTACAGTCTGCCGTCATCACAAAAAAGGAATGCGGAAGCAAACTCTATTTCATTTTCGCCTTTTCCAACAACCATAGGTTCAAACTCCACGTACACCTGATGTTCATCAGGACGTTCAATTTTACCTACGTGGCACCTAAGATTTATAAGGGGCGCGCTTCCCACTACGCTTGAAATATAAGCCTGTCTATGTAAGAAGTTAAGGGCGAATGGATAACTTCCGTTCCAAAGCTGAGAAGAATTGGGACCCAAATCCTGCTTAATTCTACCTGCATAAGGACGAAGGTCAACAACACTACCACCACAAATGGGGTCTATAGCCATTCTCCAATTAGAATCAACATACCAAAGAAGTTCTCTGCCGGAATTACCTGCTAAATCGTGGAAGAGATTTATGTCACCTCTACCCACTTTAACCTTGTCTTTATGTACCTCGGCATATTCTTCCATAGTCATAACCTGAAGCTTACCTTCATCAGATTTTTTCTTATAATACTCTAGGCACTGTCTGTATAAATCCTTGGAAACCTCCGAAGTTTCTTCGAAATTTCGGCCCTCATTAAGCCAACCAGAGCCGGTGTAATTATTAAAATATACGGTATCGTTATACTTGTCCTGTTCAAGCCATTCGTCAAGAAAATCGAATATATACCGGCACTTTTTACCCTTATTTAGTTTACCGCGCTGCATATTTGCAGTATGAGCAGAAAAATAATCATCTCTGCTAAGATAGGACATAAGCATATCGCGGTTTAAATGAGGTACGCATATTATGTCTATTGCCTCATCCTTAGCTTTAGCGGGGCAAAGACTGTTAGTTTTAGAGGGATAATAAGCAGTCCAAGGTCCGCCCTCGCTGAATAAATACCAGGTATAGCTACAGCCGGCAAACATTTTTATACCCTCTTCAAAACAGCTTGTAATAGCAATTTTTACCGATGGATATTTTTCATTTATATAAGAAAGAGTATCAGCATCGAAATAGTATCCGGCAATAGATACCGGGTAAAACCCGAAAAACCCGTAAAATCTCTCGAAAACAAAATCAATGATTTTTTTACGTTCTTCCAAAGGCTTTAGGTACAGCATAATTATCTGTTCGTCGCTGCCAAAAGCCTCCTTGTAGCTTTCAGATTCCAGACCGTGAAAATGTATTCCTATTTCGTCACCGAAATCTCTTGCCTGCTGCTTATAATATTCGATTACTTCTGGGGAATCCATTCCCCTAAGCGGAATATGAAGTGTAGTTTTAAAACCTAATTTATGAGCTTCATCCTGCTGAAATTTAAGAGAATCCAGCGTTGCAATTGATGCAGCTCTATGCAAAATGTTACAATACATAAACTTCGTTTAACCTTTCAAATTATTTCTATAATATTATACAGTACAAAACATTCATAGTCAATGCAAAAAACGATATTTATCTTAACATTTTTGCTACTTTTTACCGCAACAGCGTTTGTATTTAAGACCGCTACCGCAAGGGCAGGGAGCATTAAGAGCTACAACACCTTTACCTCTCACAGTACGGTTATTTTCACCCGTACCGCTTTCCTCGGCAACCTTTTCACGCTTTACTTCCTCGTCACGTCTTACCTGAACAGATAGGCAAAGCTTTGCAGTTTGTTCACGTATAGCGTTAGTCATAGCCTCAAACATATCATAACTCTCGTTACGGTAGGCAACAACAGGGTCGTGCTGACCGTAGGCGCGAAGTCCGATACCTTGTTTTAATCTGTCCATAGCATCAATATGGTCCATCCAGTTTGTGTCAACACTTCTCAGCAGAACAACTCTTTCTATTTCACGCATTGTCTTTGTACCGAGTTCTGCCTCTCGCTTTTCATAACGGATTAAAGCCATTTCCTTTAAGGAATCTACAATATCAGACGGATTAATATTATTAAGTTCATCTACGTTATAACGGAAATCTGTGTCTGTGCAGAGCCAACCGCCGAAATATTTTCTAAGTCCCTCAAAATCCCAATCGTCAGCGGTGCCGTCGGTTATATAAGAGCCAACGTTACTTTCGATGGTATCGTTTATCATTTTTATTATAGTATCTCTTAAATCCTCGCCATCAAGTACTTTGTTACGCTGTTCGTAAATAAGCTCACGCTGTTTGTTCATAACGTCGTCGTAATTTAAAACACTCTTACGGGAGGCAAAGTTAATGCCCTCCTTCTTCTTTTGAGCACTTTCAATACTTTTAGTGAGCATACCGTACTGAAGCGGAATATCCTCAGTTACGTTTAGTGCGTCCATTACACCCGAAATTCTCTCACCGCCAAAAAGACGCATAAGGTCATCTTCAAGAGAAATATAAAACTGAGTAGAGCCTGGGTCACCCTGACGACCTGCACGGCCTCTGAGCTGATTATCAATTCGGCGCGAATCGTGGCGCTCTGTACCTATAATACAAAGTCCACCCGCTTTTCTTACCTTTTCGGCTTCAGGAGCAATCTCTGCCTTAAAATTGTCATAAAGCTCTCTGTATTGCTTTCTTGCCTCGGCAATTTCAGGAACATCAGTTTCGGCAAAGCCGGTCGCCTCAAGAATAACCTCTTCGCTGTATCCGCGGTGTCTTAGTTCACTCTTTGCAAGATATTCTGCATTACCGCCAAGCATGATATCTGTACCACGGCCTGCCATATTTGTTGCGATGGTGACAGCGCCGAATTTGCCTGCCTGAGCAATTATTTCAGCTTCCTTTTCATGATGCTTAGCATTAAGTACGTTATGGGGTATTTTCTGCATTTTAAGGAGTTTGCTTAAAAGCTCGCTCTTTTCAATAGTAACGGTACCTACCAGAACAGGCTGACCTTTCTTATGGCAAGAAATTATATTATCAATAACCGCCTTAAACTTGCCCATTTCGGTTTTGTAAATAACGTCGTCCTTATCTTCACGGATAACGGGCTTATTTGTTGGAATTTCAATAACGTCAAGCTTATAAATTTCGTTAAATTCAGGTTCTTCGGTCATAGCAGTACCGGTCATACCGGAAAGCTTGTTATAAAGACGGAAGAAGTTCTGGAAAGTAATAGTAGCAAGGGTTCTAGATTCCTGAGCAATTTTTACTCCTTCCTTAGCTTCAATAGCCTGATGAAGACCCTCGTTATAGCGTCTTCCGAACATTAATCGTCCGGTAAATTCATCAACGATAATAACCTCTCCGTCTTTAACAACGTAATCAACGTCGCGCTTCATAATACCGTAAGCACGGATAGCTTGATTAACGTGATGGGAAATAGTTATATTTTCAGCATCGTTAAGGTTTTCTATACCAAAATACTCCTCGGTTTTAGCAACACCAGACGGAGTAAGGGTTGCCGTTCTTGCCTTTTCGTCAACAACGTAATCGCCGTCATACTGGGCCTCTTCGTCGCTGACCTTATCGTCCATTTCCTTAACGACACATTTTTTAAGGCCTCTGACAAAACGGTTTGTTTTCTCATAAAGGTCGGTAGATTTATCCCCCTGACCTGAGATTATAAGAGGTGTTCTGGCTTCATCAATAAGAATGGAGTCAACCTCGTCAACAATAGCAAAGTTATGTCCGCGCTGAACGCGTTTGTCGGCATAAATAACCATATTATCTCTAAGATAATCAAAACCCAGCTCGTTATTGGTACAATAGGTAATATCAGCCGCATAGGCTTCCCTTTTTTCGTCATTATCCATTCCGTGAACGATAAGACCAACACTCAGTCCCATAAAACGATAAATTTTACCCATCCACTCAGAATCACGCTTAGCAAGATAATCGTTAACCGTTACGATATGAACGCCCTTTCCCGAAATAGCGTTAAGATATGCAGGTAAGGTAGCAACAAGAGTTTTACCCTCACCTGTTTTCATTTCGCTAATTCGTCCTTGGTGAAGTACGATACCGCCGATTATCTGCACCGGGAAATGACGCATAGAAAGAACTCTGCTTGAAGCCTCACGACAAGCGGCAAAGGCCTCGGGCAAAAGGGAGTCAAGGCTTTCACCCCCATTATATCTTTCTTTGAATTCCGCAGTTTTATTTTTAAGCTGTTCGTCACTTAAAGCTTTATATTCTTCCTCAAGTTCTAAAACCTTTTTTTGCAAAGGTAATATTCTTTTTATTTCTTTTTCGCTGTAGTTTCCGAAGAATTTTTGAAGTAAACCCATTCTATCTTCTCCTTAGAGTAATTGTCTTTTTCATTATACACGATTTGCCTTATTAAATAAAGAACTATTTGTAAATTATTTAAGTATGATATCAGTGCCGTTTATTTTAAGCCCCGAAGTAATTTTAAGACTGCCGTCCTTAAGTATAAAAACCGCTTCGGTATCAGGTATGCCTTCTATAAGACTTATACCCTCTTTTTCACCAAGAAGCATACAGGTTGTAGACAGTGCATCTGCATCGGTAGAGCTTTTGGCGATAATTGTTACGCTGCTAAGGTTGTTTTGTACGCCAAAACCTGTTTCTTTATCAATAATATGATGATAAACAGTACCGTCTTTTTCAATATACCTCTGATAAATTCCAGAGGTAACAAAGGTAGCCTCCCCTGCAGTAATAGTAGCAATAATCTCATCGCTAAACGGTTTTCTTATGCCTATCGTCGATTTTTTGTCCCCAAAGGTATAAACGTTACCGCCCATATTAACCGTTGCCCGTTTCACACCCTTGCTTTTAAGAAAGCTTACCACCTTATCTGTGATATAACCTTTAGCAATTGCCCCAAGGTCAATCTGACCGTCCAGTAATAAAACACTGCTTTCATTAACGGTTATCTTTTTGTAATCAACCTTTTTAAGTGCCGATAAAATCTCCTCTTTTTCAGGAAGCACTTTATTGTTGAAATCATAAAGACTGCTGACAGGACAAAGGGTTATGTCAAATTTACCTCCACTTAAATCCCCATAATAAATCCCTTTTTTTATAAGCTCTGCCGTTTCTCCGTTTACCGTTATCGGTGCCTCGCTGTTATTAATTTTATAAACGTCACTACCTTCTATAGTACGGCTGAAAAGTTTTTCGTAATAAAGACATAAATCGTAAGCCTCTTTTATAATGTGGGTGTTGCAGTCAGCAGAAATGGAGACCACCGTATCCATCATAAAAAAGGTTTCGGTATTTTTATAAACTTTCCCGTTACAAGCAGAACAGAAAAGCAAAATTAACGATAAAAAAATAACAGTAAATTTTCTCATACAAAATATTATACAATTTATTTTCTTTTTTGTAAAGATATGCTATAATATATTTAGTATTCATAGAAGGAGTGAAGCAAATGGTAAAAAAAGCGGATATATTTTTGCTGATTTTTTTCCTTTTGTCTGCTCTTTTGATTTTCAGCCTTTTCTTCTTTTCACCGAAATCGTCAGGAGAAACCCTCGTTATAAATATAGACAATAGGGAATATATGCGTCTACCCTTAAATGAAGATACTACTGTAAATTTACCCGAAAACACCGTAGTTATAAAGGACGGCAAAGCCTTCGTGGAAAGTTCTCTTTGTCCCGATAAGGTTTGTATTAATCAGGGCAAAATAAACCGAAAAGGCGAAACCGTAATTTGTCTGCCTGCTCGGGTTGTTCTGGAGGTTGAGTAATGGCAAAAAAAATCACCGTCTATTCTCTTCTCACAATTCTAGCTCTGGGGGTTTCCTACGTTGAGGGGCTTGCCTTTGCCTTTGTACCTGTTCCCGGTTTTAAAATCGGTCTTGCCAATACCGTTTCTATGTTTTTAATTTCAAAAAAACAATATTGGGGCGGTATTTCGGTAAATTTAATCAGAATTTTGCTCTCCGCCCTTCTTTTTGGTAATTTCTATTCCTTTGTTTTTTCTCTTTTTGGCGGCATACTTTCGACCCTTATAGTAATTGCTCTAATAAAACCAAAGATTTTTTCCTTTGCAGGAGTCAGTACTGCGGCGGGTGTTTTCCATAACGTCGCCCAGATTACTGCGGCAGTTATTCTTCTTTCTACCGTCGGTATAACCTCACTTCTTCCCCTTATGATTGCTACGGGGGCGGTTACGGGATTTATAAGCGGAACTCTTTTAATTATTTTCGAAAAAAAGTATAGTAAAATCTTAAACAGTATAGTATAATAGTTAAGTTAAGTAATTTTTTTGGAGTTGATATTTAATGTGCGGATTTGTAGGCTTTACAAACAGCATTAAAGATGACGGCAGTCTGCTTACCTCTATGATGGATAAAATTGTCCACAGAGGTCCTGACAGCAGCGGCAGTTATGTTGACGAAAATATTGCCCTTGGTTTCAGAAGACTAAGCATCGTTGACCTTGCCGACGGCGACCAGCCTATGTTTAACGAGGATGGTAACCTTGTTATAGTTTTTAACGGTGAAATATATAACCATGTGGATTTGAGACGTGAGCTTGAAGATGCAGGTCACATTTTCCGTACAAGCCATTCCGACACCGAAACCCTTATTCACGGCTTTGAAGAATGGGGTGAGAGCATGGTGCAAAGGCTTCGCGGTATGTTCGCCTTTGTTATTTATAATAAAGCAGACGGTTCCCTTTTCGGCGCCCGCGATATGTTCGGTATAAAGCCCTTTTATTATACCTTTATAGGTGATGATTTTCTTTTTGGAAGCGAAATTAAATCATTCCTTTTACATCCCGATTTTAACAAACAGTTAAACGAAGACGCCCTTGCGCATTATCTGTCATTCCAATATTCGCCTACCGAGGAAACCTTCTTCAAAAACGTCTTTAAGCTCCCCCCTGCTCACAGTTTTTCCTTAAAGAACGGCAAAATGAATAAAACCCGTTATTTCCGTCCCGATTTTAATGCGGAAGACGGCGCTCTTGAATATTACAGCGACCTAGTAGACGCACAGGTCAGAGAGTCTGTTTCAGTGCATAAGTTGAGTGCCGACGTTGAGGTTGGTTCTTTCCTTTCAAGCGGTATTGACTCTAGCTATATTGCCGAGGCCGCTAACGTTGATAAAACCTTTACCGTTGGTTTTGAAAGCCCCGACGGCGACAGATATAATGAAATTCATTATGCAAAGAAATTTGCCGATACAATCGGTGTTGAAAATATCAGCAAGGTAATTACTCCCGAAGAATATTGGGAAACCTTCCCCAAAATTCAGTATTTTATGGACGAGCCTCTTGCAGACCCCGCCGCTATTGCCCTCTATTTTGTATCAAAGCTTGCTTCCGAGTATGTTAAGGTTGTTATGTCGGGAGAAGGTGCCGATGAGCTTTTCGGCGGTTACCGTATTTACCAAGAGCCTCTCACCCTTACGGCTTACGATAAACTTCCCTTTGCTCTGCGCAGAGTAATTTCTAAAATCTGTGAGCATCTGCCTCAAAAACACGGTATAAATTATCTTGTGCGCCGAGGCAAAACTATTGAGGAACGCTTTATCGGTAACGCTAATATCTTTTCACTTAAAGAGCGTAATAAAATACTTAAAAGTGAAATAGCCAAAAAAGCCGTTTCGCCAATGGTACTTTGCAGTAAATTTTACGATGAGGTAAAAGATAAAGATACAGTTACAAAAATGCAGTATCTTGATATAAATATGTGGCTTATGGGTGATATCCTTTTAAAAGCCGATAAGACCTCTATGGCTAATTCCCTTGAACTCCGAGTTCCTTTCCTTGATAAAAAGGTTATGGAATTGGCTCAGAAAATCCCGCTTAAATGCCGCGTTAATACCGTTACAACAAAACTTGCCTTACGCCTTGCCGCTGAGAAAACTTTACCTGAACTCACGGCTAAAAAGGATAAGCTGGGCTTCCCTGTACCAATCAGAGTATGGCTTAAAGAGGATAAGTATTACGAGACGGTCAAAACTGCCTTCACTTCCTCTGCTGCCGAAAGATATTTTGATACAAAAGAGCTTTTAAAACTTCTCGATGTTCACAGAAGCGGCAAAGCCGATGTCAGCAGAAAAATCTGGACGGTATATACCTTCCTCGTTTGGCACAAAGAATATTTTGAATAAACTAAACCTCCTTTGGTAAAACTACTACCGAAGGAGGTTTTTCTATGATTAAAGTAACAAGTTTCTTTGAAGGAATGGTACTGGGCGTGGCCGTAGGTATGGGTGTTGCCATAGCCGGTAAACTTATGATGAACAGCCAAAGCAAAATGACAAAGGGTAAAAATCAGCTTGAAAGAGCTGTTTGTGAATTCGTCGACGGCGTACAAACAATGATACGATAATAAAAAACGCGCTTTCGTATAAACGAAAGCGCGTTTTTACTTTTCTTAAATCCTTTGCCGAGGTAACACAGCAGATTTGTGCCTACTGTGTTACCTAGCAAAATTTAGAATTTAATCTGGAAATAAAGCCGTCAACTGTCTTCCCAGTGTCGCAACACAGAGAGCAGTCCCCTGTGTTACCTTTTAACTTTATGATCAACTATAGACCAATTTTCATCATTTTTGGTTAAATAAATAGTTATTTTATATTTGCCCTTATTTGTGGTAAAAGTTATGATATACTCAGCGTTTCCCGTGGATATCCCGTTTACTGTTTCTTGTTCAAGGCTTCCGAATACTATACTATTATGACTTACATATTCTCCACATTCATATATTACTTCGGTATCGTTTTTTATATAATCTATCGCAGTATCATATGCGGGACTGTTTTTTAAAAATAATTGAGAAATAAAAAATGAGAAACAAATAAATATCCATAGTAAAAAAAACACTAGTAAGATTATAAAAAAATGTTTTCTTTTCATATTCTAATTCTCCATAATTCTAATAAATTCAGAAATATTTAATTCTATAGATGCCGAACCACCAAAGAAAAAATAAGCTGAAACTCCAACACCTATCACAAAATCATCGCCTATTATGCTAAAAGGATCGAACTTAGCAGCAGCATTTTACTCTTTTCTAGTATACTCACATTGATAGATGTTTTTAATGGATTCTTCAATGAGATCATGACCACATTTTTCTATATAATTATGTGCAAAGGATGATTCAGCATATAGGCCTTGTTTGCCGGGCAGTTTTAATCCTATTTCTGTAGTAATTTTTTGACCAAAATGTATGTCGCCGTCATCAAACTCGAAATTAATTGTGACACAGGTGACGGTTCTCTGTGTTACCTCCCCTGTCCCCTCTCTGAAAATTTGCTTTATTTTGTAAATTTTCATTTATTATTTGACTCAACTTACCTTTTACAATAATTATACACTATTTTCCATTTTTTGTCTACTATTTTCACAAAAAATGTTATATGTTTTAAATAAATTTGTGCAACTAAAACAAACAGCAGAGTTACATACTAGCAACTCTGCTGTTTTGTTTATTCATCAAGTTTAAGAACAGCCATAAATGCGTCGGGGGGAACTTCAACCTTACCAAGACGGCGCATTTTCTTTTTACCCTCTTTCTGTTTTTCAAGAAGTTTCTTTTTACGGGTGATGTCACCGCCGTAGCATTTCGCAAGTACGTCCTTACGCATAGCCTTGACCGTTTCTCTGGCAATAATTTTGCCGCCTACGGCCACCTGAACGGGAACCTCAAAAAGCTGACGCGGAATATATTCCTTAAGCTTTTCTGCAATTCGTCTTGCTCTGGAATTAGCGTTATCTACGTGAACTATAAAGGAAAGAGCGTCAACTACGTCTCCCGCCAACATAACGTCAAGCTTTATAAGGCGGGATTTTTCATAACCCTTAGACTCATAATCATAAGAAGCGTAACCTTTTGTGCGGGATTTAAGAGCATCAAAAAAGTCATAAACAATTTCGCCCATAGGCATTATATAGTGTATATCAACTCTGTCCCCCATATATTTCATATCGGTATAAATACCGCGTCGTTCTTCACAAAGCTGCATAATAGCGCCGACATAATCATTAGGGCTATATATATGGACATCAGCTACAGGCTCCATAGCCTCAACAATTGAGCCGGGGTCGGGATAGTTGGTAGGATTATCAACATCAACAGTACTGCCGTCGTTTAAGGTAAATCTGTAAACAACACTTGGTGCGGTAGTAATAATATCAAGGTTATATTCGCGCTCCAGTCTTTCTTCAATAATTTCCATATGAAGAAGTCCCAAAAAGCCGCATCTGAAACCAAAGCCCAACGCTTTAGAGGTTTCAGGCTCGTAAAGAAGTGAAGCGTCATTAAGCTGAAGCTTTTCAAGAGCTTCTCTGAGGTCGCCGTATCTCGCGCCGTCGGCAGGATAAATACCGCAGAACACAACGGGATTAACCTTACGGTATCCCTCAAGAGCTTCACTAGCGGGCTCAGTTGCAAGGGTAACCGTATCGCCCACACAAGCATCCTTAACCGTTTTTATAGAAGCCGCAAGATAACCAACCTCACCTGCTTCAAGACAATCGCAAGGCATAAGACAGGTAGCCTGTTTTCTGCCAACCTCAACAACGTCAAACTCAGCGCCGGTAGCCATCATCTTTATTCTGTCGCCGGCTCTGATTTTTCCCGAAACAACTCTGAAATAAACTATAACTCCCTTATAGACGTCATAATAAGAGTCAAATATAAGAGCCTTTAGAGGAGAGTTTCTATCTCCCACGGGAGCAGGAATATCGGTTACTATTCTTTCAAGAACTTCTTCTACGTTAAGTCCGGTTTTTGCCGAAATTAATGGAGAATCCTGAGCCGGAATTCCGATAACATCTTCAATTTCACCTATTATTCTCTGAGGCTCTGCAGAAGTTAAATCAATCTTATTTACAACCGGTAAAATTTCAAGACCGTGGTCAACGGCAAGATAAGTATTAGCAAGAGTTTGCGCCTCGATACCCTGAGAAGCGTCAACAACAAGTATTGCGCCCTCACAAGCAGCAAGAGAACGGGAAACTTCATAATTAAAGTCAACGTGTCCGGGGGTATCTATAAGATTAAGCTCGTACTGCTGACCGTCCTTGGCGGTATGGTAAAGGGTAACGGCATGGGCTTTTATGGTAATGCCCCTCTCCCTTTCAAGCTCCATACTGTCAAGAATCTGTTCCTCCATCTCACGCTGTTCGACTGAGCTTGTAAGTTCAAGCAAACGGTCAGCAAGAGTAGATTTACCGTGGTCAATATGAGCAACTATACAAAAATTTCTTATTCGTTCAAGCGGAAAAGACATTTTTTTCTCCTATTCAATAAAATATAAGGTTAGTATACCAAAAAACCGATGGTTTTGCAAGTATATTAAAGGCATTGTTGCCTTTGAAGATTATCTCTTTTTTCGCACAGTTCTTCCCATTCAAGATAAATTTCGTTAAGCTTATTCTCATTAGTTTCTATTTCCTCTGAAATCTCCGAAAGTTTTTCAAAATCCGTCGAATTTTCTTCAAGAGAAAGCTTATTTTTCAGGTTTTCTATCTCTATTTCCTTTGCTTCGATTTCGCCCTCTATTTTTTCAATTCTTTTATTTACCTTTGAAAGCTCTTTAAACGCGGAATAATACTTACCCTTTTGAGTACCGTTTTTAGTATCGGTTTTTTCTTTTACCTCTTTATTTTCGGTAGCCTTATTTTCCTCATACTCGGCATAACCGTAATTTAAAAAGCTGGTTTTATTCCCGTCAAACACAAGCAGATTATCACATACCTCTTTAATAAAATATCGGTCGTGAGAAACGCAAAGAATAGTTCCGGGATAGCTTTTAAGCATCTCCTCAAGAGCCTGTTTTCCTATAATATCCATATGATTAGTAGGCTCATCAAGAATTAAAAAGTTGGGTTTTTTCTTAAGAATTTTACAAAGACAAAGGCGTACCTTTTCACCGCCCGATAGTACAGAAACACTTTTAAAAACATCTTCCCCTCTAAAAAGAAAAGCTCCAAGGTCACTTCTGACCTGTGTTTGAGTCAAAGCAGGAAACGTATCCCAATAGTCGTCAAGCACAGTCTTTTCGCTGACATATTGGGCAAGATGCTGGTCAAAATAGCCTATCCTTAAATTAACACCCTGAATAATACTTCCGCTTATAGCAGGAAGCATACCCATAAGGGTTTTAAGCAGGGTAGACTTTCCTTTACCGTTTGCACCGATTATGCCCACCTTGTCCCCTCTTAAAATATTAAAGCTGACCTCAGCCAAAGTTTCACTATATCCGATTTTTAAATTCTTAACGTCCATAACATTATTTCCGCTTTGTATTTCGGGAGTAAAATCTGCAAAAAAAGCCCTTGTATCACTTTGCACGGGGGCTTCAATAATCTCGGTTTTGTCAAGGCTTTTTATGCGGGACTGCACCATTGCCGCTTTTGTAGCCTTATAGCGAAAACGCTCTATTAATTCCTCGGTTTTCTGAATTTCCTTTTTCTGCTGTTTATACTCCTTTAACTGACGCTCGTTTTCTTCCTTTTTAATCCGTACAAAATCGCTGTAATTGCCTTTATAACGGCGTATTTTTCCGTACTCTATCTCATAAACAGTTTCGGCGACTTTATCAATAAACATCTGGTCGTGGGAAACAAGAACTACAGCTTGAGGATAGGATTTAAGGTAATTTTCAAGCCATTCAACCGTTTCTAAATCAAGATGGTTGGTAGGCTCGTCAAGAAGAAGTATATCGGGTTTTGAAAGCAGTAGCTTCATAAAGGAAATTTTAGTAAGCTGTCCTCCGGAAAATTCCTTTAAGGGCTTATTTCGCTCTGCTGAAAAGCCGAAAGATGTTAAAATAGCTTCTTTCTCTTTTTTATAATAATATCCTCCAAGGTTTTTATAAAGTTCTTCTAAGGTACTGTACTCAGCAGCGGCGGCATTATCGCCCTTTTCAGCCAATATTAAAAGGGACTCCATTTTATTTTTGATATTATCAAACTTTATAAACGCCTTTTCAAGCTCATCATCAAGACTTATATCAAGGTCATCAAAGGAAATCTGTTTCAAATAACCTATCTGGGTGTCCTTTGATTTGTTATAAGCGGCATTGCCACCCTCAATTTCAATATCACCGTATATGAGTTTAAGCAGAGTGGTTTTTCCGCAACCGTTTCTGCCCACTACTGCTATTTTTTCTTTATCTCTGATTTCGATATTTATATCTCTTAATAAAACTTCTCCGCCGTAGGACACTTCGGCACCGTTTATGGAAAAATACAAGTTCAGTCACTTCCCTTTATGGTATTTTAACATAAGATTCATTTTGCGGTCAATACTATACTAGGTGATTTTGTGAAAAGAAAAATATTTATTACTTTTATCTGCTCTTTTTTGAGTTGCTTAGTCCTCTTTATAGGGGTGCTTTTTCTGTTTTCCCGCGAAAATCTTACGGGAGTTGACGTTCCTAAAACCGACGAGCCTTACGGTAAAACCTTTTTGCCTAGCAATACAGTAGTCCTTTTTACATTTCCCGATGCCTGCGGAGTAGCTATAAGCCTTGATTTCGAAAACAGTAAAACCGTTGCCGCCGTACTGAAAACTCCCGATAAAGAAGCCGCCCTTGATTTCGGTTTCGAAGTGGAATATACTGCCGAGTGTGATTACCCGTTTATGATGGATTTTATAGATACCTTAGGGGGAATTGAGCTTGACAACTATCGTTATACAGGGGTTCAGGTTTGCAATATGTTAGCCTCTTTTAAAGATGATGTGACGCTTCGGGCAAATATACTTAATGCTGTGTTTGAAAAAATCGCAAAATACGGCTTGAGTCAAGAAGCATTATACTGTATAATAGAAGATACCAAAACAAATTTGTCTGTTCCTGCCTGCTACGGTTGGTGTGAAAATTCAATCATGGTTTTTTCATCTATTAACATTCTAAACGAGAGGTAAACGCTTTGACAATTACCATTAAATCTTTTATTAGTATAATTATATGTCTTCTGCTCATATTTTCCATGGGTTGTACAAAGAAAAATCCTGCCCCTGACAGAGAAGCAAATGTTAATGGTGGTATTTTTGTAGAAACTCCCGAGGTTTCTGACGACAAAAGTATTTCGGCAAACAAAGTAGAAGAAACTCCTATTTCAGCGTATGAAGCAAAAAAATTATGGTCATATTCTCATTTAAACGATAAAGAAAAATCTGTTTACAGAATAATGCTGACTATGGTGAAAAATTTTACTGAAGGTTGGGTTGAACTTGGCTACTTAGGTAACACCGCTACCGCCACCGTTACTAAAGCTTTCCGCGCTTTATCAAACGACTACCCTGAGTATTACTGGATGCCATCCTCCTATTATCTTAATCATAGTTTTGGTAAGTCTTCAATATCCTTTAAAAAAAATTCCAATGCTGACTGCTACGGTTATACAGCAGAACAGGTTGTCGATGATGCTGAGGAATGGAACGATGCCATTCTTCGTATTATGGAAAAGGTCAGAAAGGCAAATACCCCCTTTGAAAAAGAACTTGTAATTCATGATGAGCTATGTAAACTGGTTGTATATGACGGCGACTTTGAAACAGGTGTGGAAAGCGATATATATTCAGCTTTCGGCGCTTTGGTTTACGGACGCGCCGTATGTGAAGGTTATGCAAGAGCCTTTAAGCTGCTTTGCAAATATGCCGATATCCAATGTATACTTATAACTGGGGATTCAAAAGGCGTAGGGCATATGTGGAATATGGTAAACATCGATGAAAACTGGTATCATGTAGACGTAACCTGGGACGATTTAAGAAGTGAATATCTGCATACATATTTTAACGTCACCGAGCTTACCATTCGCGCAGACCACGATATCGACATAACCTACGATTATGTTGAGGATAACCTTATATCAAGCGGAAATTCTTATAATTTTAATGTTCCTAAGACTGAAAATGAAAAATACAATTATTTTTTATATAACTCTCTTGTTGTAAAAGATGATATAGTAGAAGATATTGCCAATTTTCTGACAAACGATTATAACAACGGGAATTTTAAAAGTCAGTTTACCTTTAGTGATGATGCAAATAGAAAAGATTTTACCGAAAACTTTGAAGATTATGTGGTTAAAATACAAGAACGCTGTATTGAGAAAACAAACGGAATAAAATTCAAACTCAAAACCATTTCTTTCCCATCAAAAACCTGCGTTATTTACTTTGAAGAGTATAAAAAGAAAAATTTTTTTGAATTTGGTGAATAAATGTAGCAAAAGGAGTCTGATGACTCCTTTTTAATTTGACAAATAATATCATCTATTATATAATATAATAGATTTTAAGCATTTAAGGAGTTTTTTTAATGGAAAAGATAACCGATTACTTTGGCTGCAATGTTTTCAATGACTCAGCTATGAAGGAATATCTCCCCGAAAAAGTATATAAAGAACTCAAAAATACCATAGAGCAAGGAACTAGTCTGGATAAAAATATTGCAGGTGATGTTGCCCTTGCAATGAAAGAGTGGGCTATAGAAAAGGGTGCCACTCATTTTACTCATTGGTTCCAGCCTATGACGGGTATTACTGCCGAAAAGCATGACAGCTTTATTACCCCTACCGATGACGGCAAAGTTATACTCGAGTTTTCAGGCAAAGAACTAATCAAGGGCGAGGCTGATGGTTCCTCCTTCCCCACCGGTGGTCTTCGTGCTACATTTGAAGCGAGAGGATATACTGCATGGGACCCTACCTCTTACGCCTTTGTTAAGGACGGTTCTCTTTGTATACCTACCGCTTTCTATTCTCACGGCGGACATGCTCTTGACAAAAAGACTCCTCTCGTTCGCTCTATGCAATCCCTTAACGATTCCTCTCTCCGTCTTATCCGTTTATTTGGAAATACCGATGCTAAGACCGTTAAACCCACGGTTGGCGCTGAACAGGAATATTTCCTTGTTGATAAAAAGCTTTATGACAAGCGTGAGGATTTACGTTTCTGCGGAAGAACCCTTTTCGGCGCTCCTGCTCCTAAGGGTCAGGAACTTGGCGACCACTATTACGGTGTTATCCGCCCAAGAGTTTCGGCATTTATGAAAGAGCTTGACAAAGAACTTTGGATGCTCGGCATTCCCTCTAAAACAAAGCACAACGAAGCCGCGCCTGCTCAGCATGAAATGGCGCCTGTATTTACAACTGTTAACACCGCTACCGACCATAATCAGTTAACTATGGAAATACTGAAAAAGGTCGCCGAAAAGCACGGTCTTGTTTGTCTTTTACATGAAAAACCCTTTGGCGGTCTTAACGGAAGCGGCAAGCATAATAACTGGTCTCTTTGTACAGATACCGGTATTAACCTTTTAAACCCCGGCAAAACTCCAAGCGAGAATATACAGTTTTTACTTATATTAACCGCCGTTATCCGTGCCGTTGACAAGCATCAGGACCTTTTAAGACTTTCTGTTGCTTCTGCCGGTAATGACCACCGTCTAGGCGGTCACGAGGCTCCCCCTGCTATTGTTTCCATGTTCCTAGGTGACGAACTTACCGATATACTTGATTCTATTGAAACCGGTAGTGAATATACCGCAAAGGCACGCGAAAGAATGGACTTCGGTGTTAAAACAATGCCCTCCTTTAAAAAGGCTACCACCGATAGAAACCGTACCTCTCCTTTTGCTTTTACGGGCAACAAGTTTGAATTCCGTATGCTTGGCGCGCCTATGTCTATTGCCGGAGTAAACACTATCCTTAACACCATTATTGCCGAAGCTTTCGATGATTTCTCAGACCGTCTTGAAAAGTCAGATGATTTTGAAAGCGAAGTTCTCTCTATAATCCGTGACGAGTATAAAGCGCATAAGCGCATAATTTTCGACGGTGACGGTTACTCTGAGGAGTGGCAGAAAGAAGCAGAAAAGCGCGGACTTTTAAATTACCCTGATGCCGTTGCCGCCCTGCCCCACTATACCGATAAGAAAAATATAGACCTTTTTGCAAAATATAACGTTTACTCTGAAATCGAACTTCATTCAAGAGAATCCATTAATATTGAGCGCTATAATAAGAAATTACATATTGAAGGTCTTACTGCGCTACGTATGGCTAAGGAACAGATTTTGCCCGTTTTAAGCAAGGTGGGTGCTGATTTGAGCCTTAACCTTTCTGCCAAAGAGGGCGCAGGTCTTTCGGCAGTATATGAAAGAAAGGTTGCCGAAAAGCTATCGCAAATCACCGACGGTATCTTTAATGATTGCGATACCCTCGAAAATGCTATAAAAGCCGCCGAGCTTATTGATGATATTCTTGAAAGAGCAAAGGCATACCGCGACAATGTTATCCCTGCCATGAACTCTATGAGAGAAAAGGTTGATACTGCAGAAGCCCTCGTTGATGAAAACGAATGGCCTTATCCTAACTATTGCGATTTACTTTTCAGCGTATAATAAAAAACGGAGATTAAAAATCTCCGTTTTTCTTTTACTCTTTCCAAACAAAATTATAATTTATGGATTCGCCGCCATCCACTACTATACTCTGCCCCGTACAAAAAGTGTTGGTGACCGTCATAAAATATGCCCATTCTGCAATTTCTTCGGGTGTTGCCCACCTTTTAAGCGGGGTTTCTTTCATAATATCAGCCCAAAGCTTCTCATCATTTATAACACAATTATTAAGCGGAGTTAACACTCCTCCGGGGTCCAAGCTGTTGCAGGTAGCATTATATTTTGCAACCCGCAATGCAACATTTTTAGTATATGCCACTACTCCACCCTTGCTTGCGCAATATTCCGGGAATTCTGCTCCCGTATGTCCACTGGCAGAGCCGATATTAAGAATCGCCTTTATATTCTCCTGCACTCCGTATTTTTCGGTTATATTAATAAGTGCTTTAAGATTTATATTTATATCATCTTCATTTTGAGTTCCTGCATTATTAATCAGGATATTTACTCCGTTTATATCAGGAAGATTATCATAATCTCTCAAATCACAAATGCAATGTATATAGTTTTTATTATCAATACTTGATACTTTTCTGTCTATTCCTATTACCGAATAATTTTCCTTTAAAAAGCGCTCTGCTATTGCTTTTCCGATTCCTTGTGATGAGCCGGTTACTAAAACCTTCATATTTTGCCTCCTTCAATATAAGAAAGATACTGTTCTCCTACCTTTTGTTTTTTCCAATTAGTTATAATATAATAACCTATTGGAGAAAACAGAATTTCCATAATTAGCTCTGCAATTGCGCCGGTTAAAGCACAAGTAACACACTGCACTACAGTCCAATGAAAGCCGTTCCAATATACAGGAGCAAACCATACAAATACGATAACTGAAAAAATAAGATTATCAAGGAACTGCGCTATAAATGTAGATATATACGACTGCATGGCAAAAGTTAGCTTACCGTCAGGATTTTTAGAAAAAATTTGTCCTACAAGCCAATTCAGAAAATTATTTATAACAGAAGATATTAAAAAGGCAACAGTACTGCCCAATAGGACGAACCACGTACCACCAAGAAGATTATTAAGAGCGTCATAATCATTCGCGTTTGACGGAATAATACTTGCTACATAAAACACAAGACAGGTCAGCAGATTTATTAATGAGGCTAATAACGCAACCTTGTTTGAGGCTTTAGGCCCGAAATATTTTGTGATTATATCCATACACATAAAGGAAAGCCACGAAATCAGAATTCCGCCGTCAAGAGCTATCCAGTCTGTTTGAACAAGCGTTTTATTTGCAAGTAGATTCATACAAACAACACTTACAACAAACAGTGATACAACGATTGAAGGGATACTTCTGAATAAAAGAGAAATTTCTATATGCTTTTGCTTTATTTTACTTAATATTTTAGGTAAAGTTAATTTCATTTTTATCACCAATATAAAAAGAGGACTTGTAAAACACAAGACCTCTTTTATCATTTATTTATGAAAAATAGCCCTGGTTTTATTTAACGACAGGATGGTACAAGCGAACTGTCGGTTTCTTGATTATACTACACTTTTTCTATAATTACAAGTTTTAAATAAAAATAAAGTTTATATCCCACGCGGGAAGCGCCCTTTGTCTTCGCATATATATTTTATAATCAGGATTGATTTTTAAAATTTCATTAGGCAATAAAAATAAATCCTCTGACCTATGGTAACAAGCAACCTGCATTTTCGGTTTGTTTTTAATTGTATTTATACCGCCTTTTATAGCAGATAATTCATTTCCCTCTATGTCAATTTTTATGAATGTAGGGAAGTTTATTTCTGATATATAGTCAATGTTTAAAGCGGAAATTTCTATTGTTTTTTCCTGTTTGGAATTACCTCTACCCTTATTTTTTGCCATCAATACCGTATCTTTTTTCTCGTCAACGGCACAGTTTAACAAGGTTATGTTATCTAAACCTTCTGTATTAACGGTCAGCTTTTTAAAATTACGATTATCGGGTTCAAGAGCTATAATAGCTTTATAATTATTGTCATACTTTATAAACTGATTTACGGTATCACCATCAAAAGCACCTAAATCCAAATAAGTTTCGCCAAGAGGTTTTATAATACTCATGGTTTCGTCATAAGTAGTTTCGCAAGAAGTAAGATAATCTATATTTCCCGTAATTTTATAGTAAACGGTATTTTCAAATACATGTTTTGACTGCTCATCACAAAGCATATTATATACCTTTTCCAGTTTATCTTTATGTTTAAGGGCAAATTCTATATCAAAAATCTCCTCGCCGTAAACAGGAACATCAGGCATATAAAGTTCATTTTCTTCTTTTAATTTAAGTATATCCGATATAACATTTTCAAGATGACTCCCAAAGCATACAAGAATTATCATATCAGAAAAGTTTGCTTTATGTTCACTATAGGAGGTCACAGTAAACCCATAGAATTCTTTTCCCTTTTTAAAGCCGTCAGAGGAAAAAACGCCGTTTATTTTTATGCCGTGCTTTTTAAGACGGGCATAAATTTTATCGGCACCGTTTCCGGTGCCGTATAAAACAATTGGTTTATCTGTTTCTTTTAAATAGGTCCAAAGGTCTTTCATATCAGTATTTTTCTACCTCAAAAATAACAGCGTCATTTTTACCGAGTTTGCCATTTAATAAGCCGTAAAGAGTTTTCTTAACTGTATAACCGGTAGTTGAACTCACAGTATATTTTTGCTCACTGTCGGAGTAATTCATAAGAGAAACTATACTGCGTTTTTCATCAATTTTATGTTCCTTTGCGCAAACATAAATGTTATCGGTATAAAAAGCAGGCTTTAATCCCGCCTTTTTAGCAATAAGCTCGTATACCTTATAGTAATGCGGAGCATCAATTCTGTCAAAAGCACCTTTAAGTCTTGCTACCTGTGACTCAACAGAGAAAAGACTTATTATTATTTTACCGTTACCGAATTTACGGCAGACAATAGCAGGAGTTTTATCAGAAAATTCCGCCAAAACCTCACCGCGTATATCACTTACGTGATATACGTAAGCAGGATTTACAGGAAGGTCAATACCGTCTATGTTAACGGTAAGAGGCTTTGCCGGAGATTCGCGTGAAATAATATCCATTCCCGAAAGCTCGGGAAACATTCTAAGAAAGCCGCTTCCCATTGATATGTAAACGGTAGCTCCACTTCTTGCCTTTTCCTTAAGATTTTCCACATCATTTCTATGCAGCGCGCCATTACCCTCAATTGACGGCACAATATACAGTTTACCCTCAGGAAGTTCTTTAGAAGCCGAACAATAGCGCACGCCGATATCATTCTGTGTAGCAAGGCACATAACGTTAGCCGCAAGTGACGGGCCGTTACGCAGATTCAGCGGAACAACGCAAACAGCGTTTCTCTCAAATTTAGGCAGCTCATACTGAGAAATAACAGTCATCAAGCGTCTTGCTTCGTCGGTAGCAGGTTTTTCCCATCTGTCACCCATCATAAGTCCGTAATCCGAGCCGATATTATTATACTTATAAGGAGCAAAATCAATATCGCCCTGGTCAAAGGCGCACCACCAGAAATATCCGTGGCAACCGTGAAGGTACGCGCTTAGCATATCCCCTCTTATAAAATCAGCTTCACTGTCAAGAGAACAGGTCTGATAACCAATAGAGCCGGTTTCTTCAATAAAACAGGGTTTACCCGTTATATCTTCAAAAAGGCTGTTTTCGGCGGCAGTATGGATAATTGGCCTCATAGTATTAATTTTGTCCAACGGCTGACGGAAGATAGGATAAGGATGGGTGGTTAATATATCAACACACTCAGCATGTTCCAAAAGCTGCCAACCCTCAGTATTTTCGGGAGTAATGGTTTTTGTCGAAAGAGTATCAAGACCGGAAATTACAGGATGTTCTTTATCTATTACTCTGATTGCATTAGCTACCATTAAAGACCAACTGTACTGAGCCGGAACGTCTTCTTTAATAGTTCTCATAACCGAACATTCGTTACCAAGGTCCCAACCGCCGAGAGCAGAATGATTTGCAAAACGTGTAACTATATATTTAACGTACTTTTGCTCCCACATAAGCGCAATCGGGTCGGTAAATACGTTTTTACTCTCAAGTAGACGGGGGATATAATTCATACTGCTCATAAATCCGGTAAAAATCGCAAGGTCAACCTTAAAACCGTATTTACGGCAAAGATTCATAACGGTTTCAAGCCTATCCATCATAACGGGAGATACGCCCGCAACACCCTCAGGGGTATCGTCAAGAGGAGCTTCGTCTTCATAAACAACCTCAAGAGACTTGCCAACCCAGGTTGTAAGCTCCTTTATAGGCTGAAACTCATTCCAAAGAGGAAAAATACGAAGCCATTTTACACCTGCTTTTTTAAGAGCTATAAAATCATTCTCGATAGCATTTGCGTCAAAATTACGCCACATACGAGTAGCATTTTCACTAGCCCAGTAATTTACGCCAAAAGCAAATTTTCTTCCAAACATATATTTCCTCCGTAAAATCAGTTGTTTGAAAATTCTGAAAGTATTAAGCCCTCGTTTTTCTGTAATGCCCAATTTATATTCCATTCGCTTGTGAAAATAAGAAGATATCTATCCTTAAAGTCTTGTACAAGCTTAGTGTCAGAGGTAAGATTAAGGCTCTTAACGTCAATGTCATCCCCCTCAATCCATCTGATAAGTTCATAGGGCATAGACGTCTTTCTTACGTCTACATTATACTCGTTTTTAAGACGATATTCAAGAACTTCAAACTGAAGCACACCAACAACGCCTACAATAACCCTTTCCATACCGCTTTCAGGCTCATGGAAAATTTGTATAGCGCCTTCTTGGGCAATCTGTGTCATACCTTTTACAAACTGTTTTCTCTTTAGGGTATCAACCTGCTCGTAAACGGCAAAATGTTCAGGTGCAAAGGTAGGAATTCCCTCAAAAGTAACCTTATTTTTTGCAGAGCATACAGTATCACCGATAGAAAATACACCTGGGTCAAAAACACCTATAATGTCACCGGCATAGGCTTCATCAACTATTTCCCTCTCCTGAGCCATAAGCTGTTGAGGCTGAGGAAGCTTCATAGTTTTCCCCGACTGAACGTGGAAATATTCCTTATTACGTTCAAATTTGCCCGAGCATATACGCATAAAGGTAAGTCGGTCGCGGTGGGCTTTATTCATATTAGCCTGTATTTTAAATACGAATGCCGAGAAGTTATCATCATCAGGATTAACCTGACCGTCGATGGTATTTCTGGGAAGGGGCGGAGTAGTAAGACTTAAAAAACTTTCAAGGAAAGGCTCAACACCGAAATTTGTAAGAGCCGAGCCGAAAAATACGGGGCTTAATTTACCGTATCTCACCTTTTCAATATCAAAATCATAGCTAGCGCCATCAAGGAGTTCTATCTGGTCAACAAGGTCTTTGCGCAGATACTCACCTAAAAGCTGGTCTAATTTATCGGTATCGGTAATATCGCATTCAATGGCCTCTAATTTATTCTGTCCCTTTTTAAACTGCTCAAAAGCAAGAATTCGGCGGTTTTCTCTGTCAAAAACGCCCTTAAAATCAACACCAGAGCCAATAGGCCAGTTCATAGGATATGTGCCTATACCGAATTCTTTTTCAAGCTGGTCAATAAGCTCAAAGGGGTCGCGGGAATCCCTATCCATCTTATTAATAAAGGTAAAGATAGGTATATTTCTGCGGGCAACTACCTTGAAAAGCTTTCTTGTCTGAGGCTCAATACCCTTAGCGGCGTCAATAACCATTACAACGCTGTCTGCCGCCATAAGGGTACGGTAGGTATCCTCCGAGAAGTCCTGATGTCCGGGGGTGTCAAGAATATTTATACAATATCCGTCATATTCAAACTGTAAAACCGAAGACGTTACCGAAATACCTCTTTGCTTCTCAAGCTCCATCCAGTCGGACACAGCATGACGGGCCGTAGCCTTACCCTTAACACTTCCGGCAAGCTGAATAGCGCCACCGTAGAGAAGCAATTTTTCTGTAAGGGTAGTTTTACCTGCATCAGGGTGAGAAATTATCGCAAAGGTTCGTCTGCGCTCAATTTCTTTTTTCATATCTGCCATAAAATATATCTCCTAAAACGCAAAAGGACGGTGCGTTAAAGACACCGTCCTTACTTTTAAAATTAATCGTTGCGGCGTCTGAATCCGCGGCGCTGTCCACCGTTGTTTCTCTGCTTTCTTTCAGGCACTTCATCAGCACCTTCTTCAACAACTGCACCTTCTATTTCAACAAGGGCGTCTCTTCTTGAAAGATTGAGTCTGCCCTGGTCGTCAATTTCGGTAACCTTAACAATTACCTCGTCTCCAACGCTTACAACATCTTCAACCTTTTCAACACGCTTTACGTCGAGCTTGCTAACATGAACAAGGCCTTCCTTGCCTGGAGCTATTTCAACAAAAGCGCCAAAGCTCATAAGACGGGTAACCTTACCCTTATAAATAGCACCGATTTCGGGGTCATTAGCAATAGTTTCAACTATTGAAAGAGCCTGATTACATTTATCAATATCAATACCGGCGATATATACGTGACCGTCGTCTTCGATATTAATAGTAACCTCGCACTGTTCCTGAATAGACTGAATAACCTTACCCTGCTTACCGATAACGTCGCCGATTTTAGCGGGGTCAATAACGGTAGAGAGCATTTTAGGAGCATATTTAGAAAGTTCTTTTCTGGGCTCGGCAATACATTTACAGATAACCTCATCAAGTATATAGTTTCTTGCTTTATGAGTTTTCTCAAGAGCTTCTTTAATGATAGCGGGAGTAAGACCGTGTACCTTTAAGTCCATCTGGATAGAGGTAATACCCTCTTTTGTACCTGCAACCTTAAAGTCCATATCACCATAGAAGTCTTCAAGACCCTGAATATCAACCATAGTCATAAAGTCGCCGTAAACGCCTTCATCACCGGTAATAAGACCGCAGGAAATACCTGCAACAGGAGCTTTAATAGGAACACCGGCAGCCATAAGAGCAAGGGTAGAACCGCAAACAGAAGCCTGAGACGTGGAGCCGTTAGAGGAAAGAACCTCACTTACAACTCTTATTGCATAGGGGAACTCCTCAACGCTGGGTAGCACGGGAATAAGAGAACGCTCAGCAAGAGCGCCGTGACCGATTTCACGTCTGCCGGGGCCGCGTGATGGCTTAGTTTCGCCAACACTGAACGAGGGGAAGTTATAGTGATGGATGTAACGCTTTTCTACTTCCTCGTCAAGACCGTCAAGCTTTTGAGCCTCGCTTACAGAAGCAAGGGTTGCACAGGAAAGAACCTGAGTCTGTCCACGGGTAAACATACCTGTACCATGTACTCTTGGAAGAAGGTCAATCTGAGCGTCGAGAGGACGGATTTCGTCAATACCACGTCCGTCAACACGCTTCTTCTCGTCCTTAAGCCAAGCGCGAACAACATGCTTCTGAACAAGATACATGATTTCGTCAAGTTTTTCTTCCTGACCTTCAAAACGCTCGTCAAACTTTTCATGAACAGCGTTGTAAATGGGAAGAAGAGCAGCATCGCGAACAAGCTTATCATCGGTATCAAGAGCCTTTTTAACATCTTCAATACAGAAGCTTTCAATTTCTTCCATAATAGCAGGGTCGGGGTCATTGGACTCAAATTCAAATTTAGCTTTACCGATTTCGGCAACGATAGAATTAATAAATTCCACAACCTTAACGTTAGCCTCGTGACCTTTCATAATGGCGTCAAACATAACGTCATCGGGAATCTCGTTAGCGCCGGCTTCTATCATTGCAACAAGGTCAGCGGTAGAAGAAACGGTAAGGTCAAGAGTTGTTGTTTTTCTCTGTTCAAGGGTAGGATTGATAACGATTTCACCGTCAACAATACCAACATTAACAGAGGAAATAGGACCTGCCCAAGGAATATCAGAAATAGCTATAGCGGCAGAAACACCTATAGCAGCGGCAATCTGAGGGTCACAGTCAGGGTCAACACACATAACGGTAGCCACAACAGAGCAGTCATTTCTCATGTCTTTCGGGAAAAGAGGACGGATAGGACGGTCAATACAGCGAGAAGCAAGTATTGCCTTATCTGTAGCCTTACCTTCTCTTCTCGTGAAAGAACCGGGGAAACGACCAACAGAGTACATTTTTTCCTCATAGTCAACAGAAAGAGGGAAGAAATCAACACCCTCCCTGGGTTTTGCAGAAGCAGTTACGGTACAGAGAACTCTTGTGTCACCGTAAGAAGCCATAACAGCCGCGTTTGCAAGCTGTGCCATTTTGCCGGTTTCAAGTCTCAAAGGTCTGCCGGCGAGTTCGGTTTCATAAACCTTGTAATTTTCAAACATTTTTTTACCTCCTTAAATTTTCTTTCAGGAGGCTTATTCTTTAGCAATAAATCCAACACCGAAGGCTTCGGCACTCGATTTACCGCTAAGCGTAAACCACCTGAAAACTGCAAGAAGGCAGACCGATTAACTTCGGTCTGCCGATTTTGCCATTACTTACGAATGTCAAGACGTTTGATGATAGAACGGTATCTGTTAATGTCTACCTTAGTAAGATAGGCAAGAAGATTACGACGATGACCAACCATCTTTAAAAGGCCACGGCGGGAATGATGGTCCTTAGCGTGTACCTTAAGATGAGCGGTAAGCTCGTTGATACGCTCGGTAAGAAGAGCAATCTGAACTTCGGGAGAACCGGTATCACCTTCACTGATAGCATACTCTTTAATAAGAGCCTGTTTTCTTTCAGCTGTCATTTCTTTCACTCCTTTTATGATAAATCGTCCGCCGTAAACCAAGCAATCGGTCACGAGTGTTCCTTAAAAAAGGCAGACACCGACAGCATAGTAAACGGTAGCCAATAGATTATAACACAACAGGGAAAAAAAGGCAAGACTTTTTTAAAAAATACCTGTCATAAATATTTCTATACCTATAATTATAAGAATTATACCGCCGAATATACTAGCCTTTCCTGCCATA
>SVQC01000019.1 GCA_015065585.1 Oscillospiraceae bacterium
GGTGTACTAATAGACCGAGGGCTTGACCTATATTTCGATTCTCCGGCAACTTACTTTGTTCAGTTTTGAAGGTGTGAGAAAGCAGTCGTACGAGCGACTGCTTTTTTTGTTTACAATATGGTAATTGAAAAATCCAAATAAGTGTGGTATACTTAAAAAACAGTATTTTTGTAAAGGAAAAACAGTTATGAAAAAGTTTTTAGCATTGTTTTTATGTTTAATATTAATGCTTTTTGTTACAGCCTGTAAGGAGGACGAACTTCTTGAAGGTGAAGAGGTAATTTTCGATATAAATTCCACCGTTTCCGAGACTTCCAGCGTTGAAAGTTCGACGGTTGAGTCTTCTTCAGAAACATCTTCGACTACCGAAAGCACCACTTCAAATACTTCATCTGCTACATCTTCTTCTACAACTTCTTCTCAGACGGAACAAACTGTAAACACAAAAAACATTATTGATACAGGAATAAAACTTGTTCAAAGTGATGGAATTTATTTTCCTGATATAAATGAGTGTTACACTTATGCATCGGAAATTTATGAAGACCTTGTGAGATTTACTTTTTCTGTAGATGAAGAACTAGGTGTAAAGGAAATTAAAGTAAATGGTTCAACAGGTTATTATTGGAGAGTTAATGACGAAAGATTTAGAAATGTAGCAGAACTTAAGAAATATCTTGATGCATTTTTTACTCCCGAATGTCAGAAAACGTTTTTTGATGAAAAACGGTTTGTTGATTATGACGGCAAACTTTACGCATCAATGGGGGCTGTTGCTGACAGTACCTATGCGGGTTGTTCTTTTAAACTTACAAAACAGACGACAAAGCGCATTTTCTTTACCGGTACGGCTTATTTTTACAAAACTCCGGAAGAAATTGAAAACAAAGAGCCTTTTACAACCGTTCCTGCCAACCCCGAAAAATACACCACAAAAACTGTGGAGTTTGTTCTTGTTGTAAATGATGAGGGATCAAGTTGGAGATTCAGCCAATTCGGCTTACTGAAATAAAAAATTAAAGGAATAACTGTATGTCTTTATTAAAGTATAATACCGTGCTTTTTGACCTTGACGGAACCTTGACTGACTCGGGCGAGGGGATTATGAATTCTGTAGCCTATGCCTTGGAATCCTATGGAATAAAGGTAGAAAATAAGGATGACTTAAGATGCTTTGTGGGTCCGCCACTTTATGACTCTTTTGAAAAGCATTATGGCTTTTCTAAGGATGAGGCGGTAAAAGCGGTGGCAAAATATCGGGAATATTTTGCGACAAAGGGTATTTTTGAGAATAAAATTTTTCCGAAAACCCGTTGGCTTCTTGAGGAACTTAAAAAATCAGGATGCAGGTTGGTTATTGCTACCTCTAAACCTGAGGTATACGCCTTAAAAATTCTCGAATATTTCGATATAAAGAAATATTTTGACGTTGTTGTCGGTCCCCTTTTAAGCGGTGAGCTGATAAAAAAAGAAGATGTTATAAAAGAGTGTTTAAAGCGACTCGGTAACGAAACTTCTGAAAACTGTATTATGATAGGCGACCGCGAACACGACATTAAAGGCGCGAAATTTAACGATATGGCGTCTATAGGTGTATTATTCGGCTATGGTGACCGCGAGGAATTAGAGGGCGCTAAAGCCGATTATATAGTAAATGATTTTAGTGAAATTCTAGCAATAATAAAAGGTGATAGGTATGAAAAAGGTAATTTTACTTGGTGATTCTATCAGAGAATGGTATACCTTAAAAGTCAGAGATATATTAGCCGATAAGGGTATAGAAATTATTTGGCAACCACACGATAACGGCAGATTTGCCGCATATTCTTACGCTCAGCTTTCGGGACTCTTAAAGGAACACGGCAAGGTTGATTTGGTTCATTTTAATACAGGCTATTGGGATATGAACAAGGCACCATTTATAGATGAATATAATTTTCCGCCTGAGGAATATGTTTTTTATTTAAGAAAGATAATAAGACTTTCCCGCGCGGCAGGCGCAAAAGTGGTTTTTGCGACAACTACGCCACTACCCGGCAAAAAGGTAGACGCTGCCGATAACACAGGCACAAACGTTGATTTTTCTTTTGAAAACAATTCTGTTCTTTTATATAACAATGCTGCGCTTGAGCTTATGAAAGAAGAAAATGTTCCTGTAAACGACCTGTACGCCATTTGCAAAAAACACGAAAATTATTATAAATGCGAAGATAATCTTCATCACACTCCTGAGGGAAATCAAGTGTTGGCAGAAGCCGTTGCCGCCTTTATTTTAAAGGAGCTGGGAGAATAAAATTAACACCGTCAGAAATTTTCTGACGGTGCTTTTCTTTTAAAATTCATTTGTTATGGCTCTGCTGAATAGATTGTCAAGAACACTAACGGGGTCTTCTTCATTAAAAAGAATATCATACACCGCTTCGCAAATGGGTAGGTCAACCTTATTTTTCTCTCCTATTTTAAGGAGGGCTTGAACGGTGTAATAGCCCTCGGCAAGACTCTCAAATTTTTCTTTTTTTACGAAGCTTTCACCAAACTGACGGTTGTGGCTGTATTTTGAAAAAACGGTAGCCTCATAATCTCCTAGATGGCAAAGTCCGTAGGCACTAAGCTCGTTGCCGCCCTCTGAGGCTATAAGTCGTGCAATTTCTCTGGTACCACGCGCCATTAACGCGCCCTTAAGAGAGGAAAGACCGATTCCGTCAAGAAAACCTGCCGCAATGCCAATAACGTTTTTTGCAGCAGCGCCGATTTCGTTGCCGATAAGGTCGTTTCCGTAATAAAAACGTATTAAATTGCTTGAAAATTCCTTTACAAGCAGTTCTTTTGTTTTATCACACTTACTGTCAATAACCATACAATTAGGTATTCCGTGATAAAATTCCTGCACGTGACCCGGGCCAAGCCAAACAGCGATTTTATTGGATGGGTCAAGATTTTCCTCGGCTATCTGACTCAATCGGCGGCCGGTGGAAATTTCTATACCCTTCATACAAAGAACGAAGATTTTATTTTTTATATCAAACTGCTTAAGCTCGTCAAAAAGACCCTGTAAAGCCTGAGAGGGAATAGAGATAACTATGACCTCGGCAGGAGCCACTAGGGAAATATCGGTGGTAACCTCTACAGAGTCGGGCAGGGTAAGCAGACTGTTTCTACGGGTTTTTAAAAAGGATTCAATATGCTCGGTGCCTTTCTGACCGTAAAGAGTAACGTCGTGATGACGGGTGGCGAGATACCAGGTAATAAGGGAACCCCATCTACCAGGACCGATAACGGTAATTTTCATAATAATCTCCTTTAATCATTTTGAGTTTTAAGATGTTTCATAACCGATAAAATAAGGGGGATGGAAACAATAGCTGTAATAAGGTCGGCAGTTCCCTGAGCCGCCTGAAGTCCTATTTTACCAAAAAGCAGAGGCATAATTATTACAAGGGGAATAAAGAAGGTGCCCTGACGCGCGGTGGATAAAAAGGTGGCGCGACCAACCATACCAAGATTTTGCATTATCATATTTCCCATAATTATAACACCGAAAAATGGCATTGAGACACACTGAAATCTAAGCACCGCAGAGCCGAACTCAACTACGTCGGCATCGCTTCTGAAAAGCATAATCAGTTCATCTGCAAATATAAATCCGAGTATTGACGCTATTGCTAAAAAGACGGTTGAAAGCTTTATACAAAAGGCGAAGCCTTTGCGCACACGATGATAAAGACCGGCGCCGTAGTTGAAGCCGCAGAATGGCTGAAAGCCTTGGCCAAAGCCGATTATAACCGAGTTTACAAACATGGCAATACGATTAACTATTGAAATAGCGGCTATAGCAAAGTCGCCGAAATCTCCCGTAACGGTATTTAAAACTATAGAGGAAAGGCCGGCAATACCCTGACGGCATAGCGATGGCAAGCCGCCTTTTACTATTTCTTTTAAATAGTAGAATTTAAAGGATATATTCTTAAGTCTTATTTTCAGGTTTCCACCGCAAGAAGTTCCGACAAAAAGCAAAACAAAAGAAAAAATCTGACTGATTACGGTGGCAATTGCTGCACCGGCAGTGCCTAAATTAAATATAAAAATGGGGTCCAAAATTATATTAACAAGACCGCCCGAAACAAGACCCACCATAGCGTAAGCGGCGGCGCCTTGAAATCGTAACTGATTATTAATAACAAAGGAGGAAATTATAAAGGGTGAGCCTAAAAGGATATATTTAAGATATTCGTTAGCATAGGGCAAAATTGTAGGCGTGGAGCCTAAAATAATGGAAATAGGACTAATAAAAATAATTCCTATAACGGCAATAACTATGCCTGTGGCAAAGGAATAAAAAAATCCTACAGCAGCCATTTGCTCGGCACTTTTAATATCCTGTCTGCCCAGAGCCTTTGAAATAAAGTTGCCTGAGCCTTGACCGAAAAAGAAACCAACCGCCTGAATAATAGCCATCAGGGAAAAGGAAATCCCCACCGCTGCCGTGGCGCTGATATTATCAATCTTGCTGACAAAATAAGTATCCGCCATATTATAAAAGGCGGTAACCAGCATACTTATAATGGTGGGTATGGCGAGTTTTGAAATAACCTTTTCGGGCTTACCTTCGGTAAGAACAGTAAATTTATCCTTCAAATTAAACATCTCTTTTAGAAAGTTTTAAATTATTATAACATACTTTTTTATAAAAAGCAAAAATTTCCTTTTTATTCTTAAATATTGTTGAAAAAATATTATGCTTGTGATATATTGAAAATGTATAATACTTTAGTGGAAAGAGGTATAAAAATATGAATAAGGAATTATCTATTCAGGTTTTCAGCGTCAGAGATAAAATGACAACGGCTGAGGATACGCGTGAGACCTTTAAGGCTCTCGCATCTTACGGCTATAAGGGAATTCAGACGGCGGGCGCTTGCGAGTGGGGTTATGAAAAATATGCAAGTGCCGCAAAAGATGCAGGCCTTAAGGTTGTGGGTACACATCTGAGTCTTGAAACATTGTCGAATATTGATGATGCTGTGAGAATCCATAAAATTCTTGATACTAAATATGCCGGAATTGGCGCTATGCCTGGACTTTGGAGTGCTGATTTATCGAAAGAAACGGTATATGATTTTATTAAAAAGGCAAACGATACGATTCCTAAATTAAAGGAAAACGGACTTACCTTTACCTATCATCATCACGAGCGTGAATTTGCTAAAATCGGTAACGATACCATTATGGATATTCTTATCAATGAACTTGATAAAAGCACCTCTTTTGTCCTTGACACGTATTGGCTTCAGACCGGTGGTGTAAATATTCTTGAGTGGCTCAAAAAGCTTAAGGGAAGAGTTAAAATTCTTCATCTTAAGGATTATGTCGTTCCTTTCGGAAAAGGCGGCGGTATGATAACTAAACTCGGAAGCGGTAATATCAACTTTAAAGAGGTTATTAAGATTGCTGAGGAAATCGGCGTTGAGGAACTCTGCTACGAACAGGATAATGCGGTGGAGACTGATTCTCTCGCTTGCGCAAAGGCTTCTGCGGAATATTTCTATTCGATTATCTAAAAATGAAAACGGCTATCATCTGATAGCCGTTTTGTTTTTATTTATTTATTTCTGTCAAGCCAGACTGAAGCTAAATCTAAAGCTTCGTAAAAGCCATGTTTTTCGCTGGTCTTTTTAATACGGTCTTTTTCGCCAAGTCCCGTATCGCTGAGCATAAGCTCTATTTTTATTGTGTCGGCAATATCGTTCTGCTCTGATAAAATAGTAAGGCGTACAATATGGCTATCGCTCATATTTCCGTAATAAACGGTATTGCCTTTGCGGACGATAGGTCTGCCTTTATAGGTTAAAAAATCAGCCACGTATAACAACTCCAATTTTATTAATTTTCAGGAATCTCGTGATAGAGATTAAAACGGAAGAGAAGAGTTTCATCTTCGGGATTACTGCAACGAATCTTAGCCTCTGTAACGGTAGCATTGCTTAAAATATTCGCAATACCCATAATCTGACAGAGCTTGGATTTGAGATTAAGAATATCGCCTTCTTCGGTTTCCAGGAAAACATCGCCCTTGCAGGAATCAAGAGCTTTGATAAATTCATTAAAGTCAAGGTCGTGTAATTTAAGAATTCCGGGCATAACGGTTCCTCCATTAAATATTTGTTAAAAAAAGTATAACTTATTTAACAAGATAAGTCAAGAATGAGTTGACAGTAAGCTCAATTTTTAGTACACTATAAGAGTATAATGAGATAGGTATGCACCCAAAATTGTATGTTATTCAGAAATGAGGTATATATAATGAAAGCAACAGAAAAAACAATGGAAAAAGTAGTGGCTCTTGCCAAGGGCAGAGGCTTTGTTTACCCCGGTAGTGAAATCTACGGCGGTCTTGCAAACTCATGGGATTACGGCCCTTTGGGTGTAGAGCTTAAAAACAACGTTAAAAAGGCTTGGTGGAAGAAATTTGTTCAGGAATCTCCCTATAACGTAGGTCTTGATTCGGCTATTCTTATGAATCCTGAAACATGGGTTGCGTCGGGGCATCTCGGCGGTTTTTCCGACCCCCTTATGGACTGTAAGCAATGTAAAAGCCGCCACAGAGCCGATAAGCTTATTGAGGATTATATTGCGGAAAAAGGTCTTGACCTTAATCCTGCCGGCTGGTCTGATGAGGAAATGATGAACTATATCAGAGAAAATCATATTGCCTGTCCCTCCTGCGGTTCTATGGATTATACCGATATAAGAAAGTTTAACCTTATGTTCAAAACCTTTCAGGGCGTAACCGAGGACTCTACTTCAACTCTTTATCTTCGTCCCGAAACCGCTCAGGGTATCTTCGTTAACTTTAAAAATATCTGCAGAACAAGCAGAAAGAAAATGCCCTTTGGCGTATGTCAGGTGGGAAAATCCTTCCGTAACGAAATCACTCCCGGTAACTTTACCTTCAGAACAAGAGAATTTGAACAGATGGAGCTTGAATTCTTCTGCAAACCCGGTACCGACCTTGAATGGTTTGCTTACTGGCGTGCTTTCTGCAGAAAGTGGCTTCTTGACCTTGGTATGGAGGAAGAAAGCCTTCGCCTTCGCGACCATGACCAAGAGGAACTTTCCTTCTATTCAAAGGCTACCACCGACTTCGAATTCTTATTCCCATTCGGTTGGGGCGAGCTCTGGGGTATTGCCGACAGAACCGATTATGACTTGACTCAGCACGCTAATCACAGCGGCGAGAATCTTGAATATTTTGACCAGGAATCCGGTGAAAAATACATACCTTACGTTGTGGAGCCTTCTCTCGGTGCTGACCGTGTAACCCTTGCATTCCTTTGTAATGCTTATGATGAGGAAATTAAGGAAAACGGCGAAGCAAGAACCGTTCTTCATTTCCATCCCGCTCTTGCGCCTATTAAGTGCGCTGTGCTTCCACTTTCAAAGAAGCTGGCTGAACCTGCTCAGAAGATTTTTGCCGACCTTACAAAAACCTTTATGGCAGACTATGACGATGCCGGTTCTATCGGTAAGCGTTATGCAAGACAGGATGAAATAGGTACTCCTTTCTGTGTTGTATATGATTTTGAGTCTGAAAACGACGGTTGTGTAACCGTTCGTGACAGAGATACTATGGAATCTGTTCGTATGCCTATCGGCGAGGTTAAAGATTATATTTTAAATAAGATTGAATTTTAATCAAACATTTATAAAATAGAGATAATAGGAGAGAAAAAATGTTAGTTTTTAAATCAACCTTAATGATGCTTTCGGGACTCGCCTTCTTCCTTTTCGGTATGAACGTGCTGTCTACAAGCCTTGAAAAAATGGCTGGCGGTAAGCTTGAAACCACCCTTAAAAAAGCCACCTCTAAACCGCTTTTCGGTTTTATTCTCGGTGCAGGTATTACCATTGCTATGCAGTCTTCCTCTGCTATGACCGTAATGCTTGTTGGCCTTGTAAATTCCGGCATAATGGACTTTACCCAGACCATTGCCGCTATTCTTGGCTCTAACGTAGGTACAACCTTTACCGCATGGATAATGTCACTTATGGGGGTTGAAAGCGACAGCTTTAACCTTATGATGTTCTTAAAGCCCGAAAATCTTGCCGCTATATCGGCCTTTATCGGTATAGTTATGCTTATGTTTGCTAAAAAGAGTAAACAAAAGCACATCGGTACTATTCTTTTAGGCTTTGCTATACTTATGTACGGTATGGAATTTATGAGTAGCTCTGTTGATTCTATCAAAAATATGGACGGCTTTGAAAGGTTCATAGGAATTATGAAAAATCCTTACCTGGCATTGCTTATTTCTACTATATTTACAGGTGTTATTCAGTCCTCTGCCGCAACGGTAGGTATTGTTCAGACCCTTACACTTACCGGTCTTGTGGATTACCGTATGGCAATCCCGCTGGTGCTTGGTGCAAATATCGGTACCTGTATAACGGCGCTCCTTTCCTCAATAGGCACTAACAGAAATGCAAAACGCGTTGTTGTAGTTCATTTCTACGTTAATACCGTAGGCTCAATTATAACCATGATACTCTTAACGGTGCTCAAGCCCTTTATAGAGAATCTTATGACTATTCCGGTTACACCCTTTGCCGTAGGTATTATTCATACTGTATTTAATATATCTATCAGTATCCTTATTGGACTTACCTACAAGCTTCTTGTTAAGGTTGTTATGTTGCTTGTGCCAGATAAAAAGGATATGGCAGAAAAAACCGCATTCCTTGATGACAGACTTCTTAACACTCCCGGTCTTGCTATAGACCAGAGTAAAGAGCTTTGTAATGAAATGGCGAAGTATGCTAAAACCGCTATTGAAAAATCAATACTTGCTATTGAAAATTATAGCGAAAGCCTTGTTGAAGAGGTTAGTGAGTTAGAAAACCTTACCGATAAATACGAGGATAAGCTGGGGACCTTCCTTGTTCGTCTTTCTAGTAAGAATCTTTCGGGTAAGGAAAGCCATATTATAGGCAGAATGCTTCATTCAATCGGTGATATGGAGCGTATCGGCGACCACGCTGAAAATATAGTTATGGTTGCTAAAGAGCTTAATGAAAAAGGGCTTAGCTTCTCAAATGAGGCTAAAAAGGAAATAAAGATAATAACCGATGCTATTATCGAAATAATAAATATAACTACAGATTCCTTTATTCACGATAATAACACTACTGCTTCTCACGTTGAGCCTTTAGAACAGGTTATTGATACACTTCGCGCTGAAATTCAAAGTCGCCATATCAAGCGCGTTCAGAAGGGCATTTGTACTGTTGAAATGGGATTTATTCTCTCTGACCTTCTTAATAATTACGAGCGTGTATCCGACCATTGTTCAAATATTGCGGTATATACCGTTCAGCTCGACTCCAAAAAGCTTGACACCCATAAATTCTTAAGAGGTGTAAAAGCTGGGGGTAATGCCGAATTTGTTGATGACTTTAATAAATTCGAGCACAAATATAATCTTCCTGTGGAAGAATAAATCTTTTTAAAAAATCGGGGAATTTTAATGTTAGAACTCAAAAACATCGGCTTTGATGTATATGAAGACGGTGTAAAAAAATCTATTCTTAAAGATGTAAACTTAAAAATAGACCAACGCTTTGTTGCACTTACAGGACCAAACGGCGGCGGTAAATCCACCCTTGCAAAGATTATTGCGGGTATAATTACCCCAACCAGCGGTAAAATTTTCTTTGACGGGGAAGATATAACCGACCTTTCAATAACCGAAAGGGCAAAAAGAGGAATAAGCTTCGCTTTTCAGCAGCCTGTTCGCTTTAAGGGTATTACCGTTAAGGACCTTATCAGTATGGCAAAAGGAAAAAGTATCTCGGTAAGTGAAGCCTGCGCTTATCTTTCCGAGGTTGGTCTTTGCGCTAAGGATTATATTAACCGTGAGGTTAATGCAAGTCTTTCGGGAGGCGAACTTAAGAGAATCGAAATAGCTACCGTTATGGCGCGTTCTACAAAGCTTTCACTTTTTGATGAGCCTGAGGCAGGAATAGACCTTTGGAGTTTTAATAATCTTATTAAGGTTTTTGAAAAGATGCACGAAAAAATCGGCGGCTCTATTATGATAATTTCACATCAGGAAAGAATTCTCAGTATAGCAGACCGCGTAATAGTTATTGCAGACGGCACCGTTAAAAAAAGCGGCAGTAAAGAGGAAATTCTCCCAGAGCTTTTAGGCGGCGGTTCGGTGTGCAAGACCTTAGAAGAAAAACTATAGGAGGCAGTTTATGGACGCAATACAGAAAAATCTGCTCAGCCAGGTAGCTGACCTTCATGAAATACCCGACGGCGCTTACAATATTCGCTCAAACGGCGCCGCCGCAGGTAGAAAATCCACCGAAAATATTGAAATTGTTTCTAAGGAAGATAAACCGGGAATTGATATTATTATAAAACCCTGCACTAAAAATGAAAGTGTCCATATTCCCGTAATAATCAGCGAAACGGGACTAAAGGACCTCGTTTATAATGATTTTTATATCGGGGATGACAGCGACGTTCTTATAATTGCGGGCTGCGGAATTCATAATACGGGGGACGATGAATCCTCCCACGACGGAATTCATACCTTCCACGTTGGCAAAAATGCAAGGCTTCGTTACGTTGAAAAGCATTACGGCGCTGGGGACGGTATGGGTAAAAACATTATGAATCCAACCACCGTTATCGAAATTGATGAGGGCGGAAGTATGGAAATGGAAACCACTCAGATTAAGGGTATTGATTCTACAATAAGAGATACCTCTGCCAAGCTTAAGGCAGGCGCCACCCTTGTAGTAAAGGAAAAAATAATGACTCACGGTATACAAAAAGCCGAAACAAATTTTGATGTTGACCTTGATGGTGAGGACAGCTCTGCCCATCTTGTTTCAAGGTCGGTTGCAAAGGGTAATTCCTATCAGGTGTTCAGGTCAAAGGTTAACGGCAATACCAGATGCCATAGTCATACCGAGTGTGACGCTATTATTATGGATAATGCAAGTGTCAGCGCTATCCCCGAAGTAACGGCAAACCATATTGATGCTCAGCTTATTCACGAAGCCGCTATCGGTAAGATTGCCGGAGAACAGCTTATGAAGCTTATGACCTTGGGGCTTAGCGAAAAAGAAGCAGAGGAACAAATTGTTAACGGATTTTTAAAGTAGGTGCTATTATGAAATTTTATGATGAACTTAAGGATTTTGCGGGTATTAAAAAATTAACAAGAGAAATGACAGATAATTCACTTGTTAATCTCGGAAACTATTCTCGTATCGCCAAAACTATGCGAAAGGCAGAAAACGGAGAAAGCGTTTGCATTGCTTTTTTTGGCGGCTCGATAACTGCAGGGTCAGCGGCCAGTAGCAGTGAAAGCTGTTTTGCAAATCTGGTTTATAAATGGTGGAAGGAAAAATTCCCCAAATCAGATATTAAATTTGTTAACGCCGGTATTGGCGCAACAAATTCGAATATTGGTGTACACCGCCTAAAAAAACACGTTTTGGATTTTGAACCCGATTTTGTTCTGGCTGAATTTTCGGTAAATGATAAGGATGACTGTGAAAACAGAATAGGCGGTACATATTCTCCGTTAGACAGTACGGCTGGAGATTGCTATTCTGCAAGCTATGAGGCTGTTTTACGCCGTCTTTTAAGCAATGATAATAAAATGGGTGTTGCCGTGCTGTTTTTAACTGCAAAAAGCACTAACGGTCCAAAAGACAGCGCCGAAAAAATACAGTGTGAAATTGCAAATCACTATAATCTTCCGTCGGTCAGCTGTTCTAAGGGTTTTTGGAATCAGATAGAAAGCGGCGAAATGGCTGTAGAAGAAATCTGGTCAAACGATAATCTTCATCCTAATGACAGCGGACATGCCGTTATAGCAACCCTTATCGTTAATATGCTTGAAAAAATATACGCCGATATAAATAACGATACCGAGTATGTTTTGCCTGAGCCTTTTAATGCTAAAAGTCTAGAATTTATGAACGGCGAAATTTATTTCGAAAACGACTTAACTCCTGACAGTATGGGTAGTTGGTACAGAGCAAAAGGGCTTCATTGTAAGTTTGTCACCGGATTTAAAACCGAGGGCGGAGGAGAGCCTCTTGTTTTAACCTTTGAAAATGTGAGCAGTCTTCGTTTACTTGCAAAAATGGACGTCGCCCCCTCGGGTAAAATCAAGATTGATGTAAACGGCGTTATTACCTACATTGATGCGAATTTTACTGGCGGTTGGGGTGCTTATATGTGGCAGTATCCTGTATTTGAAAATAAAACTCCGGTTACCGTAAAGGTGACTATAACCGAAATCTTTAATAAACCCTTTGCTATAGGGGCAATATTAAAAGCATAAATAAGGCGGTGACAGTTCTCTGTTACCGCTTATTTGTTGACATTAAATATGTGTTAGAGTATACTTAAATAAATATAATTTGCGGAGGATAATTATGAGAGCAGTAATAAAGGTAGGCACCTCTACCTTAACCTACGGTAACGGAAATCTTAATATTAAGGGCATAGAAAATCTTTGTAAGGTTTTATCCGATTTAAAGAATGCAGGTAACGAAATACTGCTGGTGTCCTCGGGCGCTATCGGTATGGGTGTTGGTAAACTTGGCCTTAAAGAAAAACCTGCTGATATTCCAACAAAACAGGCTGCCGCCGCTGTAGGACAGTGTGAGCTTATGTATGTTTACGACAAGCTTTTCTCTGAATATAATCATACCGTCGCTCAGATTCTTATGACGGGGGATGACTTTTCTCATGCTGACCGTTATGAAAACTTCCGCAATACTTTAGATAGACTTATCGAGCTTGATGTACTGCCTATAATTAATGAAAATGACACTGTCGCAACAAGTGAGATTAAGGTTGGCGATAACGATACCCTTTCAGCTATGACGGCCGTGGGCGCGTCGGCAGAGCTTCTTATTTTACTTTCGGATATTGACGGTCTTTATACCGCCGACCCAAAAACCGATAAGAGCGCAACCCTTATTGATACGGTAGAGGGAATTGATGAAAATATAATTTCTCTTGCAGGGGGAAGCGGTTCGTCTCTCGGTACGGGAGGAATGGTTACCAAAATTCACGCGGCTCAGCTTTGCTGTGAAAATGGTATAGATATGGTTATTGCTAACGGCAGCGACCCTAACGTACTTTATGATATTTTTGACGGAAAAAAGGCTGGCACCCGTTTTATAGGAAGGAAAGCATAATGACTGTAAATGAACTTATAAATATTGCGGTTAGGACAAGAACCTATGCCGCTACACTTAATACTGAGCAGAAAAACAAAGGACTGCTTTCTATGGCGGACAGCCTTATTTTAAATTCTGATGACATATTGGCGGCTAATAGAATTGACCTTGAAAATTATGGTGACGGTGTAATGGCTGACCGCTTGCGCCTTGACAAAAAGCGTATAGAGGGTATGGCGGAGGGCATAAGAAAGGTTGCAGAGCTTCCCGACCCTGTTTCCAGAGTTTTAGAAGAAAAAAACCTTTATAACGGTCTTGTGCTTAAAAAAGTTTCGGTACCAATTGGCGTGGTAGCCGTAATTTATGAAAGCCGGCCTAATGTAACGGCAGATGCGGCGGCAATACTTATTAAAAGCGGTAACGTTGCCCTTCTTCGCGGCGGCAGGGAAGCCTTTAACTCTGTAAAGGCTATAGAAAAGGCGTTAAAGGATGGTCTTAAAAAGGCGGGGCTTTCGGAAAATCTTATTAATTGTCCCGATTCTGCAAACAGAGAAGATGTTTATGAAATAATGGCGGCAGAGGGCAGGGTTGATTTGCTTATTCCACGCGGCGGCGCAGGGCTTATAAAAGCCTGCATTGATAATGCAAAGGTTCCCTGTATTGAAACCGGAACAGGTATTTGCCATATTTATATTGATGAGTTTGCCGATATAGAAAAGGGCGTTAATATTGTAGAAAATGCTAAAATGAGCCGTCCAAGCGTTTGTAATGCGGCTGAGGTTTGTATTGTTCACAGCGCGGTTGCCGAAAACTTTTTAAAGTGCTTAAAGGCAAGAATAGGAGATAAATGTAAACTTATTCTTGATGATAGAGCAATAAACATAATAAACGGAGAAAAGGCAGATGAGAAGTCCTTTGATACCGAATTCCTCGATTATATACTTGCCGTAAGGATTGTTGATAGCATAGAGGAGGCGGTAGCGCATATTCGAGAACATTCTACAAGGCACAGCGAGGCTATAGTTACAAAAAATAAGGAAAATGCTGAATTCTTCACTAAAACTGTGGATAGCGCGGCGGTTTACGTAAATGCTTCTACTCGTTTTACCGATGGCGGAGAATTCGGTATGGGCTGTGAAATCGGAATTTCTACTCAGCGTCTTCATGCAAGAGGCCCAATGGGACTTGACGAAATGAACACTTATAAATATATAATTAACGGAAAGGGAGAAATACGCTAATGAAGTATAAATTTGGCTTTATCGGTTGCGGTAATATGGGTGGAATAATTCTTGATACCGTGCTTAAAAAGGCGGGTACCAAAGATATTTGCGCTTGTGATAATAGTAAAGATAAGAAAGAACGCCTTGAAAAGCTCGGGGTTTACGTAACCTGTGATACCGAAACCGCAAGTAGCTGTAAGTACCTTTTTATCGGTGTAAAGCCTCAGGCGTTCCCTAAGCTTTTTGCTGCTGTTAAGGATTTTATAAATGAAGATACTGTTATTATCAGTATGGCGGCAGGAAAGGATATAAAAACCATTGAGGAGCTTTGTCAAAAGCCTGTTAAGGTTATAAGAATTATGCCTAACACTGCGGCGGCGGTAGAGGAAGGAGTTATACTCTATACTGCTAATAAGTTGGTTTTAGAAAATGAACTTGCTGAAGTAACCGATGCCTTATCCTTTGCAGGATTGGTTGACTTTATAGAAGAAGAAAAAATTGATGCGGCGGCTGCTCTTTCGGGCTGTGGACCTGCCTTTGTAGATTTGTTTGTTGAGGCTCTTGCCGACGGCGGTGTTGCCTGTGGACTTACAAGAGAAAAGGCGCTTCTTTATGCTGCAAAGACGGTTAGCGGCGCGGCAAAAACCATATATGTGACGGGCAAAAGCCCGGCTGAACTTAAAGATATGGTGTGTTCTCCCGGTGGCACTACCATTCAGGGTGTAAGGACTCTAGAAAAGGGAAAATTCAGAAGCGCAACTATGGAAGCGGTAATAGCCGCATATAATAAAACAAAGGATTTGAAATAATATGGAGCTTTTGTATTTACTTGAAAATATCAGAAACGGCGTTTTGGATTTCTTCTTTTCGGTAATAACCCTTTGCGGAGACGAAACGGTATTTATGGCGGTGTCAATGATAATTTTCTGGTGCGTTGATAAGTGGCAGGGATATTATCTTCTCCTCACCGGTTTTGCGGGAACGGTAACTAATCAGGTACTTAAAATGACCTTTAAAATACCGCGCCCTTGGGTAAAAGACCCTGCCTTTACAATCGTTGAATCGGCAAGAGAGGCGGCAACGGGATACTCCTTCCCAAGCGGCCACACTCAAACCTCTGTGGGACTTTTCGGCGGTGTGGCAAGAGCAAACAAGAATAAGGCACTTCGTATAATATGCATTATTATGTGCATACTTATTCCTTTTTCCCGCCTTTATCTCGGGGTTCATACCCCGCTAGATGTGGGCGTGTCGGTGGCAATTGCTTTATTTCTCATTTTTGCCGCTTACCCTCTTTTTAAAAAAGCGGAAAAAAGTCCTAAGGTAATGTATATAATAATTGCCGTTATGACCCTTGCCGTAGTGGGCGCACTATTATATTTTCTTTTATTTAATCACGAAAAGAATGAAAATCTTCATTCGGCTATTAAAAACGCAAGTACCCTTCTTGGCTGTATATTAGGCTTGGCGGTGGTATATACCGTTGATAGTAAAAGAACAAACTTTGATACCAAAGCGGTGTGGTGGGCTCAGATTTTAAAGGTTATAGGCGGTATGGCGCTTGTAATGTGCGTTAAAGAGGGACTTAGAACCCCCTTTGAACTTATTTTCGTTAATGAATTTGTTGCACGCGGCGCAAGATATTTTATGGTGGTTATTGCCGGCGGTATAATCTGGCCTTTAACCTTCCAATTCTTTTCAAAACTAGGTAGAAAATAAATTATAACGCAAAAGAAAAAACTGTTTCGTCATTGACGAAACAGTTTTCTTTTATATTATTAATTATTAGCAGCAGCCCTGCCACTTCATAGCTTCAGCAACCTTTAAGAAGCCTGCAATATTAGCGCCGGCAACGAGGTCACCGTTAAGGCCATATTCATTAGCGGCATCAAAGGAGCTCTTGTAGATATTGGTCATAATCTGCTTAAGCTTTGCGTCAACTTCTTCAGCAGTCCAGCTGTATCTCATAGAGTTCTGGCTCATTTCAAGACCGGAAACAGCAACACCGCCGGCATTAACAGCCTTAGAGGGAGCGATAACAGCACCGTTTTCCTTAAGGTAAGCAAAGGCTTCTTCGGTGGTAGGCATATTAGCAACCTCTATGTAGTATTTAACGCCGTTGGCAATAATGTTCTTAGCGTCATCTATGCCAACTTCGTTCTGGGTAGCGCAAGGCATAACAACGTCAGCCTTAACCTCCCAAGGACGTTTACCTGCAAAGAAGGGAACACCGAATTTATCAGCATAATCCTGAACTTTGTCACGGCAGGAAGCGCGCATTTCAAGCATAAAGTTAATTTTTTCTTCGGTGTTGATACCATCTTCGTCATAAACGTAACCGTCGGGACCGGAAATGGTAACAACCTTACCGCCAAGCTCGGTAATCTTCTTTACAGTACCCCAAGCAACGTTACCGAAACCGGATACAGCAAAGGTTTTGCCCTTGATATCCTCACCAAAGGATTTAAGAACCTCAGCGGTGTAGTAAACAGCACCGAAGCCGGTAGCTTCGGGACGGATAAGAGAACCGCCGGAGGGAACGGCTTTACCGGTAAGAACGCCGGTGAATTCGTTACAAATTCTCTTGTACTGACCGTAAAGGTAACCAACCTCTCTTGCACCAACGCCGATATCACCTGCAGGAACGTCGGTATCGGGACCGATGTGTCTGTAAAGTTCGGTCATAAAGCTTTGGCAGAAACGCATAACTTCAGCATCAGACTTGCCTCTGGGGTCGAAGTCGGAACCGCCCTTACCGCCGCCCATAGGAAGGCTGGTAAGGCTGTTCTTAAAGGTCTGCTCAAAACCTAAGAACTTGATAATAGAAGCGTTAACAGAGGGGTGGAAACGAAGACCGCCCTTGTAGGGGCCGATTGCGGAGTTAAACTGAACACGGAAACCGCGGTTAACCTGTACCTTGCCGTTATCGTCTACCCACGGAACGCGGAAAACAATCTGACGCTCAGGCTCAACCATACGCTCAATAACACCTGACTCAACAAAATCGGGACGCTGTTCAACAACGGGTTCAAGACTGGAAAGAACTTCGGTAACAGCCTGAATAAATTCGGGCTCGCCGGCATTACGTTTTTTCACAGATTCAAGAACAGTAAGTAAATATTCGTTTTTCACTTAGAATCACACCTTTTTAAAATTTATTTTTTTATTATATTTTATGAAAATATATTTGTCAATATATTACTGGCGATTTTTTATATCTGTTAAAAGATTATTAAGGAAATCCTCGGCTGTCATTTCTACTGTTTCAAGTGTGTCGCGGTTTCTTACAGAAACAGTACCGTTTTCACTTTCCTTAGCACCGAGTATAAGCATATAGGGAACGCGGTCAACAGCCTGAGCCTCTCTGATTTTATAACCGATTTTTTCATTACGGTCATCAAGCTGACAGCGAATTCCCGCAGCGCGAAGCTTTTCGTAAATATCCTTAGCATAATCAATAGTCTTTTCCGAAACGGGAAGCACCTTAACCTGAACGGGCGCAAGCCAAGCAGGGAATTTACCTGCAAAATGCTCGGTAAGGATACCGATAAAGCGCTCGATAGAGCCGAAGCATACGCGGTGAATCATAATAGGACGCTGTTTCTCACCGTTTTCGTCGGTATATTCAAGCTGGAAGTTAATAGGCATCTGGAAGTCAAGCTGAATTGTTCCGCATTGCCATGTTCTGCCCAAACTGTCTTCAAGATGGAAGTCAATCTTCGGACCGTAGAAAGCGCCGTCACCCTCGTTAATGGTGTAGGGAAGACCAAGCTTTTCGAGAGCGCCTTTAAGGCCGTTTGTTGCGGCATCCCAATCTTCATCGCTACCCATACTGTCTTCGGGACGGGTGGAAAGCTCAATAGAATATTTAAAGCCGAATTTCTCGTAAACATCGTTAATAAGGTGAACGACATTCATAATTTCGTCGGTAATCTGGTCTTTTGTCATAAAGATATGAGCATCGTCCTGAGTGAAGCAACGGACTCTGAAAAGACCGTGAAGAGCGCCCTTTAATTCGTGGCGGTGAACAAGACCGAGTTCTCCCACTCTAAGGGGTAAATCTCTGTAAGAATGAAGCTGATTTTTATAAACCATAACACCGCCGGGGCAGTTCATAGGTTTGATACAATAGGTTTCTTCATCGATAATGGTGGAATACATATTGTCTTTGTAGTGGTCCCAGTGACCGCTGGTTTCCCAAAGTCTTCTGTTCATAATAAGGGGAGTGGAAACCTCTACATAGTTTTCTCTGTAGTGAATATTGCGCCAATAATCGATAAGAGCGTTTTTGAGAGCCATACCGTTAGGTAAAAAGAAGGGGAAGCCCGGACCTTCCTCGCTCATCATAAAGAGGTTCATCTCTTTACCGATTTTACGGTGGTCTCTGCGTTCTGCTTCCTCAAGAAGCAATAAGTAATTGTCAAGCTCAGCCTGACTTTCAAAAGCAATACCGTAAATACGTGTAAGCATCTTATTGTTTTTATCGTTTTTCCAGTAGGCACCGCTGGTTTTGGTAAGCTTAAATGCCTTTAAAGCCTTGGTATAGGTAAGGTGAGGGCCGACGCACATATCAATGTACTCACCTTGCTGATAAAAGCTTATAACAGCATCTTCGTCAAGGTCGCCGATATGCTCAACCTTATAGCTTTCTTTTCTTTCTTCCATTAAGGCAATAGCTTCTTCACGGGGAAGAATAAAGGGTTTAATGGGAAGATTTTCTTTAACGATTTTCTTCATTTCGGCTTCGATTTTTGCCAAATCTTCCTCGCCGATGCTCTCGTCCCCTAAATCTACGTCATAGTAGAAGCCTTTTTCGGTAGCAGGGCCGTAGGCAAAATCAGCCTGTGGATAAAGCCTTTTGATAGCCTGAGCCATAATGTGCGCGGCAGAGTGACGAAGAATATGAAGCTGTTCTTCTTTGCTTTCTACCTCGGCAACATGGCCGTCGTTGTAAATAGCCTTCATTATAATTTCTCCTTTTAATAGAGTTTTTAAAAAATAAAAACCCTTAATGTCCAAAAGGGACATTAAGGGTGCAAAAAACACGGTTCCACCTTAAGTTTAACTCTTACTCTTTAACGCAGAAAACGTTACTGCTTTTTTACCGCAGTACAGCTCGGGAGTGGTCTTCACCCAAAAACAAAGAAAACATTTTCACCGGACAGTTTCTCTCTATGCTTTGTGTTTTCGGTTACTCTTTCCGTCAAAGCCTTTAATACATAAGATATATTAACACCTTGCTGATGATTTGTCAATTAATTTTCGTTTTCAATAGCAGTAATTTTATCAACGCGGGTCTGATGTCTGCCGCCTTCGAATTCGGTATTAACGAAAATATCGGCAAGCTCTATTGCAACGCCCACGCCGACAACACGTCCGCCGAGACAGATAATGTGGGTGTCGTTATGAAGACGTGTGTATTTTGCAGAAAAGTGGTCGCTTAAAGCGGCGGCGCGAATTCCTTTTACTTTATTTGCGGCAATAGACATACCGATACCTGTTCCGCAAACCAGAACGCCTCTCTGACATTCTCCGTTTTTAATGGAAAGGGCAACCTTTTTAGCAATATCGGGGTAGTCTACCGAAACCTGCTCATAGATACCGAAATCTACTACCTCGTGTCCCTGATTTTCTAAGAATTCCTTAATGGCGTTTTTGTGTTCTAATCCGCCGTGGTCACAACCTATTGCAATTTTCATTTTAAATTATCCTTTTCTTTTTTATTTTTTAATTCTCTTTCGGCTTGCGGAAGCCGTAAATAAACGGGTAAAAGTTTTTCGGCAGAAACTGTATCGCCTAAATTATATTTTTCTGTTGCCGCTAAAGCTACACCTACTGCATTCTGGAAAACGAGGGAGGCGTGGGCTTTAGAAACGTTTTTCTTGCTCATAACCTTGGGGTAAAACATTTCTGCGCCGTCACCGGCAATAATAATAGGGCATCTTGCTCTGCTTTTTAATATTCTTTCTTTAAAAATATCGGCGTTTTCGGCGATATCTTCGCAAAGACGCTTTATTTTGCCGTTTTTAACTCTGAAAAGCGCGCCGTAAACCTGATTGCATCTTGCATCCATAACGGCGCAGACAATAGCGTCGCGGTCAATAAAGTTATAGGCAATCGCATTAAGGGTAGATACGGCAATGCAGGGAATGTTTTTTGCCAAAGCCATACCTTTAAGTGCGGAAATGCCTATTCTTATACCGGTAAAAGAACCGGGACCGCTAGTGATAGCAAAGGCGCCGATGTCCTTAACGTCGGTTTTAGAGGAACTGAGCATACCGTTTATCATTGGCATAAGGGTCTGGGAATGAGTGAGAGCAGCATTGGTAAAGGCAGAGGCTATAATTTTTTCACCTTCTGTTATAGCGCAGGAGGCAGTTTTAGCCGAACATTCAAGGCTTAAAATTTTCATTAAAATCCCCCTCCGTCTATAGTGATTTTTCTTGAGCTTTCGCCCGTTTTTTCTATAGAAATAATAATAGCGTCTTCGTCAAGAGCATTTTCTATATTCTCGCTCCACTCAACAGCAATAACGCCGTTTTCATTCATATAATCAAAAAAACCGCAGGAATAAAGGTCTTCCCAGCTTTCAATACGGAACATATCAAAATGGAAAAGGGGAAGGCTTCCGCCTCTATACTCATTGACGATAGCAAAGGTAGGGGAATTTACAGTCCCCGTAAAGCCTAAAGCTCTGGATAAAGCTGCGGTAAAATGGGTTTTTCCTACCCCCATACCGCCTTTAAAAGCAATTACCTCGCCGCCGTGAAGGGCTTTACTGAAATTCTCGGCAATTTTTGCGGTTTCCTCGGGGGAAGCGGACAAAAATACTGTCATAAAAAAGCACTCCCTTCGGTTACTTATGCTATTATACCATTATAGAAGAGTTCTTGCAACTAAAATATATAGTTGAAAAAAAGGGAAAAATATTATAAAATATAGTTAAATGAGGAAAGGAGTGCGTAATATGAAGGCTATATGGGTGCGAATTGCCGACTATATCCGTGAAGTTGACAAAATAATGCTGATTCTCTGCATATTCTGTACCTCTTTCGGTTGCCTTTCTGTTCTATCGGCTACCCGATATACCGGCAGTATAAAGCAATTTGTTATGCAGGCTGTGGCTATGGTGCTTGGCGTTGGCGCGGCGATAGTTATTTCCCTTTTTGACTTTAAGCTTTTCACGAAGTATTGGTTTATTTTTGCCGCTGTGGGACTTATCCCCGTACTTCTCACCTTCGTTATAGGCGTAGGACCTGCGGGTACCGACGATAAAGCCTGGCTTGACCTTGGTATAACCACCTTTCAGCCTGCCGAGCTTCTTAAAACCTGTTTTATAATTACCTTTTCCTATCATCTTTCAAAGGTTAAGGATAAAATAAATAAATTGAGTTACTTAATTCCTGTATGTATCCATGGCGGTCTTCCTGTTATTCTTATACATTTTCAGGGAGACGACGGTACTGCCCTTGTTTTTGCCGTTATGATGCTGTGTATGATGTGGATTTCTGGAGTGGATAAAAAGTATTTTCTCATATTCTTCGGCGCAGTAATTGTTGCGGCGCCCCTTATATACTTTTTTGTAATGAATCCTGACCAGCAGGCGCGTATACGAACTATGTTCGATATTGAAGCCGACCTACAGGGAAGCGGCTGGCAGCAATGGCGCGGCAGAACTGCTCTTGCCGGCGGCGGTATATGGGGACAAGGATTTTTAAAGGGAAGCCTTACTCAGATGGGACAAGCAGGTGTGCCTGAGGGTTATAATGATTTTATCTTTGTAACTATCGGCGAGGAGTGGGGCTTTGTGGGCGCTTTTATAGTAGCTGCCTCTCTTTGTTTTATTGCCTATAGATGTATAATGATTTCAAAAATGACTAATAATTTCGTAGGTAAGCTTATTTGTGTAGGTTTTTTTGGTTGGCTGACGGCTCAAATCACAATGAATCTGGGTATGTGTTTATCCATCTTACCCGTTATCGGCGTAACCTTACCGTTTTTCTCGGCGGGTGGTACATCGCTTTCCTGCCTTTATATAGGCGTAGGGTTAGTGCTAAGCGTTTATATGCACCGAAATTCCCGAACGGTATACCTACACGAACTTGAATAAAATAAAAAACCGCTATGCTCTTGCATAGCGGTTTTTTGTGATTGATTTTAAATTAAAGTTCTATACTAGCGGTAAGTTTAATATCGGCCGCGGATGCGCCAATCATAATGTTATATTCGCCCTCTTCAAGAGTCCAACCGTCATTACAGATATTGTAATATTCAAAGTCGTGCTTATCAAGGATAAGCTTAACGGTTTTTTCTTCGTTTGGCTGTAAAGCAATTTTATCAAAGTTTTTCAACTCTTTTATGGGTCTGGATACGAAGCTTTCGGGTTTGCCGACATAAAGCTGAACAACCTCTTTACCGAAAACCTTGCCGACATTTTTCAGTTTAAATTCAACCTCTACCGTTTGGTCATCACCTTTAACAACACTAATATCTGAATATTCAAAGTTTGTATAGGAGAGTCCGTGGCCAAAGGGATACCAAACCTCATCCGGATGGCTGTCATAATATCTGTAACCTACAGCCCAACGCTCGTCATAAATGACCTTTTTGCCGTCGCCGGGGAAATCTAATCTGTCGGTAAGTTTATTCATAAATGTTTCGGTGGTTTTACCCGAGGGATTAACATTACCGAAAAGTACCTTGGCAATAGCGCTTCCGCCACCTTCACCGCTAAGACCCATATGAACAATAGCCTTAACCTTATCGGGTAAATTTTTTGGTACGGTTACACAGGAATTTTGTGTAACAAGAACTATATTGTCGCAAGTACGACAAGCTCCCTTAATCATCCAGTCAATAGCGGGGTTGTAGTAGATTCCGTAACGGTCGAAACATTCGGTTTCAACGCCAAAATGCTCGTCACCTATGAAAATGATTGCCATATCTGCACCGTCACAGGTTTTCTTGGCTCTGTCATTATAGCTGGAAGTCCAGGCAGAACCGTATACGGGATGATAAATAACTTCCATATCATCTCCTGCGAGTTCCTTTATGAAATCGAGAGGAGCTTCGATAACGCTACGCTCGGTATTATACATTCCTGAGCTTCCGCCACCCATAACGGTGGGAGTTTCGGCAAGGTAACCCAAAACTACAAGTTTTTTAACCTTTTCTCTGTTTATGGGCAAAATATTTTCTTCGTTTTTCATAAGAATTATGGATTCTTCTACAATTTCTTGAGCAATTCTGTGCTGCTTAGCTCTATCATAATTCTCTTTTTCGCCACTGCTTACTTTAAGGGCTAATTTAATCATATTTTCTGCGGCTCTGTCGATTTGAGCTTCACTCAGAGAGCCCTCTTCAACGGCCTTTTTAAGTTTTTCACACAAATCGGCATCTTTTGGCATTTTCATATCAAGACCTGCAGCGAAACTTGCCGCTTCATCATGCACGGCGCCCCAGTCTGATATAACGGCGCCCTCATAGCCCCAATCTTCTCTGAGAACCTTATTTAAAAGCCATTTGTTCTGAGAACAATAAACACCGTTAAGGCGGTTGTATGCAGCCATAATGCTGACGGGATTGGATTTTTCAATCGCTATTTCAAAGGGCTTAAGGTATATTTCCCTTAAAGTTCTTTCGTCGATTTCAGAGCTTATAGCGGTTCGGTCAGTTTCTTGGTTATTTGCTGTAAAATGCTTAAGACAGGTACCTACGCCCTTGCTCTGTATACCGTTGATAACTGCGGCGCCCATTTCGCCGGAAAGCACAGGGTCTTCGGAATAATATTCGAAATTTCTACCGCATAACGGGGAACGCTTTATGTTTACACCAGGAGCTAACGCAAGGTCAACGCCTTGAAAATTACATTCACGAGCTAATGCTTCACCCTCACGCCAGGCAAGTTCTCTGTCCCAACTTGCGGCAACAACGGCAGGAGTGGGGAACATAACGGCGCCGCCCTCAATCTCCTTGTCTTTTCCGTGCAGACTATGTATACCGCTTGGACCGTCTGCCATTTCGATAGACGGAATGCCAAACTCCTCAAAGCCTTTTGTGTCAAGCAGGTTATCATAAGTTAAAAGCTGGATTTTTTCTTCAAGTGTCATTTTTGAAAGCACTAACTTTATATCCATGATTTTCCTCCTAATAAAAATATTTTATTATGATTAAATTATATCTTCCATAATACTTAAAGTCAATAAATTTATAGGTTTTTATAGCTGTTAGTGTTACATAATAAAAACGATGCGCAGAAATTTCCACACATCGTTTTGCTGTGACTTTATATATTTCCCTATTAGTTTAGTCGTTAACGTAAGGGAGAAGTGCTACCTGACGAGCGCGTTTGATGGCGATAGTCAGTTTGCGCTGATGAGCAGCGCAGGTGCCGGTAGCGCGGCGGGGAAGAATTTTAGCGCGTTCGGAAATGAACTTACGAAGGCGAGCTATATCCTTGTAATCAATTTCTTCTACGCGGTCTGCACAGAAATGACAAACTTTCTTACGAGCTTTTCTATGTGCAGGTCTTTCGTTCTTTTCCATTTTTAAAGACCTCCTATTTTGAATTAGAACGGCAAATCTTCGTCAGATTCTCCGGGTACTTCGGTAAATTCATTAGCCGAAGCGTTACTGAAAGATGCAGGAACTTCGCCTGCGGCGGGAGCAGAATCGCGCTTTGATTCTACAAACTGAACGTTATTGGCAATAACCTCGAAAATAGTACGGGATTTACCTTCCTTGTCAGTGTAGCGGCGAGTCTGGATAGAACCTTCAATTCCTATCATGCTACCCTTGTTGAAATATTTAGTAATGAATTCAGCGGTTTGTCTCCAGGCAACGATATTAATAAAATCAGCCTGAGTTTCTTCTCCTGCCTTATAGCGACGGGATACCGCAATAGAGAAGGTGGTTACAGACACACCGCTGGGTGTGGTTTTGAGTTCAGGGTCGGCAGTAAGTCTACCGGTAAGAACAACAAGATTAAACATTTAAACGCATCCTCTCTTTATTTTTTAATTACCATTGCACGAAGAACGCCGTCGGTAATACCGGCAATACGCTCTAATTCAGCAGGGAAATCAGGACCTGCTGTGAGAGTGGTGAAAACGTAGTAGCCTTCGGTTTCGTCGTTGATAAGATAAGCAAGTCTGCGCTTACCCCAATCGTCAACATTTTCGATGGTACCGTTTTCAGCAATAAGAGCATTGAATTTTTCGTTTAAAGCTTTTACAGCATCATCGCCGCCAGCTACGGAAAAAATCAAAGCAGCCTCATATTTATTGGTCATCGCGTTGCACCTCCTTATGGACATTTGTCCGAGCATATCGGCTCGGCAAGGAGCTAAATGAAGGCATACTGCCACAAATAGCCTAAATATTATACAGTTATAAAGTTGATTTGTCAAGAAAAAGATAATTTCTTGTTAATTGACTTTTTTTATTTTGGCTGTTATACTAAAAAAACGGAGGCGAAAAAATTGTTTAACATAATTCTTTATATTCTTTACGGTGTTTTATCGGTTTTTGTGGCGGTGGCACCCATAGTGTGCATTAAAAGAAAGTTCGGCGGAAATCTTAAAAGAGTTCGCGACGGCGTTGCAGTGTATGTGCTTTTTTCGGCAATACTTAATTCCGTTCTTTATACTGTGCTATCGGTAAGTCTCAAATTACAAGATAAAATTGAGCAAAGTAATTTAAGCTTTGCTGTCGTTAACGCTCTTGTTTTAACTCTCTGCGCTTTGCTCGGAAGAACTCTGTGGCTTAAAGCCGTAATTAAAGAAAAACAAAAAGGCGACGATTTGCTTTTTGGCGCAGGATATGCTTCAAGCTATATATTTTTCGGCTATTTAATAACGGCTGTGGCCAATCTTGTAATCTGCATAATTTATCTTGTAAACAGCTCGGCTACGGTGAGTCAGGTTTTTGCCTCGAACGTGGAGCAAATACAAGGTATGGGAACATATACCTTGTTCCTTGAAATACTGCAAATGCTTATAGCCTATGTCTTTGAAGCGGCAATTTGCGTTGCTTTTTACCGCGTTTTAGTTTGCGGGGGGGATAAGAAATGGCTTTTTGCCGCCACCCTTATCCATTTTTTAGGCAACGGCGTAATAATGTTTAATGGATTAAATAAGAGTATTACCGTTTTGATTTTCTTTGCCGTAACGGTAGTAGCTTATGGTATTGCCCATTTCTTGTCATCAAAAAAGGAATAGAAAGTATATAAAAATACCGAGATTAAGTTTCCCTTGAATCTCGGTATTTTTTTATCTTGCCTCTATGTGTTTTTTTAATGCCTTAAAGGTTTCTTCGCTAATGATATGCTCTATTTTACAGGCATCCTCTAACGCGGTTTTTTCGGTAACGCCAAGTCTTATTAAAACGTTTGTTAAGACGGTGTGGCGCTCGTAAATTTTTTGAGCAATTAAAAGACCGGAGTCGGTCAGTTTAATATGTCCGTTTTCATTAATTATAATGTAATTATCCTCTTTTAAGCGATTGACGGCGCGGCTGACACTGGGCTTTGTGAAATTCATATAGTCAGCGATATCAACCGAACGTACAATATCTTTTTTAAGACTCAGAACATAAATAGTTTCGAGGTACATTTCACCAGACGGCTTTAATGACATAATTAAATCTCCCGATAATTTAATAAAGATTTTTACATATTATTAGGATACCACAAATAAAAATAAAAATCAATTATAAGCTTCGTAAGGATTAAAAAAGAGGCAATAAAGCTTCAAAAAAGTTCTTGACAAAACGCGGAAAAACCGTATAATAATAGTAGTTAGTTACGGCTAACTGCATTTTAAAATTTTATGGTTAGCTGTAACTAATTAATCTTTTGGTGCGATGGTGATAATTATGACGTTGCGGGAAGCTGAAGAAGAAAAAGAATACATTATTCAGAAAATCAACACAGACGATGAAGAACTGAATGCTTTTTTGTTTTCTCTCGGTTGTTATAGTGGTGAAACCATTACGGTGATTGCCCACCGCAAAGGCGGTTGTACCGTTTCCATTAAGGATGCTCGATATAATATCGACAAACAATTGGCAGAAGCCATTATTGTATAAAGTAAAAGAATAGGCTGCGGCTTATTTTTTTAGCCTATCAGTTAGCGATTGCTAACTGGTGTTTGTAACTTTATCCGAGAGGATTTATATAAAGTTAAGAAATAGGAGGAAAACCCAATGAGAAT
>SVQC01000049.1 GCA_015065585.1 Oscillospiraceae bacterium
TCGTGTCCGAAAAAGAACTGGGTGAAAACCGAGGATTTTCTTTATTTTTTCTTTTTTGAAATTATACGCACAATAATACCTAAAAAAATTTGAATGACACTTATTCCAAGAGGTATAAAAATCATATATTTCCCCAATAAATGTGTATCAGGATCTGGTGAAATAATAGCAAAAACACCTAGGAACATTATCACAAAGAGCAAACTAGAAAGAATCCAAACAAAAACCTTTAAAACAATTCGGACCGTTCGTGTAATATACCTTTCAGGAATTATCCATTCCATCAAGTAAAACCAGCCCTCAATAATACCGTCAACCAATAACTCTAAAGGAAAAAACAAGCATCCCATATATAACTCACCGCCTTGGCTGTATTATAGCATAAAAGCGGCAATAAATCAATGCGGAGCATTGTATATCATCAATTCCGTAGGAATTGCATATCATCAAAACGAAGTTTTGTATAGCATCAAGCCGACAAAAATTATATACACACCTTCGGAGTGATGATATACGCCTTCGGCGATGATATACACGCTAAAGCGTGATGATATACCAAGCCTGTCGGCTTGGATAAAAAAAGAACGAAGCAATCGCTTCGTTCTTTTTTGGAGGCACCACCCGGATTTGAACCGGGGCATAAAGGTTTTGCAGACCTCTGCCTTACCGCTTGGCTATGGTGCCGTATCAACGCTAAAGAATTATAACATAAGGTATTTTCTTTGTCAAGGGTTATTTTCTAAAATATTTGTATGTTTTAAAACTTCTTAATATACCTCGTTTCTCTTGATTTTTAAGTGCATAAAGTGTATAATGTTAAAAAACAAAAAGGGCTGTAGATTTTTAGTATGTATATGTCACTGAATCAGCATTATAGGGAAAAATTCGGCTGTAAAGTGTATAAGCTTTCCTTAGACGGTGGCTTTACCTGTCCTAACCGTGACGGAACCTTAGGATATGGCGGGTGTATCTTTTGCTCGGGAAAGGGAAGCGGAGATTTTGCTGAATTGAAGCAAGGCTCTATTGAAGAACAGCTTGAAAAGGCAAAGTTAAAAGTTGCTTCTAAAAATAAAGGCGGGAAATATATTGCGTACTTTCAGTCTTTTAGCAACACATATGCAAAGTGTGATAAGTTGCAAAAGCTTTTTCTTGAGGCAATTAAACCTGATTATATAGTCGGTCTGGCAATTGGTACAAGACCTGACTGCATAGACAAAGAAAAATCCGAAATGCTGTCAAGAGTTAATAAAATCAAACCTGTCAGCGTTGAACTTGGACTTCAGACTGTTCACGAAAAAACGGCAGAATATATACGCCGTGGCTATAAGACCGAGGTCTATTTTGAGGCTGTGAAACTTTTAAAATCTTACGGTATAGAGGTCGTCACTCATATAATTATAGGTTTACCCGGTGAAGATACCGAAATGATAGCTGAGACCGTAAAGCAGGTTGTAAATGCAGGCAGTGACGGCGTTAAATTTCATCTTCTTCACATTATTCGCGGTACCGACCTTGAAAAAGAATATTTAAGGGGCAAAATTAAATGCCTTACTTTAGAAGAATATGCAGAAATTTTAAAAAAATGTATATCGCTTTTGCCAAAGGATACGGTGGTTCATCGAATTACGGGGGACGGAGCCAAAAAAGATTTAATAGCGCCAATGTGGTCGGCAGATAAAAAAAACGTGCTGAATTTTTTGCATAAATTTTTAGAGCAGTAACAATGTATTTTAAAAAATGGGATTATATTAACAAAATACACAATTTTTATAAAAATTAAGCCTAATAAACAGTTGAAAAGCAAGATTATTTTTCTTCTTATTGACAATAACTGCTTAATTTAATATAATTATTTCAATATACTAATTTTACGATTGTGAGGAAGGAAATTATGGCATTTTATTTTGAAGAAGTATCTCATACGTTTAACGAATATCTTTTAGTTCCGGGTTATTCCTCGGAGCATTGTATACCCTCAAATGTAAGTCTTAAAACTCCTCTTGTTAAATTCAGGAAGGGCGAAGAACCGGCTATTACAATTAATATTCCTCTTGTTAGCGCTATTATGCAGTCGGTTTCGGGTGAGCGTCTTGCAGTAGCTCTTGCTAAAGAAGGCGGCGTTTCCTTTATTTACGGTTCACAGTCTATCGAGGACGAGGCGGCTATGGTTGCCCGCGCTAAAAACTATAAAGCAGGTTTTGTTGTAAGTGATTCTAACATTACCCCTGATGCAACACTTGCCGATATTATTGCATTAAAGGAAGCAACCGGTCACTCTACCGTTGCTGTTACCGATGACGGCACTTGCTGTGGTAAGCTTCTCGGTATTGTAACTAGCAGAGATTACCGCGTAAGTCGTATGGACAAGGCTACCAAGGTTAGCGAGTTTATGACTCCTTTTGATAAGCTTATCTGCGGTGATGAAGATACTACTCTTAAAAAAGCTAATGATATTATCTGGGATAATAAATTAAATTCGCTTCCCATTATTACTAAAGACGGAAATCTTAAATATATGGTTTTTCGCAAGGACTACGATACACATAAAGAAAACGTTAATGAATTACTTGATGCAGAAAAGCGTTATGTTGTAGGCGCAGGTATAAATACCAGAGATTATGCCGAAAGAATTCCTGCCCTTATTAATGCAGGTGTTGACGTTCTTTGCATCGACTCCTCAGAAGGCTTTAGCGAGTGGCAGAAGCGTACTATTGCTTTTGTCAGAGAAAAATACGGAGATAGCGTTAAAATCGGCGCAGGTAACGTTGTGGACAGAGAGGGCTTTATGTTCCTTGCTGAATGCGGCGCTGACTTTATCAAGGTTGGTATTGGTGGCGGTTCTATCTGTATTACCCGTGAAACAAAGGGCATCGGCAGAGGTCAGGCTACTGCTCTTATTGACGTGTGCAAGGCAAGAGATGAATATTTTGAGAAGACCGGCGTGTATATTCCTGTTTGTTCCGACGGCGGTATTGTTCACGACCATCATATGACCCTGGCTCTCGCCATGGGCGCTGATTTCCTTATGCTCGGCAGATACTTTGCCCGCTTTGACGAAAGCCCGACCAATAAGGTGAACATTGGCGGCAACTACTTTAAAGAGTATTGGGGCGAAGGCTCTAACAGAGCTAGAAACTGGATGCGCTACGACCTTGGCGGCGATAAGAAATTATCTTTTGAGGAAGGCGTAGACTCCTATGTTCCTTACGCCGGAACCCTTAAGGATAACGTAAACCTTTCTCTTATGAAGGTTAAATCAACAATGTGTAACTGTGGCGCTCTTACCATTCCCGAACTTCAGCAGAAAGCCAAGCTTACTCTTGTTTCTGCAACAAGTATTATTGAGGGTGGCGCTCACGACGTTATTCAGAAGGATACAACAACCAATAAAATAAAATAAGTCCTTAAAAACCTGCAAAGTGATTTGCAGGTTTTTTGATAAATATCTGCAATTTTTGATAATTTGACAATTTTTTATTGACAAAACTATATGTTTAGTGTGATAATATAATATATATAAGTATAATTGGAGTTTTGCTATGCGTGTTATTACCGGCATTGCCCGGGGAACAAGATTGCGTACTCTTGACGGTGACAGCGTTCGTCCTACTACCGAAAAGGTAAAGGAAGCGGTTTTCAGCGCAATTCATTTTGAACTTGAAAACGCAAATGTTCTTGACCTTTTTGCTGGAAGCGGACAAATGGGTATTGAAGCACTTAGTCGCGGGGCGGCAAAGGCCGTATTTTGCGACAGTTCATCTCAGGCAATAAATATTATTAATGAAAATCTTAAAAACACAAAACTAGAGGACAACGCTAAGGTTATTAAGGGTGATTTTACCGTTGCTTTGTGTAATAATGATGAGAAATATGATATTTGTTTTCTGGACCCACCGTATTATTCGGGTCATTATGATAAGGCGCTTAATCTTCTGAAGGATAAGATGAAACCCTATGGCAAAGTAATCTGCGAGCATCCTGCTGATGTTGAGTTATCAGATGAGTACGGTTTTCTTAAAAAACAGAAGGATTATCGTTTCTCAAATATAATCATCAGTAAATACTGTATGGAGGTACCGGAAAATGAAGAATAAAACGGCAATATATCCCGGTAGCTTTGACCCAATAACCTTAGGTCATTTGGATATTATACACCGCGCCGCTAAGCTTTTTGATAAGCTAATTGTGGTTGTTATGGTTAATCCGGCAAAGAGTTGCTCTTTTTCTCCTGAGGAAAGAGTAGAGCTTATAAAAAAATGTACCGGTGAACTTGACAATGTGGTTGTGGAATTTTCTGACGGACTTTTGGCTGATTATGCAAAAGAAAAGAATGCAGGTGCTATTATAAAAGGACTTCGCGCTTTGTCAGATTTCGAATATGAATTCCAAATGGCACTTACCAACAGCAAATTAAACCCAGAGGTAGAGACCCTCTTCCTTACCACTAAGGCTGAAAATATGTATTTAAGCTCAAGTATGGTAAGACAAATAGCTTCTATGGGCGGTGACATCAGTGGCTTCGTCCCTGATATCATTCATAAACAAATTATTAGCAGATTGAAAGGATAGATGAAAAATGAATCTTGAAGAATTACTTGAACAGTTTGACGAAGCCCTTGATAGCGGCATTAAAATGCCCGGTAAAAAAGTTCTTGTGGATATTGAAAAGCTTAGAGCTGTTGTAGACGATATCCGTCTTAATATCCCCAACGAAATTAAACAGGCTCGCGGTATCGTTACCGACAGAGCAAACATTATCAGTAGCGCTAAGCAGGAGGCTGATAATCTTATCCGTTCCGCTGAAGAACAGGCTAAAGCAAAGGTAGCAGAACAGGAAATCACCCGTCTTGCTCAGGAAAAAGCTCAGGAAATCATTGCTAACGCTCAGGCTAAGAGTCGTGAAATGAGAAAAGCTGCGCAGGACTTTGTTGATGATATTATGCGCAAGGCTGATGAAGACCTTACCGCTAACCTCGGCGAAGTTAGAAAGACCCGCGCCGCTTTAAAGGCTCAGGCTCCTATGAAGAAAGACTAATTTAAAGTACCAAAGTTATGCATCCCGAATTGAGTAATGTTTGGGATGCATATTCTTTAATACCCGTTTACAGAAGGGAAGTAATGTATGCCATATAAAAAGGGATTAATGTTTTTTCATAGCGAAAAAAATCAGCATAATTTGCGGGTAGCAACCTTTATAATGTTTTTATCCTTGGTTGTAGAGCGTCTTATATCAAATACCGATTTTTCATATAAATCCGGAGAAATTTTTGCTACCCTCACCTTAAAACCTGTTGATAGCGTATGTGTACTTGTATATTTTTCGGTGTCGGTTTTACTTGCGCTTAAGGCCAAGTATGTGTATCTTCTTATACCTGATTTCTTTTTATTGGCGGCAAAACTTTATACTGCCGGTGTGAGTTTTTATAAGGTATCGGTATTACATGCAAATTATACTGATTATGAGAAGTTTTCTTATTTTGCAAAGGGTGTTGAATGCGTATTGTTTTCCACCTTCCTTATTCTGCTTTTTATAGGTAAGCTTTGTCATACCTCACGGGCTTATTCAAAACAGTATCCCTTTGTGTGTATACACCTTATAGTCACATGCTTCCCGGTAACTATCGTTTTTGAAATCATAAAAGTAATGATAGTTTATAATAATTATAAAAATTCAATAGCATTGTTTTTTGACTTTGCGGCAAATATTGTAAACGAGGCATTTTTGGACCTTCCGTATTTGCTTTTACTGTTGCTTATGGTGTTTGTACCACAAAACAGATATATTAATAAATAAAAAATCAAATATTATATTTTTGTTGTTGACAAACTTTAAAAATGTGATATAATAGTTTTTGCTGATTTGGGGCATTAGCTCAGTTGGTTAGAGCTCCCGGCTCATAACCGGTAGGTCCGGGGTTCGAGTCCCTGATGCCCCACCAGTTTTTTTATTTACTCTAAGTCAGCAAAATAAATAGGGGTATAGCTCAGTTGGTAGAGCGTCGGTCTCCAAAACCGTGCGTCGAGGGTTCGAGTCCTTCTGCCCCTGCCAATAAAAACAACCACTGCAAAAGCAGTGGTTATTTTGTTTTTTACTTACGAAAGTAATAAAATACCATTATGCAAATCGCGTAT